>JBAYIZ010000006.1:0-64804 GCA_041665405.1 Candidatus Magasanikiibacteriota bacterium
CCTGTTTTTCTTCTAACTGAATCAAAAAATATTTTTTGTTGATTTTTGGGAAATTTTACTCTGAACATAATACATATATTATACATAAAAAATGACTACCAGTCAAACACCTTTCCAAATATGGAAATACAAACAAAGAATGGTTTTGTCCATTCTTTGTTTAAACCTATCTATGACTATAACACAATAGCGGTGGAATCGGGTTTTGATTTACAGCCTTCCCCGACAATGCTGACGAAAAATTTTATTATTCTGGTAAATTTAACAAAGAGGAGCCATTTCGACAATCAATAAAAACTGGTTCTAACCCATCTTCACGTCTTTTGTCAACTAATTTAAACTCATAATATCCTGGCAAAAATTTTAAGTCTCTGCCTTCTCCTTCGTGAGGTATGTTCATTATTGTTTTATAAACCAGCTCTCGTAATGGCACACCATCAGTAGCCTCCCCGTCTTCCCAAGAATATTTAAATAAACCAGAAAGCTCATCGCGACGAGCCACAAACATTTCTCCGTGCTTTTTTACATCATGAGTACCATCCGCTACCACACCTTGACCTCCACTACTAATTTCTGCCAGAATTCTTCCTTTTGGGTCTACTATAATATTTCCACCATATTTTTGTGGGCGCATTTCAACGATTGAAACATCATAATCTCCTACGTTTAATTCGTGCTGATTTATTGTGCTCTTAACAAATTCCAATATTTCTTCACGTTTCAGAGGTGTCTTTCTATATCTCATACCATCTTTCTTTTTGGGTTCTAAAAGCACAAACCAATCACTATCTCCAACTTCCGGTAAAATCTCTTCTGGACTGTTTAATAAATGTTCCAAAGAGCAAATTCTAGGCACGTCATTTGGAAGGCCTAATTTTTGGATCCTGTCCCATCCTGAAAATCTCGAAGCCCCCAATGCGTTTGATAATTCTCTGACATTATCAACTCTATTTTTATCTGGTGTATCCACAGACCCCAAAGCTTTACCCCAAGCGTACATATTAGTTTCGAGTTTTTTGCCAGCGTTTTCATCCATATATATAATATTAAAACTAATTTTAGTATAAACTTTTTAAACACCCTGGTCAACAAGGTAATTCAAATCAAACATTTAAATAAGCAAAAAGTGAGCGTTTAAACTCACTTCGTTGCGAACTGCGGAAGGGGCGGGATTCGAACTCGCGGTGCCTTTCGACACGACAGTTTTCAAGACTGTTGCCGTAAACCACTTGGCTACCCTTCCACTGATTACAAGACATAAACTATCACATATATTAATCTAAATCAACCCCTCTTTATAATTCCTGTCGCCAAACTGGCTACTTTTTTAATTCCCGCCATTAACAACGCCCCACGTGCTTTGGCTACAAAGCCCAACAGTAACGCCGTCAAACCACCAGCTGTAGTTGTAAAATACATTTTGGATGTTTCGGTTTGTTTATTTTGATCATTCGCTATGCGACTGGCCAGCACTTCATCGCTATAACCAACTACTTTGATATCAGACAACGCTCGTGGCAAAATCTGCCAACCGTCTTTACCTTGATTTAATATCCCAATTATTTCCACCTTGTCTCCTTCTTTCAACTCCTGTTTATTAATTTGCGCTCCTTTTTTGAAATAAACCGCGACCTCGGTCACACCGTCATCTACGTACATCAGCGTGCTTTTTATTTCCGTTATATCACCAGATATTTTTACCAATCCGCCTAACATTTCCTCTGAGATATCTTCAATTTTCAAATCAATCGGTTCAATAATTTTATTTGTTGATAAAACATTGATTGCATATTTATTTTTTATCCTGATTCTTTTTACGCCGCCAACGATAGCAGCCTCTCCCCCGACAGAAATGTAATCACCAATTTTTAATTCTGGAAAATCTTTTTTATATTGATAAATTTGAAAACCGTTTTGATCATCATCGCTAACATAAAAAAATTGTTGACCAAAAGTCTTTGGCTCTACGGTTACTGATCCGCGTACGGACAACCAATTTACTGTCGTCTTGGCAGAAGTTGTTTTTGTTTCTTTGGTTGCACTTTTTTCTGTTTTTAATACAACTTTATATACTTCTTTATCATTGGGTGATATTAAAATTATTTCATCACCATCTTTATCAAAACTAAGATGGTGAACTGCTCTAAAAAATTTTAAAGTTCCTGAAGCCACTATAGTGGTGTTTACTGGTATCTCATATTCCTTGCCACTTTTATTTTTTATTTTCCAACCAGATATATTTTGTGACTTATCCAAATAATTGGTGAGTTCAATATACTCTTCCATATCTTCTGTACTGGTAGTATACCAACCACTAATTTTCATATTGGCATTAGCCACAGAAAAGTTTGGCCCAACATAAACTTTAAATTCTTTTTTACCAGTTGTACCAGCGCTACTAGAAGCCGTCACTGAAACCAAATATATTCCTGAAGTGGCAAATGAATGCCCAGATAAATATCCTGTACTACTAAAGTTATCACCAAAATTCCAAAAATAATTTACTTCGCCACCGCGTGGATCGGCACTACCTTTGACACTAAAGATTCCTATCTCACCCACATCCAAACCATATGGGAAATCATATTTCCAACTAATGTTGACTGGGTCTTTTGTTTCAACAATATTAGTTTTTGTAGTGGTCGATGTTTTTGTTGTTTTTGTTGTTTTGGTTGATGTGGTTGAAGTAATTATATGTCCGTTGGTGTTATCATTCGCTGAGCTACCACCACTATTACCGCCAGTATTCAGATTGACGATAGGAACCACTAACTCGTTGGCAGTTCCTAGAGTTATCTTGTTGGTGACCGCCCAATCACTATCCGTGCCAGTATCAAAACCGTCTATTTTTCTAATTAACGACTGTCCTTTATCAGTAATAAGTGAGTTGCTTTCACTATAATCAATTCTATCCACGACAGCACCATTGTCATCCTTTAATATCACCGAATCACCACCATTATTAAGATAGCCTCCAGTCAACAAATCAACTATTAGCCAGTCATAACCACCGATTCTGCCATTTGCTGGTTTACAATTACTATCCGAAGAATCACAAATCAAACCACTAGATAAATCTACTGTACTTGAACTATTATTATATAGCTCAATCTGTTCGTTTCCCTCAACTGGATCTGATACAATTTCATTTAATTTTATAAAACTCCAATCAAAAATACTGTCAGAAGAGGTAGACATGTCCATAGTAGAAGACGACTCTGCTGTAGTAGTAGCGGTGGTAGTAGTGAAATTAATATCAACTATTGAATAATTGCTATTTTGTGCACCCACAGTATTGCCAACAGAATTTTCCTGCCAATTATCCAAACTATAATTATCTAAAAATGGATTTCTTCTTTCTAATGAAAAATTTGTGGTAGATACATAACTAAACTTTTCTACAAAATTATCCATTTCATCCTTTAAACCAATCTCTTCGCTGTTTTCACTCAAACTTGTCCAAGAAGAATCAAATACTGAACCGATAAAATTGGGATGATCTAACATAAATATATCGGCGTCCTGACAAATCACCCCATATTCACCAGACAATATCATACTATCAGTTGAAGTCGTCGCCTTGAGATTGTGTTTGGTACTATTTTCCCAAAATTTCCAATCTTTAATATCAATCGAGTCTGCTCCCCGATTCCAAATCTCAATCCATTCATGAGTGCTCGTTGGATAGGCACCAATCTCATTTATGATAATATCCGTATTGGCCGCCAATAATTTTTGCCCAATAAAAAAACTGCCAAATATAAAGACAGCAACCAAAATAAAATATTTCATACCCCCAATAAAAAATATATTAATGGTTTTAATTATATCAAATTTTAATAAAAAAGAAAGCCTCTTATTTAAGAGGCTTTTTCTTTAATTTTTTTAATATGTCCATCGGTTTTTCTTTGTGCAAATTTCCCAAATAAACACACTTTATTTTTTTAACAAGCACAGCTGGTAATGTTTTTTTAATATCCAACATGATTTCGGTTGGAGCAAACAAATACACCGCACTAAATTTTTGTTCACCAGATATTTGTTTCACAAAGTCTTTAACCAAAACTAGAAAATCGCTATGTTTTGATCTCTTCATTTTTTCTATCTTTGAGCCAGATTCAAACACCAATGATCCACGTCTGCCAAAGTTTTCACGATCAGAATAATGGCTTTTTAATAAAGTGACCTGCCCCGCTTGCGCAATCTCTCCTTCGCTGGCGATATAAAAATTTGCCGCTTGAGTACCTGATACTACCAATAAGGCACTTTCATTTATAAACTGATGTAATTGTGCTGAAATTTTCATATAATCAATTCGAGATATGAATTAATTTAATGGTTCAACTAATGGCATATCAGTATTGGCTGGTTTTGGTTTGTATAATTCCGGATCAATTTTGCGGTTAAAACAAGTACGTTCTGCTTGATGGCTCCAATTCTGGTTGAAGGAATCAAATGGCTTAGGATAGGCCGGAAGAGTGTTGAAATTATTATCACTCACTGTTACAAAGTTAGCACACAACTCAAAATTATATTGATTAATAATGCGATATTCATAATCTAGTTTAGTTTGAGGATCGGTCGGTACCACAAAACCAGAGATGCTGTCGTTTAGCTGTATTACCTCTCCAGGCAATTCAGACTTTTGAGTCCAATAATTTAAAATCTGATTTTGTATTGTCTGCAAATCCTGTATGCGTTGTTCATCAAAGCGGCGATTGCGTTGTTCAAATGGAGTGCCTACAACAAAAAATCCGGCCACTACACTTCCCAGCGCCAAAACCAATAAAATCCCTGCCAAAAGTTTTGGAACACGAGAAATTAATTCTTTGCGTTTCAAATCCCACATATAATATCCAAAGACTGCTCCCGCTACCAACAACACTATCAAAATCTTTAAAAAGAAACGGGTAGTAATCTCACCGCTTAAGAAATTATAAACCAGAATAATCAAATCAACAATTATAGTAACTGCGGAAACAAAAAGTGTAAAATACACTAACCATTTTCTTAATTTGAATTCGCGCTTTTCTGGATTAGCATATAAATCTTTGGCCAACAACCAGGCTGTTATCAAATATGCCGGCACCGCAATCAATAAAATAGATGACGCCACCCGTACCGACTCGGCAATACCAGTATAATAATAATTCAATGCATCAGGAAATAGCGCATTGATATACTGAAGATACAATGTAATAAAACCAATAACACTCAAATAAAAAGTCAAAATGTTAAATAGGTGCAAAAACACATCTTTTGGTGTACTGCTCGCTTTTACGACACTCGGTTGCATGTTTGAGTTTTCCATAAATTTATTTAATTATATTATAAGTTTATTATACCACAAATATAACTAGCCCACATCATGCTTGTGTGGGATAAATGGCTAACCATTGACAAAAGACCGTTTTTATGCTATTATGGCAAGTTAATTTTAATCGTTATAACTATGCGTTTTTCCTCTGTTTTAGTGACAATTTTGCTCTGTTTGGCCATAACATCTCCAGTAGAAGCAAAAATTGCTCTACCTGTTACACCAACTGGTTTTACCTATCAAGCTGTACCTACAGGCACTCTTTTGAAGTGGAGCAACCAAAAGTCCTCGATTGGATATTCTTGTCTTGTTTACAGATCAACATCGCCAAAAACCAAAGGAACCATGATAAAAAAACTTTCCTGTAAGAATGGCAACATGCTTGATATTAGCGCGAAAAAGAACAAAGTATATTATTATTCAATTCAGGTACAAAATCTAAAATCATTTTCAAAGCTAACCAAAGCGACGAAGTTTGTTCCTAAAAAAATATCCACAACAATTTTAAAAAAGGAATTACCAACGCCTAGTGATGTAAAAATATCAGCAACTCCAATTCCAACTACTACTGTTTTAATAAAGACGGCTGACATAATCACTCCTCAACCGACAATCAGTGGTGGTGGCGGAGGCGGTGGTGGCGGATCATCTCAACCGGTTGCTACTCCAGAACCAGTTGTGGTTTCGGCCCCAGTCTCAAAACAGATTCCGCAAACTAATACCACCGTTATATTGGAGGTACCTAGCTCTACAATTGAAACTATAATTCCTTCCTCCACAACATCTACCATTGTTGAGACAACATCGACACCTCCAGCACCAATCGTAGATACATCCGAAAAAACAATTTGCTCTTCTGCAAGCCAGAGAGTCGTTTTAATTGTTGATCCAAATTTAAGCACACAAATTCAATCAAATCTAACACAATTCGAAACTGATTTGTGTAAAGAATATAGTGTAATAGAAAAAACAAAAAAATTTAATAGCCCTCAGGAGCTGCGTTCCTATTTGAAGGACATTTATGACAAATCTTCTCTTGTTGGAACTATCTTAATTGGTGATTTTCCTCGCGTCTATCAAAATGTTTCATTAAGTTTAGATTCACCAGAAGAAGCGCTAAGTCTTCAATATTACGAAGATTTGGATGGAAATTTTAGTACTTCCACAAACTATCAATCTCCAGGAAACCGTACATATTCTTATGATATTCATGACGGTGATGTTGATTGGGAAATATGGGTTGGTGTTTTGCCGTATTATAATGGTGACATCGATGCGACAGCTGACGCAATTAATCGCTTCCTTGTAAAAAACCATAATTATCGAACAAACGGGTCTCTCATACCAAGAGCATATGCTGAAATCGACGAACTTTCAGGGGCGAACCCGAAGGATTTGGCAGAATATGAACAAGCAAGAACATATCTACGTTCTGGCCAATACTCTTGGTCTCCATTCAGTCTCGCTACCACATCCAAAATATATTTTAACGGAGATGGTGTCCCTGAGGAATTTTCAATCAGTAACGCCTACAAAGATTTGTCACTAGGTGTGGCTGATTTCACCGAGGTAGGTGCTCATGGTTATTGGGGTGGGAGCGGAAAAACTGATATCAGCTGGATAAACAATAATCCTATCAAAACAATATTTTATTGGAATGATGCGTGCTCTGTTGGAAATTTAGATTATCAAGAAAACTTTTTGTCTTCCGTATTATATAATCAAAACAGCGAGGTTTTGGTAGCCAGAGGTTCGACTAATAGTTCCGGTGGTATGGGTAGTAATACTAATGGTTATTTTGGCCACAACATTGCTACATCATTAACAAACGGAGAAAGCATCGGTCAGGCTATAGTCAACCATGTGAATGTTCCTTTGGTATCTCCATATAATAAATCAAGAGAATTCCACTTTGCCCTATCTATCATTCTAGGCGACCCAACACTAAAACTAAGACAATAAATTCATAAACTGCAGACTTAAAAAGCACCTTGATGGTGCTTTTTTGTCCGCTCATGATCTTGATCCACTTTTACAACATGGTGTTGTACCGCTCATCTCCCCAGGAAATAATCACCGAATACCAACCATTTTTCGCACTGCTTTCATGTTGGTCATAGCTACCTTTTGAGCTTTTTTAGAACCACCAACTAAAATTTTATCCAATTTTTTAGTATCCTTTAATAGTTTGGCACGTTTTGTCCTAAACGATTCAAAATGGTCAGCAATCGCTTCACCAAGTACTTTTTTCAGGTCACCATAGCGAATGTTTCCTTGTTTTTCGGCTTGCAAAAATTGGTCATAAATTTTTTTATCACCAAATTCTTTTAGTAATCCAAGCAGATTGGCAACACCTGGAGTAATAGCTCCACCAACCGTGGCTGTAACTGCCTTTTTTAACTTGTTTTCTATTTCTTCTGGTGTTTCACAGAGTTGAATTACATGCCCAAACCCCAAACTCTTGCTCATCTTCTTTTCTGGTTCCAACAAACTCATTACTTTTGGAACATTGGTCAACAAGTGTTTAGTCTCAGGGAAAAATTCACCGTATTTATTATTAAACCAACGAGCAATGTCGCGAGTCAACTCAACATGTTGAACCTGATCCTGTCCAACCGGCACCATGTCGCCTTTATATATCAAAATGTCGGCGGCTTGCAAAATCGGATAAGTAAACAATCCGGCGGTAGCCGAAATGTGTTGGGCGGTCTTATCTTTGTACTGCGTCATGCGATCCAATTCACCCATTGGTGTCACACAATTAAATACCCAAGCCAATTCAGCATGTTCTTGCACATGAGATTGTACAAAAAAGGTGGTTTTCTTTGGGTCTATGCCAGCGGCCAATAGTTCGGCAACTGTAATTCGAGTTTGTTCCCTCAATTGATCGGCTGTTTGTTTGCCAGTCAAAGAATGTAGGTCCGCAACAAAAATATAAAGTTGATATCTACCATAATTTTGCAATTCCACCCAATTTTTTACCGCTCCTAGATAATTACCAATATGGAGATTGCCGGTCGGCTGAATACCAGAAACGATTACAGGTTTAGACATAAAAAAACAAATATTATTACCTTAGTATTTTAAACTACTTTACCTAGACTGTAAATGGCGACAAAAAATTAATAATGATACTGTCGTCCACCAGATATCATAAAGGCTCGGTAAATCTGTTCCCACAAAAACACTCTCATCATTTGGTGGGTAAAAGTAAAAGCAGAAAAAGATAATTTTAAATTGGCCAATTGCAAAATCGATTGATCTAATCCACGCGGTCCGCCAATAATAAAAATAATTTCGCTAATCCCTTCATTGGATAGGCCAGATAATTTTTTAGAAAAGTCCACAGACGAAAATTGCTTACCATGCTCGTCCAACACGATAACATACGCGCCCTTAGTTTTTTCTAGGGCGTTTTTTATTTTCTCTGCCTCTTTTGTTTTTATAATATCAGACGAGGTTTTTTCATCAAAACTTTCTTCTTTCAATTCCAAAATTTCTACTTTTGCAAAAGCCTGTAAGCGTTTTAAATATTCTTCCTCTGCTTCACGCCAAAAACTTTCTTTCAATTTTCCCAAACAAATTAATTTCAAATGCAACATACTATTTCTTAACCAAGTTATTTATAAAACTCTTGCCAGATTCTTCCCAAGAAAATTGTAATGCTTTTTCGCGGCATTTTTCACGTGATAAATTCAAACAAGCCATAGCTGCTGTCTTCAAATCATCGTCAATAAATCCGTCTACACCAGGAGTAATAATGTCGCGCGGCCCCATCACATTGTGAGCTGCCACTGGCACACCACAGGCCAAAGCTTCCAGTATCACCAAACCAAATGTTTCCGTTAAAGAAGGAAAAACAAAAACATCGCAAATGGATAATAAATTTACCAAATCCTCACCTTTTTTATATCCAACAAATTTTACTCTGTCTCCATATTCTTTCTCCAGTTCGTGGCGTTGTGGGCCATCGCCTATAACAAGTTTGGTGCCTGGTAAATCACATTCCAAAAATTCTTTGATGTTTTTTTCAATCGCTACGCGTCCACAAAAAACAAATACCGGAGATGGATAAGAAGCCGTGTCTGTAACTAAATTGTCTCTGCGTTTAAAAAATTCTGCATCTACTCCCAAAGGGCATATCGTAATATTTTTGAAGCCACGTAACTCCAATTCGCTTTTTAAGCTTTGAGTACTCACCATTAATGATTCTGACACACTATGAAACCAACGCAAATAGGCGTAGGTGGTATCAAAAAGAAAGCCCGTTCTAATTTTTAAATATAATGGTACATTGGTGTGATAAGAAGTTGAAAATTTATATTTTTTATGTAGACAAACCAATCTGGCGGCCAGACCTAGTGTCCCCTCAGAAGTAATATGGATAAAATCTGGTTTTTCTTCTTCAAGGATCTTCTCAATCTTTTTTTGCGCAAAAACCGCCAGCTTTACCTCTGGATAAAAAAATACTGGAATGCTATGAAACATGCCTGGATGTATCAGAACTACCTCAAAACCATTTTTTTTGAGAAGTTCGATAGTTCTTTCTAAGGAAACAATCACCCCACTAACCCATGGATGCCAACCATCCGTAAAAATAACTATTTTTTTCATACCAGGTAATTATATATTACTTTGGGGTTTTAAAAATTTATAAATTCTTTAAACCTATCTTCAAAAATAGCTTGCCGTGCCTGACGCATAAGCTCCAACATAAAATGCACATTATGGATGGTAGCCAAACGCAAACCAGTAATTTCTTGTGCTACAAATAAATGGTGTAAATAAGCGCGAGAATAATTTTTGCAAGTTGAACAAGCGCAGTCTTTACTAATTGGAGAAAAATCTTTGATAAACGCGGAGTTTTTTATATTCAAACGACGTTTCGGGTCCTCGGCAGTCGTAACAAACAACATACCGTGTCGAGCCAAACGAGTTGGTGCTACACAATCAAACATATCCGCACCACCAGCTACCACTTTGAGCAAATCCTCTGGATCCAAACCGACACCCATAGTGTATCGTGGCTTATCTTTTGGTAATAATGGAGTAATCCAATCCAAAATATTTTTGGTAGCTTCCATGTTGTAGCCAATGCTTTCACCGCCAATTGCGATACCATCAAAATCTAAACTGGCAATATATTTAGCCGATTCTTTGCGCAGATCTTCATGATTGGCACCCTGAATAATACCAAATAAAAATTGTTTGTATTCTTTCGGCACTGTCATCCCCGACTTGATCGGGGATCTATCATCACTAGATTCCCGCTTCTGCGGGAATGACAAACGCTTATGTTCGTCCACACATCTTTTTGCCCAGCGATGAGTGCGATCCATAGCTTCCTTTGTATATTTATAATCTGCATCATCAGGGGTACATTCATCAAAAGCCATAATAATATCCGCACCAATCTTGTGTTGGCACAAAGTAGCGGACTCTGGTGTAAAACGATGAGTAGAGCCGTCAATATGAGATTGAAATGTCACGCCGTCTTCATCTATTTTTACCAATTTACCTTGATCTTTGGTGTCGCTTTTTTCTTTTTGCAATCCTAATGAAAAAACCTGAAAACCACCAGAATCAGTCAAAATCGCCCGGTCCCAATTCATAAATTTGTGCAAACCACCAGATTGAGCAACCAAATCTTCACCCGGTCTCAAATGCAAATGATAGTTATTGGCCAAGATAATTTTTGGGTCCAAAATAGCTAGGTCGTTTTGATCTAGGGTTTTAACTGTGGCCTGTGTGCCAACTGGCATAAAGACCGGAGTTTCAATATCTCCATGGTCGGTATGCAAAATACCGGCTCTGGCACCAGTTTTTTTATCTTCGTGGATTAGTTCAAAAAATGACATACTAATTATATTTAAGCCAATACTACGCTATTTTGCACAAAAAATCAAGACAAACAAAAAACTTCCTATAAGAAGAAGTTTTTTCTATTCTCATGTCGTTAACAACAACAGGAAAATGGATGCCTGCTTTTTTGTACCGTGAGCGCAGGCGAATCTCACATATTTTCCTTGCGGCGACTAGCCACGCATTAATCACATGCGCAACTTATCAAGCCGAATTGTGTTGGTACGGCGCGATCAGCGCGCCTTGGGGGCGGCTGCTTCTCGCAGTTCGGCCAGCTTCCTGTCTACCTTTGGGGTGCCGAGGTGTTGCTTGGCCGCGAACACGAGCTTTGCGCGGGCAGATTGCACCGCCCTGTTCGAAGGACGACGGCCGGGTGGAGTCAAAGCCACCACCGCCTGCAACATTGCCTCCGTCGTCTGCTCGTCACCCTGCTTGTACTCCCTGAGCGTGAACAGGACCTTCTCCACCTTCTCGTGGAGATCCCAGGACTCGCGCCAATACGGCCTGTCTTCGCCGGAATGGAACTTGTCGAGCATGGAGTGAGCCCTCCTCGACCTGAAGTAGCAAAGGACCAACACAAGCATCGACACGATGTTCACCGCAACACTGATACTGTGCCACATAGAAATCCCCACTTCCTTCACCATTGCTGACGAAGATGTTAGCTCTCTAGTTGGCGCGGGATGACACATCCACGCCCTTGCGACAAGCAAGCGGCAGCCCAGCTACCTCTACTTTTTCCTTACCAAAAGAAAAACTAGCCGTAGCTTGGCCAAAATATATTTCAAAGAACGTGTAAATATAGCACAAAACAACAATTTTGTCAACAATACTGAAATAATGCACCGCAAACATCCAGCGGCTTTTGATTTTCTCTTACAGGCATGTTAAAATGAAAACTCAATATGATAAATTTTGAACAAGAACTCAACCCGCAACAGCTGGACGTCGTGAAAAATGGCGACGGGCCTTGTTTGGTTTTAGCTGGGGCGGGATCGGGGAAAACTCGCACTATTACTTATCGGGTTGCCTATTTGTTGGAACAAGGTGTTGGCCCAGAAAATATTTTGTTGGTAACTTTTACCAATCGAGCGGCGAATGAAATGATTGAACGGGTAAGAAATTTGATGAGTGGGGATTCCCGTTTGCACGGGAATGACATGCCGTGGTCAGGAACATTTCACCACATTGCCAATAAAATTTTACGACACTACGCACCACATTTAGGATACAAAAATAATTTTACTGTTTTGGATTCCGACGACAGCCAGGCGTTGATAAAATTGTGTATCAAAGAATTTAAAACCACCGAAAAATTTCCTTCGGCGAAAGTTGTGGGCGCAATTATTAGTTTTGCTCGTAATTCTCAAAAAAGTATTGAAGAAGTAATTGAAGATAAATTTAATAGCTGGTGGCACCTGTCTAGAACTATTGGCGATGTCAGCTCACGATACGAACAAAAGAAAAAAGAATCCAACGCAATGGATTTTGATGATCTACTAATTAATTTTGCATTGTTATTAAACACCCCAGCAATTCAAGAAAAGTTTTCCAATCAATTCAAATATATTTTGGTAGATGAGTATCAAGACACCAACAAACTACAAGCGAATATTATTGATAAATTAGCCAAAATACACCGTAATTTGTTGGTAGTTGGTGATGACGCCCAAAGTATTTATTCTTTCCGTGCGGCTGATATAAAAAATATTTTAAATTTTGAAGAAAAATATTCTGATGCGAAAATTTTTCGTTTGGAAATAAATTATCGTTCTCACCAAGAAATTTTGTCTTTGGCCAATAATGTTATCGCCAACAATCGTCATCAATATCCAAAAAAATTAAAAGCAGTAAAAGAAAATGGCATAAAACCAAATTTATATCCAAAAAATGATCAATCCGACGAAGCGAGTTTTATTGTAAAAAAAATAAATGAACTGATTGAACAAGGAACTCCAGAACACAAAATCGCTGTGCTGTTTCGTGCCGCTCATCATTCTCAAATGCTCGAAATGGAATTAGCCAAAGCAGGAATCGCTTATGATTATCGTGGCGGTTTGCGATTTTTTGAACGCGCTCACATCAAAGATGTTTTGAGTTATCTCAGAATATTAAATAATTTATCTGACACCTCTGCGTGGTTGCGTATTCTCCAACACGAAGAAGGAATCGGACCGTCGGCTGCCAATAAAATTATTTCTGCCGTGCAAAAACTAGAAAAAATTGATGACATAAAAAATCTTGGGGAAGTTTTAGGTGGAAAAACCCAAACCGGTTTTAATAATTTCTTAAAAATTTTTAATGCTCTCTTGGAATCGTATATTCCAGAAAGCAGCCCTGGTGATTTAATCCAATCCATTATCAGTTCGAATTATAGCGACTATTTGGAAGCAGAATTCATAGATAGTGATGACCGAAAAAAGGATTTGGAACAAATGGCCACCTTTGCCACCAAACACAAAAATTTATCTGATTTTTTGGCCGAATCTAGTTTGCAAGAGTCGTTTGCCCACCCGACATCCAACCAAACACAGACAAACAACCAAAAAAGGTTGGTGCTTTCCACTATTCATCAGGCCAAAGGACTGGAGTGGGAAGCGGTTTTTATAATCAATGTAGCCAACGACGCCTTTCCCAACAGTCGTGCTTTGGCCGAAAGTGAAGGTCTGGAAGAAGAACGCCGTTTGTTTTATGTCGCTATTACTCGTGCCAAAAAACACTTAATTTTGACTTATCCAATGTCAAATGAGGGTTGGGGCTCCTCGCTGGGCGGTCCAAGCTTGTTTTTGTCTGAAATTAGCCAAGATTTGATTGATGACCACTCATTATTATCCTATAAAAGCACTGTTTTTGATAAAAATGAAGAAATTCAATATATTAACGAAGATGAACCAATAAATATCCAACCTGGTAGTTTTTTGCGCAGTATTGATGACTTATAAAAAAACATAAATACCAACAATAAAACAAAAGGACTTCACTGAGGTCTTTTTTTATTCTAGTTTTCACATTTTTGTGGTATAATATATTCGTAATTAATTTATAATCATGTGGCTGAAATTAAAAAACACATTTTGATTGTGGAGGATGAAAAACCGATGGCCAGAGCGCTCGAATTAAAGCTAAATAAGTCCGGATATAATGCTATTGCTGTCTTTGATGGAGAGCAGGCATTGAATGCGCTCAAAAAAGAAAAGTTTGATTTGGTTTTGCTTGATTTAATTATTCCAAAAATTGACGGGTTCGGTGTTTTAGAAAAATTAAAAGACAATAATAACAAAACACCGGTAATTGTTTCTTCAAATCTTGGTCAGGAGGACGATATTACTCGTGCCAAAGGACTTGGCGCCAAAGGATATTATGTAAAATCAAACACTTCTATCGCCGAAGTCATAGTACAAATCAAAAAAATATTAAACGCGTAAACAACAAAAAATATGCAACTCGACGACAACAAAATTGAGAAAATTTTGCTTGACGGCAGTTATATTTCGGCGGATGACCTGAAAAAAGCACAACAATACGCCAAAGAGCATCATGCTACTTCATTGGTTTATTTACAAAACGAAGGGCTTATTAATCGCAATCTTTTGGGACAAGCAATTGCTGAATCACTTAATGTTGATTACGCATCACTACCCGCACAACAACCAACCAAAGAACAAGTTTTGAAAATTCCCGAAGATATTGCCAACAAATATCATATTGTTTTATTTAAAGAAACACCAAAAGAAGTAGTTGTTGCTACCGACGATCCTGCGGCCACAGATTTATCCAAAGCATTAAAACAAATTTTCAAAACTCAAAAAATTTCTCTGGCTTATTCATTGCCCGAAGATATTGATACTGCTTTTATTGCTTACCGCAAAACTTTGGAAACTCGTTTTGGTGATATTATAAAAAAACAAGAACACATTGCTCCGGAAATTATTGATGAAATTATTGAAGATGCGATTGCCTACCACGCCTCGGATATTCACTTTGAACCACAAAGTAAAGAAGTGGTAATTCGTTTTCGTGTAGACGGCGTACTCAACGAAGCCGGCCGTATTCCCAAGGAATATTTTGGCAATGTTTTGAATCGTATCAAGGTACAATCACATTTACCGATCGATGAACATTATTCTGCTCAAGATGGGGCGATGCGTTTTGTCAAAGAAAACATGACGGCTGATTTGCGCGTGTCTATTTTGCCAACCTTGGACGGAGAAAAAGTGGTAATGCGTTTGTTGTCTCAATATGTGCGTGGTTTCAATTTACCGGATTTAGGATTATCGCCAGAAAATGAAATACTGTTAGAAAAAGCATACAAAAAACCGTTTGGGATGATACTCATTACTGGCCCAACTGGCTCTGGAAAGACCACTTCTCTGTATGCACTACTTCGCATTTTGAATACTCCCAATGTAAACATCACCACCATTGAAGACCCGGTAGAATATCGAGTAGAAGGTATAAACCAAATTCAGGTTAACCCCAAAACCAATCTCACTTTTGCTGGCGGACTGCGTTCGATTGTACGCCAAGATCCAGATATTATTTTGGTTGGTGAAATCCGCGACAATGAAACCGCTGAAATTGCCATCAATGCTTCACTCACAGGTCATTTATTATTATCCACTTTCCATGCCAATGATTCTGCTACCGCTGTCCCGCGTTTACTCGACATGAAAATTGAACCATTCTTGTTGGCTTCAACTTTAGAATTACTTATCGCCCAGCGTTTGGTAAGAAAAATTTGTGAACAATGCAAAGTAAGTTCGGTGATAAAACAAATTGATATCAAAAAAACCGTGCCGGAATTAGCGAGAAAATATTTTACCGGCAAATCATATACTTTTTATAAAGGTAAAGGTTGTAGCGCGTGTGGCAATACTGGTTACAAAGGACGCCAAGCAATTTTTGAATTTATTCCCATCTCTCCGGAAATGAAAGAATTAATCTTAAAAAATCCTTCCACTCAAGAAATTTGGAAGGTTGCTCGCAAACAAGGATCAAAAACTTTGTTTGAAGATGGTTTAGAAAAAGTAAAAAACGGCATCACCACATTACAAGAATTATTACGCGTTGCAGAACCACCAAAATTTTAAAATACGACCATGGCCAAAATAAAGGAGCCAAAAATTATCAAGAAAAAAGATAGTCGGGTATCACGATTTGATACTTTTGGTTTGGGTGAAGAAAAAGAATATTTGGTAGAAAATCTTGGTGTGCTTTTGGCCTCGGGCATGGATATTATCGACGCTTTGGAATCAATAAAAATTGAAATCCGTTCTAAAATCCTAAAAAAAATAATTACCAACATCCAGGATGATATCAATGGTGGGTCTAGCTTGTGGGAAGCGTTGGAGAAATCATATCTTCTACCAAAGCATATTATTTCGCTGATAAAAATCGGCGAGTCCAGCGGACAACTCCAAGAAAGTTTGGCCGTCATTGTCGTTCAACAACAAAAAAACCGTTCGTTCCGTTCCAAAATTCGTTCGGCCATGATGTATCCCGTGTTTGTGATGGCGCTAGCACTGATTGTCGGAATTGGAATTTCCTGGTTTATTTTACCGCGTCTAGCGACAGTGTTTTCACAATTAAATTTAGAGCTTCCATTGGTCACGCGAATTCTTATCGGCTTTGGGTCATTTTTATCTGCTGAGGGTGTTTGGGCCGTTCCCTCTTCTATCGCTACATTGCTAGTAATAATATATTTTATTTTTATTTTCAAACCGACAAAATTTTTAGGCCAAAAAATATTATTTCATTTACCAGGAATTAAAAAATTGATTTTAGAAATTGAGTTGTCGCGCATGGGGTATATTGTTGGGACATTATTACAAGCCGGATTGCCAATAGTGGACACCATCGAATCCCTAAGCGACGCTTCGCCGTTGCATAATTATAAAAAACTATACTCGCAATTAGCTTTGTTTTTGAAAGATGGAAAATCATTTCAAGAATTTTTTGCCGCTAACAAAAAAATTAAAAAGATGATTCCAATTCCAGTACAAGGATTAATTGTGGTGGGTGAACGCTCTGGCAGATTGTCAGAAATTTTTCTAAATGTTGGAAAAACCTACGAGGAACGAACCGATTTAACTACGAAAAATTTGAGTGTGATTTTGGAACCAATTTTATTGATAGTAGTTTGGCTCGGAGTAGTGGCTGTCGCTCTAGCGGTTATCCTTCCTATATATAGCTTGGTTGGAGGGCTAAACAAAAAACCGGCTGCCCGCCCACCAAGACCGGTGTCTACTATAATAACAGAAACAAACACCTCTACGATTGCCGTTGTGGATTTTTCTACCTCGACCACCAGCACAATCAAATTACCAACCACCCCACCAGAAATAATGGCGGTGCCTGGTACACAAATGGTAACAATTTTGGATACTGGCATCGGCTATCTCAATGTCCGTAGCGAACCATCCACCCAAGCCAAAATTTTACAAAAGGTAAATGTTGGAACATCTTATCCATATTTAGATAAACAAAATGGTTGGTATAACATCATATTACCAGACGGCCAAATCGGTTGGGTCAGCGAACGCTACACCAAGCTCGTGCCGTAAAGGTTTCACTCTGCTTGAAGTGATGCTGGTGCTCGCTTTTTTTGCCTTGCTCACTAGTATGTCGGTCCCGATTATAAATTCTTTTCAGGCGGAAAATAGTGTGAATTTAACGACAGCAACGATCACCCAGTCTATTCACCGTGCTATTTTACTATCACAAGGATTAATGTTCGATTCAGCTTGGGGGGTGAATTTAACCACTGGAAAAATTACTATTTTCAAAGGCACTTCTTTTGCGGCACGCGATATTTCGTTTGATGAATATTATGAAACGCCTGCCAATATTACTATCGCCGGATTAACTGAGATTACTTTTGCTCCGCTCACTGGGCAGCCACAAAACATTGGTACCATCACCATTACTGCTCCAGACAACGATCCAAGAGAAATAAATATCAACGCCCGGGGAATGGTCGACTACTAATTTATGCAAATATTAAAACAACAAAATAACCGTGGATTTTCTTTAATCGAAGTTATTCTAGCTAGCTCGGTTTTTGTTTTGTTGGGATTTATGTTGGTGGGTGGAATTGTATATGGCCAAGAAAGCTCGCTCAAAGGAGCTTTGCGATCCCGAGCGGCCATGTTGGCTGAGGAAGGGCTCGAGGCAGTGCGCAGTATTCGCAACCAAAATTTTTCTGATTTGAACGTTGGTACATTTGGTCTTTCTACTTCTACTGGACAATGGTCTCTGGTTGTAGCGGCGGAATATTCAGATAATTTTTTACGTGAAATCACTATCACAGACATAGATGTTCACCAAAAAAAAATTATTTCCAAAGTAATTTGGCTATCAGAAAATAATCTAGAAAATTCTGTTTCATTAACAACTTTTTTGACCGATTGGTCGTTTGTCACTCCTGAAAATTTGGATTCTGGTGTTTGTTCTACTTCATAAATATGAAAAATATTTACAATAAAAAATCTGGTTTTACACTTATCGAAGTTCTGCTATATGTGGGCATTACTTCGTTTATGTTGTTAACTATAAACATTTTTATTGCCACTGTTTTACAATCACGGATAAAAAACCAAACTGTTTTGGTAGTTGAAAACAGCGGTGTTGCTATAATGCAAACTATCATACAGACATTGAGAAATGCGACACAAATAAATATTTCAAATCCACAAACAATTTCCGCCACTATGCCAGACGGCCAACAAATAGTTTTTGGCCTAGAAAATCAAGTAATAAATTCAACTCAAAGTGGCACCATTTATCCACTAATACCAAGCGATGTTTCCGCCACCTCGCTACAGTTTACTAATCTTGCACCCGCCGAAAAACCCGCTTCAATACAAATAATTTTTAATCTTGAGAACCTTAGTCCCGAAGGCAGAAACGAAACTACTTACTCACAAACTTTTTATGATACTGCCACATTACGAAAATAATCCAACCGAAAAAAACGGCTTTGTAATATTACTGAGCGTGCTTATCATGGGCTCGGTTGGTTTGGCTGTGGCATTGTATTTATTATCTGCCGGCCTTACTTCCTCTCAAAACGGCTCAGTTTTAGAATTATCTAATCAGGCGAAAGCTCTCTCGAATGCATGTGCAGAAATTGGTTTAGCAAAAATCGCCAACTGTACATCTACTGTTGGAACTTTTGAGACAATCATCGATGAAAGTAAATGTTCATATTCTATAATCCAAACCGGTGACAATGGCCGAACTTTGACCAGCCAAGCGACTCAAAATGATTTAACTAGAAAAATTAAGATTGAAGTTGGACAAGTCAGCCCGATAATAACTATTAATTCATGGCAAGAAGTCGCTGGTTTTTAAAATAAATACAAACTCTCCAAATTATGATATAATTTGTATGAGAAAATTTTATGAAAAATAAGTTTGGTTTTACATTGTTAGAAATTTTATTGGTTGTAGCTACTATGAGTGTGCTGGCAGGTATTGTGATTGTCGCTGTTAATCCCAGCAGACAGCTTGGAGCCGCCCGCAACGCTACACGCCAAGCGGATATGGGTTCAATTTTGGGTGCGCTTTATCAATATTCACTTGATCATGATAATTTCTTCCCTACCTCTACTGACAACACTTTGAGAATGTTGGGCACGAACACGGCTGGATGCGCGATAGATTGTAGTGGGGCGTCCGACCAGGGAGTAGGAGAAACTCCTGCTGTTACCATCACTGACCAGACTCAAGCAGATTTTCTTCTTGGACCAAAGGCCTCTACATACTATGATTCAACTGGGGGTTATCTAAAACTATCTGCCAATGCTATTTCTGGCACATACACATCCAATATAAAAAATTCAAATGAATCTTTGGCGATTTGGAATACTCTAGGATGGACAACCAATCGCCCTATTCAAAAAGAACTACCAAATAATGGCCAAACTGAAACTGGATATCCATCTGGCAACGCCAACATGTCTGACAATGTTTTATTACTACATTTCAACGAACCAAGCGGTGCGGCTAGCTTCACTGATAGCTCAGGTAATGGTAACGATGCAAGTTGTGGTGGAGTTTGCCCAAACACTATTAACAATGGACTATTTAATAATTCCATAAATTTTTCTGACACCGCAGATGATTATTTAGTTGTTGCCGATAGTGATAGTTTAGATCTTACTAATAAGGCGACAATTGAATTTTGGATAAAACCTAGTAAATTAACAATACCTGTTGTTAATGGTAATCAGTATGCCATAATACTTTATAAAGGCGCTCTTTATGCAAACAGGTCTCTTAATTTTGATAAAATAGCTTTTTGGTTAACAAGTTTTGGACAACATTATCTGCGTATATATGTTGGCAATCCTGCGGGAGGGACAAAAATTTTCGACATTAAATATATATCTCCAACCAAGTGGAATCATGTAGTATTTACTTTTGATAATGGTACAGCAAAAGCTTATGTTAATGGCATAAAGGGACCTTCCAATTTGGTCGGCACACCAGTTCCTGAGGAAAATAATTTTGGTTTTCCAGCAATGCAAGCAAATAACCATAATTTATACATAGCTGGAATAATAAGTGATAGATTAGATGCGGCTCTCGATGATGTTGCGATGTATAAACGAGCATTAACTCAAACAGAAATTACGGATCATTATATTCGTGGTGCCGCCAGATTAAAATTCCAAACACGATTCTGCCAAGACGAAATTTGTTCCTCCAACCCTGGTTTTATCGGCCCAGATGGTACATCCAATAGTTATTTTTCTAATTCGCTTAATCCCGCTACACTTAGCGGAATGAATGGACAATATTTTCAATATAAAGCAACCTTGGAAAGCGATAAAGCTGGAGTTTCCCCAGAATTAAAGACTGTTTCTGCGTCCTACAAAATAGGCAGTGCTGAACCACAAGTAATAGGCACTTTTAGCTCTTCCTCCACGGCCGAATCCTGTTTAGATCTTTCGCCAGAATTGGTCAGCGACTATTTAAGCGCCATTCCGTTTGATCCAAAATTTGGTAGTCCAGCCAAAACTTATTATGCAGTCCAAAAAGGCGCTGGCGGGAGAATGATGATGCAGGCTTGTGGATCGGAAAACGGAGAGAGTATAATAGTGTCACGCTAATAATTCAATTTATAAATTAATAATTTTTATATATGCAAAATCAAAGAGGTTTTACGCTGTTGGAAATTTTGTTGGTGGTAGCGGCGATTGCCATCTTGGCAGGTATCGTCATTGTGGCCATCAATCCAGCAAAACAATTGGCAGACACACGCAATGCGCAACGACGAGTGGATGTTAATACTATATTAAACGCCATTTACCAATATGCAATAGACAATAGAGGAAATATGCCTCCTGACATCACCACTACAAAAACTGAAATTTGTAAAAGTCAAAATGGTAGTGCGTGTGCAGACGCCGCCTTGGTTGATTTGTCTCCTGTAACTGTCAACGAGGTTTATATTACAGCCATCCCAAGCGATCCTAGCATTGCCACCACAAATGGCACCGGATATTTTATTTCTAAAACTGCCAATAATCGCATTACTGTTGAAGCAACCGGCGAACCAGCCAGTCAAATTATCTCCGTAACTAGATAATTATGCCCTCTCCGGCACAAAAAAGAATTGACGGCGACATCCACATCACCCTATTAATATTAGGGTGGGTGTTTTTGTTAATCAATTTGATGCTGGCCTATTCATTCAAAAATATTTTAGACAGACAATTATCAATGTTGGTCGGTGGCGCCTTTTTGATGCAGGGACTTTTTCTTTTATTAACTGCCACATACTTTTCTCACACCATAAAAGCGGCCAAAAAAGTTACTGAAGAATTGGAATTGGCAAAAATAAAAATAGAAACCGAAAAAGCCAAAGATGAGGCACTATTAAACAGCATTGGCGATGGTGTGGTAGCGACTGATAATACTGGGGCAATTATTTTTATTAACAAAGTCGCCGAAGAAATGTTGTCTTGGACGGGTGCAGTAATAGGAGAAAAATTGGGTGAGATTTCCTTGTTGACTAACGCCAATGGAGAACATATTTCAATAGAAAAACACCCACTACACCTGAGTTTAGAAACAAAAAAACAAGTAGTTACCAAGGACTATCGATTTGTGCGTGAAGGCAAAGTGGATCTGGCAGTATACATCAGTGCCACACCAGTAATTCTCAAAGACGAGGTTGTCGGGGCTATCGAAGTTTTCCGTGATATTACCAAAGAAAAAGAAATAGACCAAGCCAAAAGTGAATTCGTCTCGTTGGCCTCACACCAATTACGCACTCCCCTATCTACTGTAAATTGGTATACAGAAATGTTGTTGGCCGGTGATGCAGGAAAAATGAATGCTGAACAAAAAAAATATTTGCGCGAAATCTATGATAGTAACAATCGCATGATTGATTTGGTAAACACGTTGCTAAATGTATCGCGTATTGAAATGGGGACCTTCAAAGTAAAACCAGAACCAATAAAAATCAGCGAAGTAATAGAATCGCTTTTAAGTGAATTGTCCGTACAAACTTCCCAACATAAATTAAAAGTGGAAAAAAAGTTTGGCAAGGATGTTCCAACTATCAATGCCGACCCTAGCTTGATTAGAATTATTATACAAAATCTTTTATCCAATGCGGTGAAATATACACCCGATGGTGGAAAAATATCCGCCGAAGTGATGCGTCGTCCACACGATGTCATGATTGAAATAAAAGATAGCGGTTATGGTATTCCAAAAAACCAGCAAGATAAAATTTTTAATAAAATGTTTCGCGCCGAAAATGTGAAGGATAAAATTACGGATGGCAACGGGCTAGGGCTTTATTCCACTAAAGCAATAGTGGAACAATCCGGTGGAAAAATTTGGTTTGAATCAGAAGAAAACAAAGGCACTTCGTTTTTTGTTACTATTCCGCTAACAGATCCAAAGAAAAAAATCGGCAAGAAAAATTTATCGGCCTTTTAATTTATTAAAAACTCCTACGGAGCTCGACCCTAGAAATTATGAAAAATACCAAAAAAATTTTAATAGTGGAAGACGAAAAACCAATCGTCGAAGCTCTCACTATTAAACTTACTAAAGAAGGCTACGAGCCACATTTTGCCACAACTGGAGAAGCTGGGTTGGCTTTGACAAAAGATCTTCACCCAGACTTAATTTTGTTAGATTTCATTCTGCCAGATATGGACGGCTTGTCATTCCTCAAAACCCTGCGGCTGGATAAATGGGGCAAATCTGCTCAAGTGCTAATATTGACCAACCTCAGTGATGGCAAAATAGCCGACGAAGTGGCTGAATATGGGGTTTTTGACTATCTGATCAAAGCCGACTGGCGCCTAGACGATGTGGTGAAGAAGGTGAAAGAAAAAGTAGGCAGAGGAAACAAATAACTCCACAAACAAAAACATCCCGACTAAATCGAGATGTTTTATTTTTAAAGCGTTTATATCACTCGCACAATCTGAAAACAAATTTTATTTTCAAATTGCGCGGCGAGTGACATCTACCGCGTCTGCCCCACCGCCCGCTTGTAGCGAGTGGGGCTACGATGGCTAGTCTCTACAAATTAGCCCTTCCATCTAGAAGGTGCCCGCCCCCAAGGCGAGTTGGACCTCCCATCCGAAGGAGTTCTTCTCCACGACGTCCTGTTGCCAGCCGACAGGGGCTTTCAGGAAAACGCGGGCACGCCACAGCTTCATACTGACCATCGGACCAGCCCCGTACAACAGCCCGTCGTTGCCCTTCTGTCCAGAAAGGACCCCGCCGAAGTTGAACGTGAGCCCATCAACGATCACGTCATAGGTGACGCCGTAGGCCATGCCGTAGCCCGATACTTGGGTCGGAACCCAGAACTGGGCGAAGTGGGTCGTGTGACCATCCGGCTGGACCAAGTAGAGGCCCATGCCGATGTCGGTGCCGTCCTCAAACCCGGCGTGTTGCACGAACAGGCCGGCCCCACCAGTCTCCGGACCAGGACCCTCAGCCAGGGCGACTGAAGGAACTGCGAAAAGGACGACGCTCACGATGACGAAAAACCACGCGATGTGCTTCATGGATTTACTCCGAAAACTAGAGTTCATCGGTACCCAGCCGACACACCACGCGACAATCATTGTCGAGAGGTAAGGGTGATTATTTATTCCTATATACATTAGAAATACATAATTTCCTTTACCTCTTTGAGACATTATTTATCCATTATAATTTAAAAAGAACTAACTGAACAGTATCACACAAAACAATCAAATTGTCAACATCTCTATTGACAAACCCGCCTAAATATTATATTATCTACACAGAACTAGTCCTAAACCATCGTATGTATCTGATACTTTGGCTAGGGGCGGACCAAAAGAATCGTGGCTGATTATATATGGTCAGTTTTTTTGTTATATTAAATCCGGCAAATCATCTAAGATTAGCCAAATTAATTAAATTATGCCTACAGTAAACCAATTGGTTAAAAAGGGTCGCATTAGCAAAGCCCGCAAGACCAAAGTACCGGCATTGCAATTTACCATTGATAACTTGCACCGCCGAAAAACCGTATTCGCCAAAGGCTGCGCCTTCAAAAGAGGTGTTTGCACTAAGGTATATACAACAACTCCTAAAAAACCTAACTCTGCTTTGCGTAAAGTCGCCAAAGTTCGTATGAGCAATGGATCAGAAGTTATCGCATATATCCCAGGTGAAGGTCACAATCTACAGGAACACTCTATCGTGCTTTTGCGCGGTGGTCGTGTAAAAGATCTTCCAGGTGTACGTTACCATATTGTTCGTGGTGTTTATGATGCTCAAGGTATCGAAAAACGCCGCCGCAGTCGCAGTATTTATGGTACAAAACGTCCAAAAGCAGCAAAGAAATAATTTAGTCACCTAAAAATTTGAATTTATTAAAATATGAGAGGAAAGCAATCAAAACAACGAGTTATTGCTCCGGATCCAAAATATGGAAGCGTATTGGTGGCTAAATTCACCAACTTCTTGATGGAACGAGGCAAGAAATCAGTGGCTCAAGATATTTTTTATTCTGCTATGGATAAAATCGCTACTGATACAAAGAAAGATCCAATCAAAATTTTTGAAGAGGCAATCAATGTCATCCGCCCACAGGTAGAGGTTCGTTCTCGCCGTGTTGGTGGTGCCAACTACCAAGTACCACTTCCAGTTCGTGGTGAACGTCAAAATGCTTTGGCTTTCCGCTGGATTATCGGTGCTGCTCGCAACAAAAAAGGCCAACCAATGTTCCAAAAGCTTGCAACTGTATTAATGGATGCTCAACAAAATACTGGTGATGCCGTAAAGAAACGCGATGACGTACATCGCATGGCCGAAGCCAACAAGGCTTTTGCGCATTTCGCACGCTTTGCTAAATAAAAATTCCGCAAAGGGTAACTTTTTCGCTTTTTTTGCCCGCGAGGGCAAAAGGATGAGCCTCGGCTCATAACCCGCTCAAAAGTAACCCTTTGCTCCATTTTAAATTAACATAACAAACTTATGCCTCGTGAATATTCACTAGACAAAACACGTAACATTGGTATTGCAGCTCACATCGACGCTGGTAAAACAACCACCACAGAACGTGTGCTTTTTTATACCGGTAAAAAACACAAAATTGGTGAGGTGCACGAAGGTGCCGCTGAAATGGACTGGATGGAACAAGAAAAAGAACGTGGTATTACTATTACTTCTGCCGCCACTACTTGTTTCTGGAAAGATCACCGCATCAACATCATCGACACTCCTGGACACGTAGACTTTACCGTAGAAGTAGAGCGCTCTTTGCGCGTGCTTGACGGTGCTGTCGCTGTGTTTGATGGATCTCAAGGTGTAGAACCACAGTCTGAAACTGTGTGGCACCAAGCTGACAAATATAATGTACCTCGCGTTCCTTTTATTAATAAAATGGATAAGTTGGGTGCAGATTTTTATATGTGCATGGACTCAATCCATGAGCGTTTATCAAAAAACGCCTACGCCATTCAGTTACCACTTGGCGCTGATAGTACTTTTGAAGGTTTGATTGATGTGATCGAAAGCAAAGCTTACCATTTCGAAGGAAAAAATGGTGAAATTGTTGTTGAGATTCCAATTCCAGCCGACATGGTAGAAAAAGTAAAAGAATATCGCACAAAGTTGGTAGAAAAAGTTTCAGAGGCTAGTGACGAATTGATGGAAAAGTATTTGAATGGTCAAGAACTATCTGTCGACGAAATCAAAAAAGCTATCCGCACTTTAACTTTGAAAAATTTATTGTACCCAGTTATCTGTGGTTCTGCTTTGGCAAACATCGGCGTCCAATTTATGTTGGATGCAGTTGTAAGTTATTTGCCAGCCCCAACAGATTTGCCTCCAACCAAAGGTATTAATCCTGACACTGATGCTGAAGAAGTTCGCAATCCATCTGATGACGAGCCTTTCTCCGCTTTGGCTTTCAAGATCATGACCGATCCTTTTGTTGGTAAGTTGGTTTTCTTCCGCGTATACTCAGGACATGTTTCTGCTGGCAGTTATTTGCACAACGCTACAACTGGCGAACGCAGTCGTTTGGGTCGCATTGTTCGTATGCATGCCAATCACCGTGAAGATGTGACTGACGTTTACTCTGGTGAAATTGCAGCTGCCATCGGTCTCAAGGATGTCACTACTGGCGATACTCTTTGTGACGAAGAACATCCAATCGTCTTAGAAAAAATTATCTTCCCAGAACCAGTTATTTCTGTGGCTATCGAACCAAAAACAAAACAGGACCAAGAGCGTATTGGTATGGCTATGCAGAAATTGGCTGAAGAAGACCCAACCTTCCGCATCAAGACTGATGAAGAAACTTTGCAAACCATTATTTCCGGCATGGGCGAGTTGCATTTGGACATTATCGTGGATCGCATGAAACGCGAGTTCAAGGTAGAAGCCAATGTTGGTGCCCCTCAGGTTGCCTACAAAGAAACTATCCGCACTACTGCCGAAGCTGAAGGAAAATACATCAAACAGTCTGGTGGTAAGGGTCAATTTGGCCATTGTTATCTCACTGTTGAGCCCCAAGAAGCTGGCAAAGGATTCGAGTTTGTCGATGAAATCAAAGGCGGAACAATTCCTCGTGAATTTATCCCTGCCATTGAAAAAGGTGTTAAAGAATCCCTAACTCGCGGTATTCAAGCTGGTTACCCGGTAGTAGACATCAAAGTAACTGTTACTGATGGCTCATACCATGAGGTGGATTCCTCTGAAATGGCTTTCAAAATGGCCGGATCGATGGCTTTCCAGACAGCTTGTAAAAAGGCCAACCCGGTGATTATGGAGCCTATTATGAAAGTCGAGGTAGTTACCCCAGAACAATATATGGGTGACTGCATCGGCGACTTAAACAGTAAACGTGGCCAAATACAAGAAATGTTTGACCGTGGCCAGATGAAGGTTGTGAAGGCAATGGTGCCTCTTGCGTCCATGTTTGGCTATGTCACCTCTTTGCGCTCTATGTCACAAGGTCGCGCTAGTTCCTCTATGGAATTCGATCACTATGCAGATGTTCCAGGTAATGTGGCTCAAAACATTGTCGCTGGAAAACAGAAATAATACACAAATTCAACTAAACAATACCCACTTTCTAGACGAGGTGGGTTTTTGTTTATCAAACAATGATAATTACTAAATTTGTATACACTAGTCTATACAAAAGTGGATAAGTGTGTGCACAACTCCACTCTTGTGTGTATAACTTTTAACTGTTCGCCTTCTTAGCCACCCTTTTCTTGGCTAACCACAAAAGAAACTCTGTTTGTATAGACTAGTGTATACAAATGGTTGACAAAACTCCGTTTGTGTGCTATACTTAAATTGTAGTTCTTTACTACAATTTATATGTCCACTTATCAGTGGACCAAACCCATCGAACTGCTAAATAGAGAAGGGGATTCACAACTGCTGTACAAATATATTGAAGCGGTAGTGGCGAATCCAAACTTCTTGTCCGGTAACCTCAATCTTTGCGTCAATCTGACCTTTTGTGTCAGAATTACGCCTGAGGTATTACCTTCAAGCGGTCGGGGGTATCACTGTCTTGGTCTATGACAGCTCATCTATATGGTGACTGCTCTGATCATGTACAGCGCCTATAAGGGCAAGAGCCTTAAAACTATGTTTATCGGGTTACTATGCCCTTATTTTTTTATAAATATTTTTACTTGACTACATCCGCTAATCTGTTATAATTATCCCATTGAAAATAATTAATATATATGGCCAAAACGACTTTTAGCAAAGAATTTGTTACAAAAATAAAAACCTTACTACTAAAGGAAAAAGAGACCTTGGAAAAAGAACTAGGTAAATTTTCTCAAAAAAATAGTCGTGTAGCTGGAGATTATAATAGTAATTTCCCAGAATACGGTGACAAAGACGATGAGAATGCCGCTGAAGTTGCAGAATATGCCACTGAACTTCCTTTAGAAGAAAGCTTTGAAAAAACTTTGCGCGATAACATCCAAGCCTTAACGCGCTTGGAAAATGATACTTACGGAATTTGCAAGTATTGCAAAAAACCAATCGATGAAAAACGATTGCTGGCTCGTCCAACTTCCAACGCTTGTATTACTTGTAAAAAAGCCATCACTCAAGAAATCTAATATGCAAACAAAAGCCCGTCAGTTAATTATTTTTATTGGCGGCTTTTTTTTATTTTGTTTTGACCAAATATTAAAGTATTTTTCTTTACATACTCTCTCTGATGGTCATGTGTTCTTCAACTTTTTTGGTTGGGGACCTTTTCAAAACCACGGGGTGGCTTTTAGTTTGCCGCTACCAAATACCCTTACTATAATATTCACTGCACCTATAATTATAATTTTGTTGTGGTTTTTGATTAAATATTATTTTATTCCATCAAAACTAAATTTTTTTACAGGTCTGACATTAATTTTTTGGGGGGCTTTATCAAACCTAATCGACCGTGTTGTTTATCATGCGACCATTGATTATTTTGTGTTTGGAAGAGGGGTTATTAATTTGGCTGACATTCTAATCATTTTGGGTTTCCTTTTTTATTTATTACCATATAAATTTTTTAAACAATAACTATGTTCGTCAAACTTCGGTCGGCGGCTCCAGTGGGGTTGAGCTGTTTGCCGGTGGAGGTGGAGGTTGACATCAACAAGGGACAAACAAATTTTGGAATAATCGGACTCACAGACACTTCAATCCAAGAGGCAAAAGATAGAATTCATTCGGCTATAAAAAACTCTGGGTATAAATTCCCTTTTAATTTTCGAATTTTAATTAATCTTGCTCCAGCAAATTTGAACAAAGAGGGGTCGGCTTATGATTTGCCGATGGCCGTAGGAATTGTGATGGCCAGTATTGGGTCTGAAAAAAATATTTCTGACACACTGATGATTGGTGAACTGGCGCTGGATGGTTCTTTGCGTCCTGTAAATGGGATTTTACCTATTGCTTTATTTGCCAAAGAAAAAAATATTAAAAACTTAATTGTTCCTTTGGAAAATGCGGATGAGGCTGTGTTGATAGAGGGAGTTTGTGTTTTGCCAGCAAAAAATTTGAAAGAGGTGGCGCAACATATTTTAGACGAATCTTTGATCGCTCCATATACAAAAACACCGGAAACAGCCAACGAAGAAATTTTTAGTCTAGACATGTCACAAGTAAAAGGACAGGAATTCACCAAACGAGCGCTGGAAATAGCGGCCAGTGGGGGACATAATATTTTACTTTCTGGTCCACCTGGTTCGGGAAAAACATTGTTAGCTCGCACTCTTCCAACAATTTTGCCCCCTCTTATTGAAAAAGAAATACTAGAAATTACTAAAATATATTCTATCGCCGGACTGCTTCGTGGTGGATTAATTAAAAAGCGCCCCTTTCGTTCGCCCCATCATTCTATTTCAAACGTGGCTCTGGTGGGTGGCGGAAAATATCCGCGTCCTGGAGAAATTTCTTTAGCCCATCGTGGGGTTTTGTTTTTGGATGAATTTCCAGAATTTAGCAGAAGTGTTTTGGAGGCCTTGAGACAACCGCTCGAAGATGGAACTATTTCGATTTCACGTGCACGTGGTAGCCTGCAATTTCCCGCTCAATTTATTTTGGTCGCCAGCCAAAATCCTTGTCCGTGTGGATATGCCAGCGACCCCGATCAGTTTTGCAATTGTTCTGCATCTACACTTTTAAAATATCAAAAGAAAATTAGCGGACCAATATTGGATCGCATTGATTTACATGTAGAAGTTCCAAGATTAAAATTTGAAAAACTTTCTTCTAATGAAAGTGGGGAGTTGTCTAGCGACATTCGAAAACGAGTAGAGTCGGCTAGGAAAATTCAGGCGACTCGTTTTTCAAATTTAAATATTATCACCAACGCAGAAATGGGAAATAATGAAATAAAAAAATTCTGTCAGCTAAATTCTGAATCTATAAATTTATTAGGTGAAGCGGTAGAAAAAATGCATTTGTCTGCTCGCGCTTATAATAGAATTTTGAAAATCTCGCGAACCATCGCAGACCTAGCAGGTGAACAAAATATTTCTTTAAACCATCTGGCTGAAGCTCTACAGTTTCGGGTGAAAACTCAATAACTATTATATTGTTTATTTATAAATACAGAGCGGCCTAAACAAAAAGACACTCTCACAAAGGTGTCTTTTTAAATTTATTATATACGATCAATCTTGGCCACCTTTATAGACTTTTCCACAAAATATATTTCTACTGGGGCACGTTTTACTCCAAACTTTTTTACCTGCGCTATCGGGGCATCCATCCAAATATCCATGCGGCCATAACCATAGCGAGGATTCATACGGTCATCTACCGTGAATACTTTATCTCCATAAAGAGCCGGGATTTTAATTTTTGTTCCCAACGGCAACCAGTTGGCCGCCACCATACCGTCATAAACATGTTTCCCAGAAGCGGCTATAAACGGATCGCTGTCTGTTTGGTCGGGGGTGCTAGAATAAGCAGTTAAAACGGTCATTACAGTTTTACTTGGAAGTTTGACAATTTGGGCTGGTTGAAATAGTTTACCTCCTGAGCTTTCTGTGAACAAAAGCTCTGCCCCGCTATTTTTAGCCAAACTATCAGTTTCTGCAGCAATTACTATTACGGGAAAGACGTTTTGTAAAAGCAAAGAGGCCAAAACAAGTGTAATTTTGATTGTCTGAATTCTTTTCATCTTGCTTTTTGGCTAACCAAAGCCAGTTTTATGAATAAAAAAAGATACCTTCGTTGGGTACCCCTCCCTTAATACCGCATTATTGTAGGCCAAAAAGGCAAGTTTGTCAACAACGAAGGGGCGTAGTATAATGTAAGATATAATAATCAAAAATTCATGCCTATCCAATTCTTAAAAATTAAACACCCATTCAATCGCCGTTTAGACGAAGGCAGAGAACCGGAGAACGGTCGTAAACAAAAACTGGGTGGCAAAAAACTGTTCTCCTTAATTGGAATAATTGTTCTGGCTAGTTTTATATTAGGGACGATAGCGGTCGTCTGGATTAGCAAAGACCTACCAGACCCAAACCGCCTCAGCGACCGCCAGGTTGCTCAAAGCACCAAAATATACGATCGCACTGGCGAACATTTGTTATACGAAGTTTATCAAAACCAAAAAAGAACCTTGGTTGAACTCGACCAAATGTCTTCGTTTTTGCCAAAGGCGGTGGTATCGGTGGAAGATAAAAAATTTTATGAACACAGTGGTATCCGTGTAGTCAGTATTATACGTGCTGGTTTTAACAATTTGATTGGACGAAAGTCTGGGTCTGGGGGGGCATCCACTCTCACTCAACAGTTGATAAAAATAACTATGGTGGGTGATGAACGTTCTATTTTTAGAAAAATCAAAGAAGCGGTTTTGGCTTTGCGTTTAGAAAAAAAATATACCAAAGACGAAATCATCAAAATGTATTTAAACGAAATACCTTTTGGGTCAACTAATTATGGTGTTGAATCGGCCAGCCAGAGTTATTTTCATAAAAAAGCAAAAGATATCAGTTTGTCCGAATCGGCCACACTGGCGGCTCTGATTCAAGCCCCCAGTAGATATTTAAACGACATCAACACTTTGCGCAACCGCCGTGACACTATTTTACGTTTAATGAATGAACAAGGATATATTACACTAGAAGAAAAAACCCAAGCCCAAAATGAAGCGTTAAGAATATACCGAAGTGGAGGAATTATGGATGCTCCTCATTTTGTATTATATGTAAAACAACTTTTGGCCGATCAGTTTGGAGAAAAAATAGTTGATGACGGCGGTTTAAAAGTTATTACCACAATTGATTATGAAAAACAAAAGGCGGCTGAAAAAATAGTAAAAGAAAATGGAGACAAGTTTGCCAAACAATATAATGCCAACAATGCTGCATTGGTAGCTCTCGATCCTAAAACAGGACAAATTTTGGCCATGGTCGGTTCTCGTGATTTTGAAAACGAAGAAATCGATGGGCAGTTTAATGTGGCCATACTAGGAAAACGCCAGCCGGGCTCATCCTTTAAACCATTTGTTTATGCCGCCGCTTTTGAAAAAGGATTTACTCCAGACACAGTTGTCTATGACACGGTGACTAATTTTGATCTTGGTGTCGGTGGTAATTACACACCAAAAAACTATGACGGCAAAGAACACGGGCTAGTTACTTTCCGAAAATCTCTACAAGGTTCTCTAAACATTCCTGCCGTAAAAGCATTATATTTGGTTGGAACAAATGAAACAATAGAATTTGCCAAACGGTTTGGTTACACAACCTTTACCGGCAACCCAGGACTAACTTTGGTTTTGGGTGGTGCTGAGGTGAATTTGCTTGAACACACCAATGCTTATGCCACTTTGGCTGACAATGGAGTCTACCACACTCCTGTAAGTATCCTGAAAGTTACCGATCCAAAAGAAAATGTCCTAGTAGAATGGAAAGAAAATTCTGGTTCGGAAGCGATAAAACCAGAGCTCGCTGCCACTGTTTCAAACATACTTTCAGATGATCTGGCTCGTGCCTATATGTTTGGTAGAAATGGTTCGCTCACTTTGCCTGGCAGACCAGTCGCGGCCAAAACTGGTACTACCAATGATTATAAAGATGCCTGGACACTGGGGTATACTCCTTCGCTTGCCGCGGGTGTTTGGGTGGGAAATACTACTCCCTCAACAATGAAGGGCGGTGGAAATACTTTGGCTGGCCTTATTTGGAATCAATTTATGCGTGAGTCCACAAAAAATACTCCTGTAGAAACTTTTCCAATTCCACCAGCAAACGATGCCACCAAACCAGTTCTACGCGGCGCCGATGGTGGAATTAAATTAAAAATAAATACTGTCAGCGGACGCATTGCTACCCCTTCTACTCCTTCTGCTTTGATTGTCGAAAAAACATATTTGCCACCGCATGACATTTTATATTATGTAAATAAAGACGATCCTCGTGGACCCGCGCTTATAAATCCTTTCTCAGACCCTCAATATCAAAACTGGGAAAATTCCTTAGCCGACTGGGTACAAAGAGAAAATAATGCTGGGCGCGAAGTGTCTTTTGAAGAACCTCCGACTGAATACGACGATGTAAATTATAGCCCTGAACTAATACCCCAAGTACAAATTATTTCACCCACTTCTAATGAAATCATAAATGGCCGACAAATTGATATTGAAATAAAAGCCACTGCCCCCCGGGGAATAAAGCAGGTGTTTTACACCATAGACAAAGAACAGATTGGATCTAGTGAACAATTTCCTTTTAGCTTTTCCTATACACTTACAAAACTTTATTCTGAGCAACATGTTTTAAAGGTGTCCGCCATAGACGACCAGGGTAATGCCGGTCAAGCACAGGTGGTTTTTTTGACTAACACCCCTTATGACCCAGCTACTTTTAGTTGGACAGAAGAAGCTGGTATCAAGTTGGTAAAAGAAGATTTTCCACGAACAATCCAAATCAAGCCGGTTCGTTGGGATGATATTAAAAATATCAAAATTCAACTTATCAACTCCAAAGGGGTGACAAAAAATATTTTTGATTTTAACCACAAAGAAGATTCTTTGACCGACACTGGATTGCTCGAGTTTGTCTGGAAAACCTATCCTGGTGTCGGACAATACACACTCAAAGCAACCTTGTTAAACAATGGGGGACAGACTGAAGAAAAAAGCATTATGGTTGAAATAAAATAAAAATAAAAAAAACGCCGCATTTATTCTTGCGGCGTTTTTTTATATTATTTTTTTATATTATCCAGCACAGTAATCATGGCCAGTGCGGTGTTGGCCGCTTCAACACCACGATTGTCTTTCACTTGAGTAGATCTGTCTATGGCGTCCTGGATATCATATACCGCTAATACTTCAAAAATTACAGGAACCTCAAATTCCAAAGACAAATTCATACACGCTCGCGCGCACTCGTTGGCAACTAACTCGAAATGATAGGTTTTGCCTTTGTGTATAGCCCCAAAGGTGATTATCACATCATAGATGTTTTTCTCGGCCAGCTTTTTTACGGCCAATGGTATTTCAAATGAGCCTGGAACTCGAAATATTTCTATTTGGGAAGCTTCCACCCCTTTACGCAACAGGGTTTCAACACAGTGTTTTTCCAAGTTTCCGACAATTTCTTCCCAGAAAGCCCCACTCACTATTACAATTTTTAGTTCTTTTTCTGCCTTCATAAAAGATAAAAATTATTTTTCTAAAAACTTTTTTAAATATTTACCCAAAATGTCTGTTTCAATGTTTATTGAATCGCCAATTTTAATATCATGTAACATTGTCTTTTCCCATGTGAAGGGAATAATTCCAACCGTAAAAAACTTTGTATCTACGGAAATTACTGTAAAAGAAATCCCGTTGATTGCGACTGATCCTTTTTTTACCACAAACTCTAAAACGTCACCAGGTGCTTTTATTTTTAACAAATGACTGTTGCCATCACTTTCGATGGTTTGAACTGTCCCAACCCCATCCACGTGTCCTTGAACCACATGCCCAGACAAAAACGTGTTTACAGTTGCTGGTAGTTCGAAATTTACCGTGTCTTTTATTTTTAATTTACCCAACATGGTTTTTTTCTGAGTTTCTGGCATTATTTCAACCAAAAAACTTTTTTTGCTTGGTTTTTTTACTATCGTCAAACAAACACCATTGATTGAAACGCTAGTTCCTTTTTTTAGTTTGTTACAAAAACTTTGGTCAGCAGAAAAAACAAACGACACGCCGTTCGTTTTTTCCAACTTTCCCAAATTTTCTATAATTCCTGTAAACATAAAGAAAAAAACATTATTGTCTTATCGGCATCACTATATAAACAAAACTGTCGTCGTTGGTTGGTACAAAGAGACACGGGCTGTCTGCGTTTATCATTTTCAGCATACTGGTTTCTGATTTAATATTATTTAAACCATCCAAAACATATCGGTGGTTCAACATAATAGCATTGTCGTCGCCGTTTGTTTCCGCACTTATTTCAGAACTATATTCACCCGTCTGGGAAGAAGTGGAGGAAAGTTTTACGACGCCTTCTTTACTACTAATTATACAAGATATAGCGTTTACACCTATTGTGGTAAACAAACTGGCCATTTTAATTTCTTTACTCATCTTTCCAGTATCAAACATCGCAGATGTTTTGAATTCTTTTGGTATAATTTGTGCATAGTCTGGATAATTTCCTTCTACTAAGCGAGAAACTAGTTGAATATTACCGTAGTGCATAGCAATTTGATTCTCTCCAACTAATATTCTAACGTTTTTTTCTTTTTCTTCATTATCCGCTAACGACAGTATGTGGATTATTTCTTGAGCAGTTCTACCCGGAACAATAATTTTAAAATCTCCTTCTCCTTGTTGAATTTTAATTTTCTTTTCAGCCAATCTATAACTATCTGTAGCCGCCAATATTAAACCGGCATAATATGAAGTATTAAATCCAAAATACATTCCTGATAATTCCGGTCTTATTTCTGATTTAGCCAAAGAGGAAACAGTTTGTCCTAGTCCGCTCTTTAGTTGTTCTGCATCAAACAAAAATCCATTTCCATCACTTACAGAAGGAATAACTGGAAATTCGTCAGCTGGTATTCCTTTTATTTTCGTTGATGATTTTCCACAGGTTATAACTAGCTCATTTTCTTTTAATTCCATTTCAATCTTTTCGTCAGAAAGTAAACTAACAAATTCACTAAGTGTTTTGGAAGGAACTGTAAACGAACCAGATTCATCCACTTTTGATCTCACGTGAGCAACTATTGCCAATTCTAGATTGGTTGCAATTATTTCTGTTTTTTGATCATCTGCTTTAATCAATATATTTCCCAGTATTGGAAGATTCACATTTTTATTTGCTATCCCTCCTACTATAGAAAGTGCTTTCGATAAATTATCTTTTGTACAAGTTATTTTCATAAAGGATGGTGCGGGTTACATTATTTAATTAAGTATATATATAAAATAATAATAGTAATAAGGCTGTGGAAAGGGTTAATAAGTCGTTTTTTGTTTTCAAATTAGCCAAGTTTAAGGTGAATAATTTTTTAACAGTTTGGTATAAAAGTGTGTGTGAAAAACGATTTATTTAAGTTTATTTATTTTCTGTTGATAAGTGGTTGACTTGTTCTTTTTATATTAACAACTTATTAACATTCTTTGCACACCATTTAGCGAAGAAAAAAAACCATGTTTTAGATATTATTGATATATAAACGCTGTCTTATTAATTCTAGTTCTTGTTTTAGTTTTAAATCATTATCTATTTCTTTGGTAATTTTTTCGTTGGCATGCATCGCTGTGGTGTGATCGCGTCCGCCCAGCTCATCGCCAATGGAAGGGAAAGACATTTTAAGATCATTACGCAAAATATACATAATAATCTGGCGAGGATAAGAGAGCTTCTTTTCTCGGCTTTTACCACAAACATTTTCGGTGGAAACATTGAAAAAGGTGCAAACAGTCTCTATGGTCTGTTGTGATGTGACTGAACGTCTAGCCGAAGCAGAATCAAAACTAGAAAGAATTGATTTTACTGATTCGGCTGTCGGGGCCATATTTTTTAATTGATGATAAGCAATAATTTTATTTAGGGCGCCTTCAAGCTCACGAATGTTGCTCTGAACAATAGTAGCAACTGTATTTAGGGTTTTGTCGTCCAAAACAAAATTCTTTTCTTGGCACTTTTTGCCCAAAATAGCGACACGTGTTTCAAAATCAGGGGCAGAAACATCCACAATCATTCCCCACTCGAAGCGAGATTTGAGGCGATCCTCAAGGGCAGGGATGGCTTTTGGTGGGCGGTCAGAAGTTAAAATTACCTGCTTGTTTGCCTGGTGGAGCTCGTTAAAAGTATGAAAAAACGATTCTTGGCTGGCATCTTTGCCAGCGATGAACTGAATATCATCAATTAACAAAGCGTCGATAGTACGATAGCGGTTTTGGAAGTCTCTCGCTCCACCACTACGCAAAGAAGTAATAAAATCGTTGGTAAATTTCTCAGCACTAACATACAAGATATTGGTTTGAGGGTTTTTTTTCAACAATTCATTGCCAACCGCCTGTAAAAGATGGGTTTTCCCCAAACCTACACCACCGTAGATAAACAGTGGATTGTAGGCCTCACCAGGACGGTCTGCCACTGCCTTGGCGGCGGTGAAAGCCAATTCGGAGCCTTTGCCAACCACAAAACTATCAAAATTGTATTTTGGGTTAATGGTAAATCCATGAGAAGCGACAGATTGGTGACTAGTTTGTTGAGAGTATGAAGGTGTTTTTTCGTTTTCATGAGATACCGACGGGGAAGGAGGGGTGTTTATTGGTTGTTCCACAACATTTTTGATATTTTCGATCTTGTATTCCATCCTTCTAATAGGAAGGGCGGTGACCCTCTCTAAAGATTGGATGATTTGGTGGTGGTGTTTTTTTTCAATCCACGCCTGATTAAAGGTGTTTGGGACGCAGACAATAACATGGCCTTCTTGAAAACTAACAATACCAGTATTTTTGAACCAGGTGTTAAAATTCGCTTTGGAAATGGTTAATTCTAATTCAGATAAAACAGCCTGCCAAATTTCATTATTAGTCATAGATTGATAGTTTTATAAAACTTTTATGTTATTTTAGCACAGAAACACATCTATTAAAACGTCGGAAATTAGCTAAAAGTGCAAAATATGTGGATAAACTGGGGATACTGTGGATTGTTGACTAAAAGCCGTTTATATGGTAATATATTCAACATAATACATTAAATAAAAAGGTATGGCAACTAAACGAACTTATCAACCAAGTAAAAAACATCGTGCAAAAGCACACGGATTCATGGAAAGAATGTCCACAAAGAATGGACGGACAGTACTTTCTAGACGTCGTGCCAAGGGGCGCAAGAAGCTAACAGTGTCAGATGAAAAATCTGGAAAATTGTTAAGAAAAGCCAAATAATCTTAAACCCCCGATTGAATCGGGGTTTTTATTTGGTATAATATTGTTATGTATAGAAAAGAAAACCATTTGACCAAGGTGCGAGATTTCAATCTCGTTTTAAAACAAGGATATTGGATAAATGATCTGTTTTTTAGTTTAAAAGTATTAGACTTAGCCAAAAAAGAGGCTTATTTTCCACCCAAAGAAGATAAGGATAAGTTCAAAAAACAGCTTAAGTTAGCGGTGAATGTTGGGTTAAAGGTGTCTAAAAGTGCTGTTGTGCGCAATCGGGCAAAAAGGCAGGTTGTGGAGGTGTTGAGGGCGATGATGGCCAAAGATGAAATATTGGAAGGGTATTATTTGTTTTTTGTGGCGAAGCCGAATATCAAGGAGAAAAGTTTTGCTGAGATAAGCGATGAAGTGAAACTATTATTGCAAAAGGCAAACGTGCTAAAGAGGTAATTTAAAAAACTTTTATTTTATTTCGCTTTTTTTGCCCGCGAGGGCAAAAGGATGAAGCCGCGGCTTCATAACCCGCTCAATTAAAATAAAAGTTTTTTAAATTATGCCTAAAAACCTTCTTTATTACATTAAACAAGCAACTATATTTTTGGGAATGCCGATTGTTTTTTTGATTTGGGTTTATCAAAAAACATTTTCGCCGGATCATGGGCCGTTGAAAAGATTTTTTCCTTATGGGTATTGTCGGTTTTATCCTAGTTGTAGTGAATATGGAAAACAATCTATAAAAAAACACGGCCTGTTTGTTGGAACAATCAAGGCCGGGTGGAGATTGCTAAGATGTAATCCATGGAATAAAGGGGGGATGGATTTGCCGTGATTGTCATTCCCGTGAAAGCTTGTCCCCACGAAAGTGGGGACGGGAATCCGTTCCTAATTTTCAATCTCAATCATTTTATTTTTGCTCGTGTTGCCGGACACGATTTTTATTTTGCTTTTTGAAATATTAAAATAATCGGCGAGTAATTTTATTAAGGCGTCGTTCGCTTTTCCATCGACGGGTGGAGCGGTGAGTTTTATTTTTAAAGTGCCATCGGACATTTTTCCGATGACTTCATTTTTTGAAGAGCGGGGGAGGACGCGGATTTTTAATTTTGGCATATGTTTTACGCTTTTGTAATATGAATTTTCTTGCGCTCAGACTTGCACCGAATTTATATTACTACAGACAGCCTAGTTTGGTTCTCGGTGCTTCAGACAATTCGCGCGGCGAAAATTAATATTAAAAAAGCTATTTGTTATTCCTGATGTCTTTTAAAATTTGCAAATCTTCGCGGACTTTGTCGTGTTCGGTTTCTAAGTAGTAATTTATTTTTTGAAGTCGTTTGTTTGTCAACAGAGCCTCAAAACCCGTCTTGCCAATTAGGCCTTCGCCTAAATGTTCATGACGATCTTTGTGTCCGCCTAGCTCTATTTTGCTGTCGTTGCAGTGAGACATTTTTAGCTTGTCTATACCGATTAGTTGATCAAATTTTTTGAATGTTTCTTCAACTGCTTTTGGGGTGCGAATGTCATATCCTGAGGCAAAACCATGTTGGGTATCATAGCAGACACCGATATCATATTTTTTTAATTTTTTATGATTTATAATTTCGGCAATTTCTTCAAAAGTGTCACCAATAATTGCGCCGGCACCAGCAGAAATTTCTATTAAAAATTGGGCGCTGCCTTTGTAGCCATTTAGCATTTTTTCTAAACCGTCTACGAGCTGTGTCAGTCCTTCTTTTTCGCCAAGGTCTTTGTAACTACCTAGATGAGCCATAACATACGCCGCGCCAAGTAGAGAAGCGCGTTCGAGCTCTTCACGAACAACAGTGATTGACCCATGTTTGATTCGTGGGTTGGCACTGGCGAAGTTTATAAAATATGGGGCGTGAACCACCCATTCTTTTTGGTTATATTCCTTGCACAAACCTCTGAATTCGTCGGCAAGTTTCTTGTTTAACGGTGCGACAAAACCACCCTGTGGAGAACGGGTAAATATTTGAAAAACTTCACAGCCAAGAGCGGCCGAGTTTTTTGGGGCGTTGGTTAGTCCGCCAGCGATAGAGACGTGGGCGCCAAAATACATAGACAACAAGTTAAAACAGTGTTAAAATTAATCTACTTGTTTGTGAAACATGAAGTCAAACAGATATTGATATAATAACACAATATTCGAAATAATAAAAAATTAATTATTAATAATGAACATATGGAAGACACCTGCAAAGTGTGTGGTGGAAGGCATAAAACCGGCGAGTGTACCGAAAAATCGTCCAAAAAAGAAGGAAACAAAAAACGCGAACTATTTAAAGACGCCATCTGCAAAAAAATAGAAGAAAAGCTTGCCAAAATAAACTTTGGAAGTTATGATGCCGCCGAAAATTATGGTGGTGGTGATAGCGTAGACCTGTACGATGAAGCCGACAACATAGAAGAGGTGTTAGACGAAGCAGAAGAGACTATTGATTTAGCATACAAAGAAGACTGGTCAACAGACAAGCTAATAGCAGAATTAAACAAAATAATAGTAAAGATAGACACCGAGCCCCAGGAAAAACACCTTAGCTTTGTTTCATATGGTATGGAAGAAAAACCGCTTTCGTATTATGTAGACATAAGTGAAGAAGTGGAAAGTCACTACGGGAAACGCGGCTAGTTTTATGAATCTTTTTTCAGGAATTAAAATTTTAGATCTCACGCGCGTTTTTAGCGGGCCTTTTGCGACCAGGCATTTTTCTGATTTTGGGGCAGAGGTGATCAAGATAGAGCCATCACAAGGAGATGACAGCCGAAAATTTCCGCCACACATTGGCAATTGGAGCGGATATTTTGAGATTTTAAATAGGAACAAAAAATCTATTATATTGGATTTAAAAAACGACAAAGACTTGGAGAAGTTTTATAAGCTTTGCAAAAACTGCGATGTAGTGGTTGAAAATTTTTCGCCCGATGTTGCCAAAAGATTGAAAATCGATTATCAAACAATCGCAAAAATAAACTCGAACGTTATTTACGCCTCTATTTCTGGTGTCAGCGAAAATATTGTAAAAAAATATTATGATGTTATCGCGCAGGCTGAGTCTGGGTTGATATCGCTCAACGGAGAATGTGAGGACATGAAAAATGCAACATCAGTCGTAGATGCATTTTCTGGCATGAAGTTGGCCTTTGCCATTTCATCGGCCTTGTATGGTAGAGAAAAAACAAAAAGAGGCTGTAAAATTAATGTTTCTATGAAAGGGACGGCTTTTGATCTGCTCGAACAAAACCTCATCAACACTTCAGTAACAAATATAAATCCAAAAAAAGTAGGAAATATGGATAGTGCCATTGCACCATTTGGCGTGTTCAAAACAAAGAACGGGGCGGTAGTGGTTGCGATCGGGAACAATGATCAATGGGAAAGATTTGAAGCATTTTTGTTAAAGCACGGACCCAAAAGAATTTTTAAACACTTTGCAACAAATATTCTTAGACTTAAAAATATTCAAAATTTAAAAACAGAAATAGAGCAGGTATTTTCTCTATATTTATCAAAAAATATAATAAAAATACTTGAAGAAAAAAATATACCATGCGGACAAGTAAAAACCATGCGCGACGTAATTAATGATGAGGAAAACTACGAGGAAAATTTGTTGGAAAAAATAAAGCACCCTATAGTGGGAGATATTGTGGTTCCAACTGGAGGTATATTTTTCTCAAAATTTAAAAAAGAAAAATATCGAATAGCCCCAGCTCTAAACATGGAATATAAGGAATATAAACAGGAACACACGAGCCAAGTGGTTGAATTACTTAACAAGTGTTTTCCTAATAAAAAAGTTACTGAAAAATCTTTCTTGTGGAAACACTTTGATAAATTTTTTAATAATAAATCAGTCGGCATAGTCGCACTCGAAGAGGGTGTGGTATGTGCGTTTGTGTGTTTTACTCCAATTGCTATTGTAAATGGAGAAAATATTTATAATCATTTTTATTCTTGCGCGATTCAAGCCACTCACCCAGATTTCAGGCGCCAGGGGATTGTTTCCAAACTTACATTGATGGTTGAAGACAAACTTGGCCCCGCCGTTGAATATATAGGATTTTCCAATAGCGAAGGGGTTAAAATCGATAAATTTTCAAAAAAAATTAACTACGAAATTTTAGGACAAATGGCCACTAAATATGTTGTTTCGTTGCCATATTTTTCAAATTTTCATATAAAACAAATAGACGAAATTAATTTCCAACCGAAATCTCAACACAACACAAGTGGGTTTCTTATATTGAAGAATAATGAATACTTAAAATGGAGATACAAAAATAACCCCAAAAATATATACGAATATTTTGAAATATCTAAAGAAGACGTTGTCGCCGGTTATATTATTTGTAAAAACAGCAAGTTGAAATACGAAGTTAACGAAGTGGCATTGTTTGAAAACAAAGAAAAGACATACAAAGAGGCTATTAAAGCATTTTCAAAATTTTCAATTAACAGGGGAAAGTTTTTTGTTTCTTATTCATATTTACAAAATAAATTTTGGAAGCAATGTTTTCCATTACTATCGTTTACAAAAAAAATCAACATTTATTTCACTATAAAGACCGCGGACACCAACCTAGAAGATGTTGATAAGTGGAGAATTCAAGGCGGAGATGTCCAATAAAAAAACCACCGACTAAGCGGTGGTTTTTTGATATTATTATTTCAATATTTTTTCTTTCAGCCAGGCGACCACTTTTTTGTTTTGAATAGTGGCGGCTAGAGTGTCTAGGACTTCTTGGCGCTTGAGAGCCTCTTCTACTTTTGGATCGTTCTTGTATGTTACTTTGATAAGTTCGATTTCTTTGTTGAGTTCTTCTTTTTCTACTTTGATATTGTTTTCTTTGGCGATCTGACGAGAAATAATGGCGGCCTTCACGCGAGTGAGAGCACGCTCGGCAAAATCATTGGCAATTTCTTCCTCAGTCTTTTTTACATCCTTCAAATATTTTTCAAATTCTATTCCTTGTTCCTGCAAACTGTTTTTTAATTCATAAAACATTTTTTGTTTTTCTGAAGTTATCAAAACATCTGGCACCTCACTAAACTCACTGGCCAAAATTACTTTTTCCAAAAGTTCCGCTTCGATGCGTTGGTCTTCTTTGCTCTCCGCTTCTTGTTTTAGGTTGGTCATCAAAATGTCTTTCAAAGCCTCAACGCTTTTTTGTCCAAGCTTGGCGGCAAGCTCGTCGTTGATTTCTGGGTATTCGATTGAATATACTTCGTTTACCTTGATATTGAAATCAACATTTTTTCCAGCCAAATGTTTTTGGTAATGTTCGTCTGGAAATTTTAGAGAAAATTCTTTAACTTCATCTTTTTTCAAACCAACCAATTGTTCAGCAAATCCTGGAATATAGTGTGGTTCGTTCAAATATACTTGATGTTTTGGAGCTTGACCACCCTCAACACCCACTTTGTCGATAGACATGTTCATCGCTACTTCTACCTTATCTTCTTTGGTAGCGGAGCCTTCCTTGATCACTTCTATCGCTTGCATTTTGCGCAAGTTGTCCAACACGTCATTAATTTCTTTGTCTCCAACCACCACTTCTTTTTTCTTGGCATTAATTTTTGTTAAGTCAGCCAATTTTACAGAAGGCAAAAGTGCGGCCACAGCTTTGAAAACAAAATCATTGTTTGGAGCCATTTTTTCAATAGTAATTTCTGGCATACCAACAGTTTCTAACTTTTCTGCCTTTACTGCTTCAAAAAAATTCTTTTCAACAATGGACTGTAACGCTTCTTCCAAAATTTTAATCTCACCAAGAGATTGTTTCACAATATCATAAGGAGCTTTGCCTGGACGGAAACCGTGAATGGCGGCGCGCTGGGAAAGACGACCGGCGGCATCCTCCATGTTTTTTTGGTAATCGGTAGGAGTGACAGTGATCACCAGTTCTACTTGTGATTTTGGTAGTTGTTTTAAAACGTGAGCCATATATGTATGATTAAAAATACTTCGCAATATTATCTTAAAACACAAAAAAAGTCAATTTTATGGCTGTGGTATTGCTTTTTTGAGGATGTTGGTGTATATTTTTTAAATCCACCCGTGGCCAGGTCGTGTTATATAGACACAGCCTCGGCGACTATAGCGAAAGAGGGGAAACCATGGCGCGAGCCAAACCGGCAACGGACACGTGTTGAGGTACATGTTCGATTCCAGTTCAACCTCAGGCCGCAACAACGGGCTGAGGAGGCCACGCAGAAGGCCAAGAAGTGGCAGAGGGACAACCCGGGCTGGGGCTGTGATCCCAACCCCACGACGATCGGCAACGGCTACGCTACCTTCAGGGCTCGTCGCACCTGACGACGATCAACCTCTTCGACGCACACCCCCAGTCGAGCACAAGTTGCTCCTGGGGGCGGGGCTTAGATGAAATTATCCTTCCTGTCCTAAGTAGAAAAAATATTTTCTTTTTAGGACAAGGATAATTTCTTAAAATAAAAAATCTCGACGTTATGGTCGAGATTTTTTTGTGTTTGAGGATTCCCGCTTTCGCGGGAATGACAACACACGAAGAATGGTGTTTTTATTTTAGTAATAACCCTACAATTAACAGTGCTACGATATTAGCCACCTTTATCATCGGATTGATAGATGGACCAGCAGTGTCTTTATATGGATCACCAACAGTGTCACCAGTGACAGCGGCTTGATGTGCAAAAGAACCCTTGCCACCATAATTTCCAAGTTCAATATATTTTTTTGCATTATCCCAAGCGGCACCACCAGTAGTCATAGAAATAGCTACGAAAATACCAGTGACAATTGTTCCTACCAACAAACCACCCAACGCTTCGATACCCAAGAAGTAACCAACCAAAATTGGCACGACCACAGGAATCAAAGATGGCACAATCATTTGTCCGATAGCTCCTTTGGTAACAATATCTACAGCTTTGCCGTAGTCTGGTTTTCCAGTGCCCTCCATAATTCCAGCGATTTCACGGAACTGACGACGAACTTCTTCAACTACTTGTCCGGCAACTTTACCAACAGATTCCATCAACATAGCACCAAACAAATATGGCAACAAACCACCAATAAATAATCCAACTAAAACTTTTGGATCATTAATTAAAAATTGATATGAATCAGGAAGCTTGTGAGTGAAGTCAGCAAACAAAACTAGTGAAGCCAAACCAGCAGAGGCAATCGCATATCCTTTGGTCACAGCTTTGGTAGTATTACCAACTGCGTCTAGAGGATCAGTAACATTGCGTACGTCTTGAGACAGCTCAGCCATCTCTGCGATACCACCAGCATTATCAGTGATAGGTCCAAAAGCATCAATAGTAACGATAATACCAGCCAAAGACAACATACTAACTGCGGCCACAGCCACGCCGTACAAACCAGCTAAATAGTGAGAACCCATCATGGCGGCCATAATCAAAAGTACTGGCAAAGCAGTGGACTTCATGGAAACAGCCAAACCAGCAATCACATTGGTACCATGACCAGTAGTACTAGCTTTGGCAATATGTTGAACTGGAGAATATTTTGTTGAAGTATAATAATCTGTCAAAGCTACCATCAAAGCAGTGAGTACCAAACCGATAATAGCACAATAAAAAATGTTCATTACACTATATCCAACCAAACCACTCATCAACCATTTTGTAGCTGGATAAAAACCAATCAAAGCAATTACGCCAGCGGCAATTAATCCCTTGTACAATGCTTTCATTACATTTTTGTCTTCACCTAATCGGATGAAGAATGTTCCTAATATAGAAGCGACGATAGAAATACCACCAAGCACAATTGGATAAACTGCAACTTTATCATTGCTTGGGAAAAGTAATCCGCCCAAAATCATTGCGGCGATAGTAGTGATAGCATAAGTTTCAAAAAGATCGGCGGCCATACCAGCACAGTCACCAACATTGTCCCCGACGTTGTCGGCAATCACAGCTGGATTGCGTGGATCATCTTCTGGAATTCCTTTTTCTACTTTGCCAACCAAGTCTGCACCCACATCAGCGGCTTTGGTAAAGATACCACCACCGATACGAGCAAAAATTGAAATTAAACTTCCGCCAAAACCTAAACCAATCAAAGCGGACAAATCATGTGTTAAATAATAAAAACCAGAAACACCGAGTAGCCCCAAACCAGAAACTAACAAGCCAGTAACCGAACCACCTTTTACAGCCACATCAAGCGCTGGTTTGAAACCTTTTTTTGCGGCCTCAGCAGTACGCACGTTGGCTTTGACCGAAACCAACATACCAATAGTACCTGCCAAGCCAGAAAATACTGCACCCACTACGAAACCAAAAGCAGTAATCCAATCGATAGATAGTCCTAATAAAATAAAAACGATTACAGCGACATAAGCGATTGTCTTGTATTGTCGAGAAAGATAAGCTTTGGCACCATCTTGGATGGCACGAGCGATTGCCTGCATGCGATCATCGCCAGCTGGCTGTTTGAGAACCCAACGAATAAGCACACCGCCGTAAATGATGGCGATAAGTGCTGGTAAAATTCCGCCTAACACTATAATCATAAGTGTCAAAGTTAAGATTTAAAAATTAAATTAAGAAGCAACGATGATTGGCTACAAGGTTGCCTCAGCCGATATCTTATGATAAAATAGCCCAATCGTCAAGGTATGAAATATAACCTTTTATTAAAAATTTTGCGCTTTTTAGTGCATATTAAGCGATTCTCCTGGTGGATAGGTTCCGGCCTGTTTTTTGTGTCATCCGAGTTTATTGGGAAAACTTACCGGTTTTTTGCTTATTTTGGATTTAAAATCAATTTCTATTTAAAAAAAATAGGAATCGGTGGTGAGGCGGGATTGATAGCTCGCGACATTATTCAGCCCATAATTTTTATTTTATTGTTTATAGTAGCTATCCCACAAACCAAACTTTTTACCCAAAAGAACGTTTTTTTGCCAGGCCAAAAAACACTAGCATTTAATTTGTTTGGTGGAACAGAAGAATATGAATTCGAGGAAGTGTCTGCCGAAGCCCCCCAGAGCAACATTACCCCTACTTACAATTGGAGAGCAGGTATAATTAGTGCAGATAATATTTCGAACCAATCCGAGCCAATAATTTTTGATCAGGATTTGGCGGGGACATATGCTGGCGGTATGGCAATAAACAAACCACATATCATGACCGGAAGTATCACAACTGGTGGTTCTGGTAGAAAACAGACGGTGGATTATGTGGTAGTGGCCGGCGATTCTCTCAGTGGTATTGCTAGTCGGTTTGGAGTGAACGTTGCCACTATTTTATGGGAAAATGGTCTGACATCAAAGGCTACATTAAAATTGGGACAAAAAATTAGTATTCCTCCTGCTAGTGGCGTGATGCATGTGGTGAAAAAGGGAGATACGCTTTTGAGAATTGCGAAAGTATACGGTGCCAAAGTTGAAGACATTGTTCAATTTAATAATTTGGATGAAGGCGGAAAAGATTTGCGTATTGGAGAAAAAATAATGGTGCCAGGTGGTGTGAAGGCAGAAGCAAAAGTGGCAGTGACGACGGTGAAGAATGGGAAAACTTATGTGACCGAACAAACAAGTTATAGTGCGGTGATTCGTCCGCCGGCTTCTTCACGTTCGGCTAGTGCGTCTGGTTTTGTGTGGCCGTCTGGAGTGAAAACTATTACTCAGTATTTTGGTTGGAAACACAATGGCCTAGATATTGCCGGTCCTTTTGAAACACCAAACTATGCCGCCAAAGCGGGCACGGTAGAATTTGCACAGTGTGGATGGAATCGCGGCTATGGTTGTTATGTGCAGATTAATCATGGCAATGGCGTGAAGACTTTGTATGGACACCACTCTCGTTTGTTAGTGTCGGCAGGTGAATATGTTGAGGCTGGACAGGTGATTGGTTTGATGGGCAATACTGGAAATGTACGCGGACGCACGGGTATTCATTTGCATTTTGAGGTGCAGGTGAATGGTGTGAGAGTGAATCCACTGGGGTATGTGAGATAGTAAAAACTTTGACTTTTTATTTAAAAGTGGTATTATTTGAATACAAAATTTGGTACCGTTGCCAAGCAGTAAGGCAGAGCTCTGCAAAAGCTCTATGCGTGGGTGCAATTCCCACCGGTACCTCGAAATAGCAGTAGTGCTGTAGAACAAACATCCCAGACAATGACTTTTTCGCTTTTTTCGACCGCGAGGTCGAAAGGATGAGCCTCGGCTCATAACCCGCTCAAAAGTAATTGTCTGGGATGTTTTTTTGTACCATAAAATTGACTTTGTGTTTTTTATCAAGTAAAATATTTTTGTGTCCCAAACGACCGACGGTTCGCCGTTCGGTCACAACGACCACTTGCACCGCTCATCGGTGGTGGTCTCGAAAAGGAGAGAGAGCCATGCGTGTGCTTCCCTCGATCCTGAACCAGAGCCGGAGACGGAGCGACAATTCCGCCGATTGCGGGCAGGTCGCGAGCTCCGAGGCCGACTTCATCCACAGGCAACTGCTCGAGCATGGCTTCTGCTCGGACATGAAGGAGGGCGCCGTCGGCACCGCCAACATGGTCGGCATCGTCTGTTCGACCGCGGCCGGCCGCGGAGCAGTAGTCCTCCTGGTGTAGGGCTCAGCTTCGTACGAGACAACCAGTGCGGCCGGACCGGGAGCTCCTTCGGGGGTTTCTGGTCCGGCCGTCGTTTCCTTTTTATTATATTTAATACTCAAAGCGGGTATTTTTTTATTGCTCAAAAAAGGGTTTGCGTGTAAAATAAGAACGAATAATATTTTATGTCAAAATTTGTAATTATTGATGGGAACGCTATTGTGCATCGTGCTTATCACGCTTTGCCTCCGATGAACACCAAAGACGGGGTGATGGTGAATGCGGTGTATGGATTTACTTCCATGTTGCTCAAGGTTTGGAAAGATTTGAGGCCCACGCATTTGTGTGTGAGTTTTGATGTGGCCGGTGGGACTTTTCGTCATGAGAAATTTGAGCAATACAAAGGTACGCGCGTGAAGGCGGATCAGGAATTGTATGATCAGATGCCTTTGGTGCATGAAGTGGTGGAGGCGTTTAGTATTCCGATTTATGAAATGAAAGGGTATGAGGCGGATGATGTGATTGGAACTGTGGTGCGTAGGATTGAAAACGAAGTGGACGAGGTGTATATTGTGACGGGTGATATGGACACCCTGCAATTGGTGGATGAAAAAATAAAAGTTTATACTTTGCGCAAAGGCATGAGCGATATTGTGATATATAATCCAGAAGAAGTAAAAAAGCGTTTTGGTTTTGGACCGGAATTGGTAATAGATTACAAAGCTTTGCGCGGAGATCCTTCGGATAATATTCCGGGGGTGCCTGGAATTGGTGAAAAAACAGCGACGGATTTGATTTTGAAATTTGGTGATTTGAAAGAAATATATAAAGTGGTAAACGCAGAAAAAGATAAAAAGAAAAGTGATTTATTTAGTTCGTCGGTTTTGAATAAATTATCGCAGGGTGAAAAAAGTGCACAGATGAGTTATGAATTGGCGACGATAGATTGTGCCGTACCGGGTTTGAATTTTAGTTTGGAAAATTGTGCGATGAGTGAATTTGATCATGATAAAATTTTGAAATTATTTCAGAAATTTGAGTTTGTGTCTTTGATGAAACGGATTCCTGGGTTTGATAAGTATGATGTGGTGGAACCAGAAAAAACTACGACAGTAAAAAGCAAGAAAATGGCTGAATTAAATTTTAAAGAACTAGGGAATAAAAGCGAGGCAAAAGAATTGGTGGAGAAAATAAAAAAGAACGGGCAGTTTGCCTGTCGGGCGGCGATGAGTGGGAAAGATGTTTTGACCAGTGACTTTTTTGGGTTGGTGGTGATTGTGGAAAGTGAAGGGTATTTTGTTAAAAATAATTTGGTGGAAGAATTTTTGCCGATTTTTGACGATGAAAAAATTGAATTGGTGGGGCATGATTTGAAACAATTGGTGAAGGTTTTATTATTGCAAAAACAGGAAATAAAAAACTCTTTGTTTGATGTAATGGTGGGGTCGTATCTGCTCAACCCAGGCAGTCGTGCTCATGATAGTGCCAGTGTGGTGTTGAAAATATTGGATAAAGAATTAAAGGTGGGTAGTGGGCAAGAAAGTTTATTCGGGGTAGATGCAAAAGCGTTGGCGGCGGAGTTATATTTAATATTACAAACTGTTGAAAAAATTAAAACTGAATTGAACAAGACAGATAATTTGGGTTTGTTACAAAAAATAGAAATGCCGTTACTTTTGGTGTTGGCACAGATGGAATTAAATGGGATTGCGGTGGATTTGGAGATGCTCCAAAAATTATCGGTAGAAGTAAATGATAGTATTAAAAAAGTTTCCAAAAAGATTTTTGATTTAGCCGGAATGGAATTTAATATTTCTTCACCGTTGCAATTGAGGGAAGTATTATTTGAAAAACTGGATATTCCTGTCGAGGGAATAAAAAAAGGCAAGACCGGTTTATCTACTTCGGCTGAACAATTGGAAAAAATGCACGGGCTACATCCGATTATTAAAGAAATTGAAATTTATCGTGAGTTGGCTAAATTGCAAAATACTTATGTGGACGTATTACCGACTTTGATTAATAAAAAAACAGGACGAATTCACACCACCTTTAATCAGGCGGTGACGGCCACCGGCAGGCTGTCTAGTTCTGAACCGAATTTACAGAACATTCCAATTCGTACCGAGATCGGTCGTGAAGTGCGCAAGGCGTTTGTGTCTGAAAAGGGTAACGTGTTGATTAGTGCAGATTACTCACAGATTGAATTGCGAATTGTGGCTTCGATGGCGCAAGACAAACGGATGATGGAAATTTTTGAAAAAGATTTAGATATTCATAGAGCCACAGCGGCGGCGATCAATGGAGTTCCGCTAGAAGAAGTCACCAAAGAAATGCGTCGCGCGGCCAAAGAAATTAATTTTGGTGTGTTGTATGGTATGGGAACATACGGTCTAAGTTGGCGCGCGGAAATTTCTCATGCTCAGGCGAAAGAATTTATCCAAAAATATTTTGAACAATTTAGCGGGGTAAAGCAGTATATAGATCAGACATTGGAATTCACTAAGACAGAAGGATATTGTGAAACGCTATTTGGGCGCCGAAGATATTTGCCAGAATTGAGATCACAAAATTTTCAGATGCGCAGTGCGGCCGAACGCATGGCGATTAACCACCCTATCCAAGGCACAGCTGCCGATCTGATCAAGATGGCGATGATTGAAGTGGGAAAAAAATTGAAAGAATATCCAGAGGTAAGAATGCTTTTGCAAGTACACGACGAATTGGTGTTAGAAGTGAAAAAAGGTGAAGAAGAAAAGATCGGCAAGATTCTCAAAGAGACGATGGAAAATGTGGTGAAGCTGAGGGTGCCGGTAAAGGTAGAGGTGAACATCGGACATAGTTGGGGGGAGATGAAATAAAATTAAAAAAATCGACCACACAAAGTAGTCGGTTTTTTTGTTTGTTTATTTTTTTATACTTCTCAACATTATTCTTTTAAAATCTTGCGCAATTTCATAACGCAAGCCTTTTCTATTTAAGTTAACCTTGTTTCTAAGAGTTTCTAAGTATGTTTTATGTTCTGAACTTGTTAAGTATTCTCGCATGATTTCATCCCTTAATTTTGCCCAATCCTCAGAGTTTTTAAGCCATTGTTTTTCTAGAGGGACACCTAATGTTTTGTACATTTTTGCTGGATCCATTACGCTATGCATAGTATCATGTTTTCTAAAAAGTTTTGGATTCTCTCGGGCGTTTTTTTCTTTTTCAAACATGTTACTATACATACCAAAATCGATAGTTCCAACGATAGGTGTCCAAATATTTATACGGTAGTTGGTTTGAGGATTTTTTTTCATAAATGTAAGCATGGTCTTCTTTATTTCATCTTTTGTATATCGAAAATGTTCGGGTAACCCTAAGATTAGCAAGGTTCTCACCATGAGAAATTTTTTTGCAGAATTAATAAACTCTGTAGCCACTTCAAGACTATCGCCTTTTGCTAAATCTTTTCTATTGCCGATAACATCTTCTACACCAACGGCAATTTCAATACAGCCAGCTTCAGCCATTTCTTTAAATTTTCTTAAACCCTCAAACTGCTTGACGCTCATAAAAGCAACCCACCCCATCTTATTTTTATGTTGCTGATTGAAGTGTTTCATAAAATTTATAAAATCTTCAAAGTGTTTCGGGTTGGCATTTAGTAAGGCATCACGTACAAAAACAAAATCCTTACCTTGTTTATAAAGTTTTTTTATTTCATTTTTGGCTGTGTCAAGACAAGACACATATCCACCATAAAAAGAATCACTAGTGCAGAAAGTGCATTTATGAATACATCCGGCGCTAGTAGCTGTCGAACCGGCATTTTTGAAGTGTTTGTCTAATTCTAAAAAAGGCATTTTATTTATTTGAGAGCCATCGGTAGAAGCCGCTACAGGTATCAATATCTCAAGAGCATTGTTTTCTGTTAGCCGAGGAAAATTTTTACCAGTTTTTTTAGTGTTTTCAACAATACATAAATTTGTGTTTGTATCCTTTGTTGTATACGCAATTGAGCCTATTTTTTTCAAAGGAACCCCTAACGATAGAGCCAACATTGGCAATTCTCCTTGTCCGGTACAACAAATATCTATCCCAGTAATTTCTGGGTGTTGTAAAATCCATTTATAATCAAGCGCAAAATGTTCAGCCCCTCCGATTACTGTTTTTTGAGGATACTTGTTTTTTATTTTACGACACAACTCAAAGGATTCATTTATACTAGTAGACTGACTACTAATGCCAATAATTTCGGATTGTTGAATAAGATTTTCCATTGCGGACGTTTTTTGGTCTTGAAGATATGCTATGTCCACCGATATGCCAAATTTTTTTAAGTATCCAGCTATTCTTTTGATGCCGAGATTTTCTAATCTTAAATGATATTCGTCGGCTTCATATTTGGATTCGGTTATGTTGCCGTCAATAAGTAGAACCCTTTTTCTGGGTAGTTTTTTGTTGAAAGCCATTTTTTGCAGAGCATTCAATGAAATAATTTGTGTTGTTGTCGAAGTTTCCATAGTATTTTATTTTTTACACACAATCAAAGCGGTGTTGGTGCGCAAGAATTTGAGTTCGACTTTGAATCCGACATTCTTTAACCATTTAATCTGATCTTCAATTGGAGCAAGATCGTTTAAGAACATGTGGTGGTATGCCCACTCGGTCAAAGTTTTTTTGTCTGTCGCATTTTCCACCAAGTGATGAAAGTGCAAAGCGTTATTAAGCGCGGCGGTATGTTTGTCTTGGTAAGTCACCAAATCTCCAAAAATAAATACGCCGCCTGATTTAAGCAAAGAATATATTTTTTTGAATAATTTCTTTTTACCGGCTGTGTTTTGGTGATGAATGCCGATTACTGAAACTATTAAATCATATTTAATATCAAATTTAATTTTGGAGTAATCACCATAAACATATTTTACATTTTTGCCAAGTTTTTTCTTGGCACTGTTTATCATTTGTCTGGAGAAATCCACCACCGTTAGTTTGCTATTTGGTAGAACATCTTTTATTAATTTGCTAGTAAGACCAGTACCAACTCCAAGATCCAACATTTTAATATTTTTGTTCACAAAAGCTTTTTTTGCGTAATTCAAAATATTATAATGAATTTCTAAGTGGTGCGGAATGGAATTTACAATATCTCGGTCATATTTGTTTAATGAATAATGGTCGTAATTCAACTGAGACGGTTTTACATTGGTTGTTTTCATATTTATGAGGTTATTTTATTTATAGCGACGATCAACCGTTCGATATCATTGTTTGTATTGCATAGAGCGATAGAGGCGCGAATTAGGGCTGGAATGGTTTTGACGTTGCCATGTTTAACTGAATCGACAATGGCATTATCGTTCTTTATTCCTAAAAGTTTTCGTATTACGTGATAGGTACAGAAACTTCCCGCTCTTACACCGATTCCGTATTCGCTATTAAGTCTTTCGGCCACTTCGTTGGAATCCATATTTTTTATACGAAACGGTATAACGGTTCCTAATTTTTCTTTTTTAACAAACATTTCTACGTTGGGGTTTTTCTTTAGTGCATCAAACAGTTTGTTTGTTAAAGTTGATTCATACTGACAAATTTTATCTATGCCAATTTTTTTGAGTTGCTCAAGTGCAATAGCCATGGTAACCGCACCGATAGCATTAGGCGTGCCTGGATCGTGTGCGAGTTGATTTCTGTATCGCAAGAACTCGCCAGTTTTTGTTATGTAAGGAAGATTACCGCCACCAATTTGATAAGGTAAAAAAGAATCAAGAAAGTTTTTTGGTCCGATTAAGAAACCTCCGCCATATGGGGCGTAAAACTTATGACCAGAAGCGGCCAAAAAATCTATTCCCATTTCTTTCATATCCAATTTGTGATGTTGTAAAAATTGGCAGGCGTCAACCAGAAAATATGCGCCATATCGGTGAGCAAGCATTCCAATTTTTTTAATATCAGGACAATATCCCGTAACATTTGAAGAAGCAGTAAGAACTAATACTTTGATATGATTTTTTTTGAGTAAATTTTCTATTATGTCTAAATCAAATTCAAAATTTTCATTAACATCATATTGTAATACTTGGCGACGTCCTAAGTATTGAATTTGTTCGTTGACGCTATCCATTTCTCCAAAAGTATTTTGTTGTCCACCCAAAGCTTTGATACCTTCAGATTTTATCCAAGGCAACCAAGATGAACTATGCTCAATAGACGACACAGCGATTTTTCCTTTTAGGAAAGAAAAAAAGTGGGCGGCTGTATTGATTGCCCCAGTAGTATTATTGGTAAACAAAACATATGAATCAGACGGAGCATTAACAAAGGATTTGATTATCTCGCGACTGTTTTCATATACATCGGTGGAGATTTTTGATTTTTTCCCCGCGCCACGATGTACCGATCCGTAGCTAGTTATGTATTTTGATAGTCCGCGTTCGACTGTTTTAAGGGGAGGAGTGGTGGCAGCATTGTCCAAGTTCACATAATCAACTTTTCCTAAAATTGAGGTTGTGACTGCGTATTTTAGGATTTTGGTTGAAAACAGTTTGGTAGGGTCAATTTGGCTTGGTTTGTTCATATATGCTATTTGTTATTAAATAACGCGTTATAATAGCATTTTTTACACATTCCGTCAATCATTTGGGACACACAAACTTGACAAAAGATAGTAAATAAGCTAAAATACAGAATATATTATTCCGTGTCGTAAATTATTGACAACTAAATATGGAAAATTTGAATATTCTAAAAGAACTCGGTTTAGACGACCAAGAAGCGAGTGTATATATGGCTTTATTAAAATTGGGTGGATCTCAAGCCAGTGTTGTAGCCAAAGATGTTGGCATTAAACGGACAACAGTTTACCCTGTTTTGCAGGCGTTGGCGGCCAAAGGGATGGTAAATGTTTATTTTCGAAAAAACCGCCATTTCTATTATGCTCAAAAACCAAATAGAGTGGTGGGTATTTTCAAAAAGAAAATAGAATCATTTGAAAGTATTATTCCAATGTTGGAACTAGTTGAAAAAAAACAAGTGATGGCCACGGGTTTGCGCTTTATTGAAACAGTTGAAGAATTAAAACAATTTTATAACGGAATTTTAGATGAGTATAAAGGGAAGCAATATCTGGCAATTGGAAATACGGCGGCATGGGAGGGATTGGAACCAGAATTTTTTGTAAACTTTCGTAGACAAAGAGCAGAAAATAAAATTAAAACGAAATTACTATTAACATTTAATTCTGTCGAAATAAATCCAATAGAAACCTCGCTATTAAGAGAGTGGAAATATCTTCCTGAAAAATATAAATTTCAAAGTACGATAGATATTTTTAATGATAAAATTTTGATTGTGAGTCCGGAGCTAAGTTCGTTGGCGGTGGTGATCGCGGTGCCGGCGATGACGGATATTTTTAAATCTGTTTTTGAGATGTTGTGGCAGATGTTGCCGGAGGTGAAATAATTAAAACAAAAAACCGATTGCAATATGCAGTCGGTTTTTTTAGTTTATTTTACTCAATAAAAAGATTTTCCGTAGAATAATTATTTTTTATTAATTTATCATTTATTAAAACTTTTATAATTTCATCAACCACTGAATTAAAATCATCTGGAATTGTATCAAAGAATTCTATCTTTTTTAATGATTCGGTTAATTCGCGCTCAGGTATCCCAACATGAGATGAGGCAATATTTATTACCTCTTTTTCTTGTTTTTTCCATATCGCGACGGATTGATTCCACACCTTCTTAATTTTTTCAATCTCTTTGGTTTTTTGTTGTAGTAATTTATTGTTTACAATCAATACATCATATAGGATAGGATAATCGTTTGTGGTTTTTAAAATATTTATATTTGAAAGTTCAAGCGCTTTTTCAAGCCATGGCTCCCAAATAATTCCAGCTTCAATATTACCCGCGATAATTCCAGCTCCAATTTCAGAGCATTGCATATCTTTAATTTTTACATCTTTAGAGGTCATCCCTTCTTTTTGGAGAATATATGAGAGAAAAAATTCCGCCACCGATCCTTTTTCGAGTCCTATGGTTTTACCTTTTAATTCAATTACGGATTTTATATTTGACTGTGCAACTAACGCATCGCCACCGACGGAGCGATTCAATACCTTTACTATTCTAAGATCTGTTATTTTTGAGTGTAATTCGATGGCTTTATCTAGGGTAACATTTATTGCGTCTAGCTTTCCTTGCTCCCACAGCTCAACTTTTTTCTTGTTATCTTCAAAATTGATTTGTTCCACATCAAGCGACTCGTCGATAAACAGACCGCTATCTTTTGCATAGTAAAGGGGGGTGTTTCCAGACCAAATATATAATCCCATTTTGAAAACATCAGTATCAGTAACAATCCCTTCTTCCAAGCTCGCCTTGATTGATTCTGAACGAATAATGTAACTGATGAACTTTTTTAGTTTTATAAAATCTTCATGGAATCTGATTTCAGGTTTTCGTGGTCGTTTGATATTTACTTTTACTACCTGTTTGACAGTTCCTGGATTTAGTCCTAAGACAATAATTCTATCCGCTAAGTATATTGCTTCATCAATGTCATGGGTGACTAAAATCATTGTTTTTTGTTCTTCTTCCCATAGTCTTGCTAAAAATTCTTGCATTTGAGATCTCGTTTGTACATCAAGAGCGCCAAAAGGTTCGTCAAATGCAATTAGGTCAGTCTGTTGTGCTATTGCTCTGGCAATAGCGATTCTTTGTTGCATGCCTCCTGAAAGCTTGTTGGGGAAATAATCTTTGACCTTGTAAAGGCCAACTCGTTTAAGTAATTTGTTAGTTTCAGTACGTACTTCAGTCTCAGACATATTTTTACCGTAAAATCCAATGGCAATATTTTCGAAAACATTCAACCAAGGAAAATTAGAGTATTGCTGAGAAACTAATGCAATTCTATTATTTTCTAAATATTTGGAGCTGTCTAAACCATTGATTTTTATATTTCCTTCGAATACAGTGTCCAAACCTGTTACGCATTTTAAAATAGTGCTTTTACCTGAGCCGCTTGGGCCAACTATACACACTATCTCCCCCTTTTTTATATCAAAAGAGATATCATTTATTGCGATAAAAGATTTATTTTCGCGATCATAATAATGTTTAGTTAGTTTGTGGACTTCAATCATAATTTTAAATTTTGTATTTGAAGATGTGTGGGTATAGTTTTTTGAAAATATAATCTGAGAAAAAACCAATTATTCCAATGACAACGATTCCGACATATAAATCCGGTATATTAGAAAACCTTTGTGCTTCCTTGATCATGTGACCAATACCAGAATTTGCGGCAACCAACTCTGCAATTACGAGATAAGTCCAACACCACCCCAATGTTATTCGGGAATTATTAAATAATTGCGGAGCGATACTCGATAGTTTTATCTTTAGCACTTTATATTTACTAAAATTTAAGGTATGAGATAAATCTAGATATTCTTTAGGAACATTATTTAAATCATCTATTACTAATAAGATAAGTTGAAAAAAAGTGCCAATGAATAAAAGTGATATTTTAGCACCTTCTCCTATACCAAAAAATAAAATTGTTAATGGGATTAAGGCTGGCACGGGTAAATATCTAATAAAGTCTATATATGGCGAAAGTAAATCGTGTAGTTTTTTCCACGAACTCATCAATAGCGCGAGCGAAAGAGCAATAACAAAAGCTAACAAGAACGCTACTAAAACTCGAAAAATAGAAATACCAATATCTAACACAAAGGATTTTTCTAAAAACAATTTTTGTGTCGCTGTTAAAAAATCCTGTATTGTCGGAAAGAATATGGGGTTTATAAGTTTAATCCATGAACCCAAAATCCACAGTGATAATAAAATCACTATGGAAATTGGGAAGATATAATTTCCTCTAAACAGTTTCATGGAGATATTAATTTACTTATAACTTGTAATTGTCTTGTCTGATAATTTATCGCTTGATTTTACCCTTACTCCTGCCGAGTTGTTGCTTTCTAAAATATTACCCACAAGATCAAAAGTTAAATAAGCATTGTTGACTTGTTTCTTGTCAAACAATTTTTGATTATCTTCTAGCGTCAGCCAACTAACTCCTGATTTGATATCATTCATTTCAGCCTTATCTACACCAAAGGCGTCAGCCATAATTTGCATTGATTCATCTGGATTCTTTTGCCAATAATCGACAGCTGAAAACCAACCATCCGAAATCTTTTTAAGAACTTCTTGGTCGTTTTTAACTAAATTTTCTGAGGCAAATAATAAATCGACAATTAAACCTGGTGTATCTGCACTTGAAACCAATATCTTTGCTCCGGCTCTTTTATCTGCGCTAATAGATAAATAAGGTTCATAAGTAGCAGCAACATCTACCTGGCTCGCAACAAATGCATTTCCTGCGTCTGCTGAAGGAAGGTCTTTGAAGCTTACATCTGCCAAGCTTAATCCTTCTTTATTTAACAAATATTGTAAGATGAAATAAGGAGGAAAACCAGGTTCAGCGGCGACTGTTTTACCTTTTAAGTCTTTCAGTTCTGAAATGTTACTAGAAACAACCACGCCATCGCCACCATGTGATTCGTCTATAGCAAGGAATCCAACCCCTGGAGGTTCATTACCTTCTACAGCTTGAAAAATATCATACGTTGCAGCGTACATGTCGATCTGTCCGCTGTTCATAGCGGCCCTAAGATCACCGATTGATTCAATTCGAACCAAATTTACATCTACATCATTAAAAAAATTTTTTTCTTTTGCTAAGTATAGCGGTGCATATCCAGGAAATGTAACCATCCCGATAGTAACTGATTTTTTAGATTGTAGATTTTTTGTGTCATTCTTGTTACTTTGTGTAAAAACAATTACTAACACAACCACGACGAATAGGGCAACGATTGTCCTGATGATTTTCTTATTCATACTTTTTATGTTAATTAAGGAATTATTTGATTATGTGTTTATTGTAGCATTTTTTTTGGCAGTTGAAAAACAGCGGTAGACGTTAACATTGTTAACAGAACATAATATCACAAAACTAAGGTTTTGTCAATGGTGTCACTTGACTTATGGTGACACTTATGATATGATAGTATTGCCTCTGTAAAGAGCAAAAACAACACAGTGTGTCACTGGTATGGTGACAAATGTGACAAAAACCATGTTATTCTATAATTTTTATCCACACCATTTATGCTGATAAAAGACCTCCAATCTATCGGTTTTACCAAGAATCTATCTGAGGTTTATTTGTCTTTAGCCCAATTGGGAGGCCAGGCCAAAGCTGGGGAAATCATCAAAAAGACAGGTTTACACCGAAATATCGTTTATATTTGTTTAGACAAACTAATAGAAAAGCAATTATTAACTAAAACCGAAGAACGCGGTGTTACTATTTATAAAACACTAGATCCAGCCCGACTAATGAATGAAATTCGAGAAAAAGAACAATTAACAACAAATATTATTGAAGAAATTGAAGCATTAAAAAAGCATCCAGACACTCAAGAAATAATTGTCCACGAAGGTTTGGAAGGTTTTAGAAATTTCAATCTCTATACTTTGAAAAAAATCGAAGAAGGTGGCACATTGCAAGTGCTTGGTTCCATTGGAGATAAATGGTTTGAATACATGGGTGAAGAAAAGTACAAAGAATATATAAAAATACAAAACAAGAAAAAAATTAAGTGGGAGATGATTACTTATTTTGATTCAAAACGCGACAAACAATTTATTAATGACTATCCAGAATTATGCGAGGTAAAATTATTACCGCAGACATATGATAATCCGGCCAGCATTTATATTTTTGGAGATACAATTTCAATAAATATTTTTACCGAACCATTTTCGGTGATTGAAATAAAAAATCGCGCGGTGGCGGATGTATATAGAAATTATTTTAGTTTGTTGTGGAACCAAGAAGTGTTTACCTATCGCGGTTGGGATGCGATTGATAAAATTTTGTGTGCGAATTTGGAAGATGGATTTACTTATGATGTTTTTGGGGCAACATATGGTGTGGGTACAAAAGAGGAACAAGATCGCGTGTTGGAATTTTTTATGGAGAACCACAGAAAGACCGCACACTTTAAACCAAATAGACGATTGATATTTTTTGAACAAGATCGTGAGCAGGCGGCTAAAGAAGTTTCTCCGTTGGATGCAGACACTCGTAAAAATGTTCGTTTGCGTTTTCTGTCAGACAAATATTTTTCGCCGATGGAGACACATTTGTTTAAAGATAAAGTAATTTTAATTTTTTCTTTTGGCGAACCAATCGCGACAGTTTATACCAATCCAAAAATAATTGAAGTTTACAAAAAACAATTTGAGTTGTGGTGGGGGATGTCGGTGGAATAAAATTTAAAAACAAAAAACCGATTGCAGATTGCAGTCGGTTTTTTGATAACTTCTTGAGCTCAACAAGATGTTGGAGTGAATGAGCGGTCACTACCAGCCGCGTGACTTTTTGTTTTACCGGTAGTCACAAACCGGATGATCCCAGACCCCTCATCAGCGGACCATTGAATTGTCCTGAAACTTTGCACCTCTACGCCTGTTCGCGACAGGGCAGGCATTCGTAGCCCACCCAAAGGCCGTTGGCAAAGGTGAAGTCGAAGTCCCAGCGGTTGTCACCACCGTACCAGCAGAGGCTGGCAGTGTATTTGAATCCATTGGGGGCGAGAAGAGTGGTGCCAGTGAGCACGATCTTCTTCTTACGCATTTTCATCGGAATCTGGTCTTGGTGGTCAAGCAGTTGCTGGCCGTCACGCACTCCAAGGACGCCATTCCGACGACGTGCGCGTTCGCGCAATTCGGAGCCCTTGATGCATTCCTCGCCACGCTTGAGGCACGACTCGATCCGGAGCTTGTTGATGTGAAGATCTGCAATTGGATCACAGTCTTCCACAACCTTAAACTCCACCCTGTTCCAAACGAATGTATTCACCTTTCACCTCCTTGCGGTTCTGACAGGTTGGTTGCTCTGAAGAGAGCAATTGTTGTTAACAACTCAATAAAATATCATATTTCACTTTATTGGTCAATCATTTTATCCCTAAAATTAGCAAAAAAATCAGATAAAAGCTGACAAAATTATGTTGGGGGTTGACTTTTTGGCTAAATTCATATAAAATAATCATCATAAATAATATGACAATATGTTAGAACAAAAACTAGAAAAACTTGGTTTTGGAAAAAACGAAGTGAAAGTATATCTAGCTCTTTTTGATTTGGGTAAATGTAAAGCCAAACAAATCATTGATAACACAGGTCTTCATCGTAATCTTGTCTACACGGCACTTGATGATTTGATTGGAAAGAAATTAATTTCAAAAGTCGAGAGTAATGGAATTTTTTTATTTTGGGTTAATAGCCCTGAACTTTTGAACGAAATAATAGAAGAAAAAGCTATAACGGCAAAAGAAGTGATTGAACAATTAAAAAAGAAAAGCGCCAGTCAACCTCGTGAGATATTAATTTATGAAGGTGAAGAGGGTGTGAAGAAAAGTCGCACCAAAGTTTTAACATATGGAAAAGGAGATACATTTTATATGTTAGGAACAAAAGCGAGTTTCTCGCCTTCGATGGAAAAATTTTCAAAGGAGTTTGATTCGCTAAGAATTAAAAAGGGAATTTATTCAAAAATTTTAGTCGAACATGATGTGAATAAAGATGAACTTAAACATCTTAATAAAATGCCACTTAGTGAAGCCAAGCACCTTCCTCTTGATTTGGAAATGCCTATTTGGTTTTCAGTTATTCAAGATTATTTGGAAATTGGCATCCCAGGCGTTGATCCACTGATTTTTTCGATAAAAAATAAAGCGGTGGCTGGGGCAATAAAAAAATTTATAGATTTTTTCTGGAATCAAGAATCCGAAGTTGTTACAGGCGCAAAGGCTTTACAAGAGATTATGTTGGAATCCATTGATTATGGTGAGTTGAAAGGTATCGGCGCAAAAGGCAATTTTTTTGAAAATTATCCGGGATTTTTTAATGATATAAAAAAGCGAGCAGTAATGAAACAAGGACTGGTCTGGAGAAACATTGTTGATCCAAGTATGAAAGGGCATGAGATTACAAAATTTTTGTGGACTAAAACAAAATATAATTTATCCGATACAAAAAATCCCAATGTTGTTTGGTTGTATGGCCCGAAAGCTGTGATTATAAATTGGGCGGATAAAGAACCTGTGATGTTTGTTTCTACAAATAAGGCGCTAGTGCAAAGTTATAATGATTATTTTGAGGAGATGTGGGGTAAAGATTAACACTAAGAACAAAAAACCGATTGCGATATGCAGTCGGTTTTTTAATTACTTCTTGAACCAAAATGATTTAGTTCGAAAAGTAGCTGCGCGTCTTTTTGACCGGGACGCGCAACCGGGTGAGAGGGTGGAACCGGACGTCACAGGAATGCGATTCCCAGTGACGGCTGGAACAGCAACGAGTAATCGCCGCCATCCAGGGTCTTCGCCAGTCCAAATGCCATGGACAGCGACAGACCGTTTCCGATTCCGTAGGCCAGGCCGGTGCCCAGACCAACCAAGTCGGAAGACGGCTTGCCGCCGTAACCGACATTGCGCTGGTAGAGCACGCTGGCCTGGGTGGACCAACGATCAGTCAGTCCCAGCGACACACCTGCAGAGAGGCGTGGGCTGGGCTTGCAACTGTCGTTGGGGGTGGCCAGCCCGATTCCGCCCGCGATGGACACCTTGTTGGAGACCTTCTCCGACAGCGAGATGTCGTAGCGGGTGGAGGCCGAGGCGGGGGTGAGCCCGTCCTTCAGGAGGACGACGTAGCCCTCCCGGATGTTGAAGACCGGGGTCAGGGCGCTGGCCGAAGCCGAGACACCGCTCAGAACCACGGCCACCAGGACGATCAGGGTGGAGATCTTCATGGGACACCTCTGCAGACCAGAAGGCCTGCCATCTGCATTAGTCAGTCAGGTTGCATTTGCGAACCCATACTGCTTTTGCCAGACGAAATAGTTCACAATAGATCTTATGGACTATTTCGTCTGGCAGTTGTAAAGAACAGTGTTACGGGTTATTGATCGTAACAAGCCAGTATATCATATATTTGTATACTTGTCAAGGGTTTTTTGGCTAAAACTAGCTAAAAACAAGCATAAATAAGGATGACAAAAAAATCATAAACTTGACAAATTTGGCTAATCATAGTATAATAATATTGTCATAAATAATATGATAATATGTTAGAAAACGAGCTTTTAAAACTAGGTTTTGGTAAAAATGAAGCCAAAGTATATTTGGCGCTGATTGAACTTGGGAAGGCAAAAGCAGGGCAAATCATCACTCACACTAGTTTGCACCGAAACCTGGTGTATTTAGCTTTGGAAATTTTAGAAAAAAGAGAATTGGTAACAAAAATAATGCGCAATGGGGTGGCGGAGTTTTCTGCCAACGATCCTAGACATTTAATCGTTGAATTAGAAGAACAAAAAAATATTGCTGAAATGGTAGTTGATGAAATAGAGAAAAAAAAGGAAAAGCAAACTAGTGATGTAATTATTTATGAGGGCGAAGATGGAATGAAGAAAAGTCGTAATTTTACTTTGCAATATGATGCTGGTGAAACTATTTATGTAATTGGTTCAAAAGCTAGCTCAGGACCA
>JBAYIZ010000007.1:0-55181 GCA_041665405.1 Candidatus Magasanikiibacteriota bacterium
ATTCGCAAATTAATACATGCAGATCTGCTCGCAGCTCTGTGGAGAAAAGAAAAACTGCCCAGGTGGTGTAATGGTAGCCACGCAGGACTTAAAATCCTGTTCCTTCGGGAGTGCGGGTTCGAGTCCCGCCCTGGGCACAAAAAAGAAGCCTTTTTTAAAGGCTTCTTTTTTATTTTTTAGTTGAACTTTTTTCCCAGAGATAATTAAAATATTTTATTATCGATTCGGCGGCAGCACGACTGCTGATATTAAATACCAACGGTGGTTCATCTTCGGGTAACATGATAGACAACTCATCTTCGCAAACATTAAACCACATAGGCATTTCCATCCCTTCTGGTAAATATCTGGCTCCAGACAGTGGCGAAGAATTTCTGAAATCTACAAATTTTTGGTCGACGGTTCTATCATAGAGACCTTTAAAATACATTCCTTTTTTTATTCTTTGTTTGTGAAATTGTTTCCAATGTTTATCAAGTTCTGGTTGTACATTGTATTTTGACGCGCCCATAACATAAATGGTTTTACCAGATGGTGCATCAAGTTTTTTAAAAGTGGCTCGAACAATCCCATCCAGTCCTTCATAAACTCCGATTTCGCGTGGTATTTGTTTTTGTTTTTCTTTTAATTCGTTAGCTATTTCTTTGGCTAATTTCTTTTTTTGTTCAGCTTCATCCACTAGATGTGCAGGGTCATTTGCAACAAATAGAAACACTCCTTTATATTCAATTTTGCTCACCAAATCTCGCCCAACCAGCTCGTCTAAAGATAAATATACCACACTTCTAGGTAAGCCGGATTCCTTTACCACCTCTCCTGCCTTGGCTCTTCCCAATTCCATCAGGGCTAAATAAACGGTGGTTAAATTTTTGGAAAATCCAAATTTTTTCAGTTTTGATTCTATCATATTTGTCCATTATATTTGGACATATTAAATATACCATAATTAGCTAAATTTGTCAACATATTATAATTAATGTAATGAATAATTTGACAGTTATTTGGCTAAAATAAGCAATTATACCCTTGACAAATCCATAAAGTTGTGATAATATTAAATGTTTCATTATTGAAAAACAATGAAACAGCCCACAAAAGGATAAATTATCCTGTTTCGATGAAAGTCGGGATGAAACGGGCTAACTCTTTCACAATTCTGAGGGCACCATGGAACGCAAGGAATTTGAAGCGCGACTTTGTACAATTCTTGGCCAGGACAGTTTGCCTGGTTGTATGAGTTGTTGTGTCCCATGCGAAATCTGGGAACCCATGTTTGGTCATGAGTACATTCTGGGAGGTTCCAAGTATGCGAAATGTCGATTGCAGACCTCTCGTAGTCCCACCAAACATCAGATGTCCGGGATCCTGTATCTGATCCATGATGTTGGTCTGGTTTGCGAGGAAGTTTTGTCTCCCAATGTCAATGGTGGAAAGGTCTTCTTGAGCAAAACTTGCCTCAGATGTATCAGTGGCACTGACTTCGTGGATGCTGTATTCGAGGCGATTGAGCGTAAGAAGGAGGTGCTGTGACTGAGTGTATTCGGGTCTCACTCACCCGCGTTGGTCGGCACGCAGTCCGACACTCATGCGTCTCCCGCTGGCACAATGCCAGCGGGATGTGGCATCGGCACTAAACCATCGGCCTACTACATTAGAGTAAAAAATTTTTACTTTGATGTAGCCGATGGTTTTTTGTTTTTGTATTGTCTCAATGATAAAAAGATGATAGTATTTAATTTGTGAAATGATTATTAATTTGTTTAAAATAATTTTATGCCAAAAGATAAATATACCGCCGTGTGGGTTTCACATACATCTATCTCCGATTGGCTCAAATGTCCGCGTGCTTATTATTTGAAAAATGTTTATCGTGATCCAGTGACTAAACACAAAATAAAGATGATGTCACCGGCGCTGGCTTTGGGGCAGAGTGTGCATGAGGTGTTGGAATCATTATCTCAGTTGGCACGTGGTAGTCGATTTAGCGAACCATTACCAACAAAATTTGAACGCGCTTGGGCAAAAGTAAAAGGTGAAAAAGGTGGTTTCACCAACGATGACACAGAATATGGATACAAAAAACGCGGATTGGAAATGTTGGCGCGTGTGTATAATCATCCTGGTCCGATAAATAATTTGTCGGTAAAAATTCAGATGGATTTGCCGTATTATTGGTTGAGTGAAGAAGATAATATTATTTTATGTGGCAAGGTGGATTGGTTGGAATATTTGCCAGACACGGATAGTGTACATATCATAGATTTTAAAACAGGAAAAATTCAAGAAGAAGAAAGTTCGTTGCAGTTGCCAATATATAGTTTGCTAGTTTCTAAATGCCAAAAAAGAAAAACCAGTAAGGCTAGTTATTGGTATTTGGCGGAAAATGATAATCTAACCGAAAAACAAATTCCTGATTTGGAAGAATCAGAAAAAAAGATTTTAGAAATTGCGCAAAAAATGAAAGTGGCGCGGCAAATAAATCGTTTCAAATGTCCAAATGGGGAAGAAGGGTGTTTCGCTTGTAAACCGTTTGAAGCTATATTAAAAAAAGAAGCGAAGTTGGTCGGGCAAGATGAATATGGAGCAGATGTGTATATAATGGATAGGGCAGAGGAAGAAAATAGAGATGGGGAAATTTTGTAAACAAAAAAACCACTCGTTGCCAATAAGTTCAATGATTTAAACTCATTGGCATGGACGAGTGGTTTTTTTATTCTCCTTCCAAGCCTGACCCCGACATAGTCGGGGTGTGCTGGGGGTGGGAGGCTACGGGCGCTTGTCGTCGACGGGATCATCGTCGCCATCATCGTCGTCGAGGGGGTCATTATCGTCATCCTCCTCGTCGTCGAATTCATCGACGTCGAACTCCTCCTCCTCATCCTCCTCGTCGTCTTGTTCTGTCGGACGCAACACGACGTGGCCGCGGTTCACTGCCAGCTTTCTAAGAGCGGCCCCAGCGACCAGTGGTCCGAACCCGAAGACGAGGAACACTGCCCCGCAGATCGCCATTTGATCCTGGTAATTGCGGAAGACGTCGACATCCTCCTCACCAACGACCCTCGTCAAGAGAACCACGAAGACGGTCGCACTGAGTGCAAGCACCGCCGCTCCAATCCAGGACAGCACTCGACCGACGAGATGTATGGTCTTGGGCTTCATTCAGCACCTGCCTTGATTCCAATTCAGAAAACTTTCCACGCTCATGCGCGGCCAGTCATTCCGAAGTTGATGTGACTTATTCTAGCTAAATATTTAGCTCATTGTCAATTATTGTTGGAGAACGACCAATTCAACTGTGGATAACTATTGATCAAATATCTCAAAAAATGTCATTTTTCCTTATATATTAGCCAAGAATCGGCAAAAAACTTGACAATTTCATCTTTGCTCGCTTCATTTGACAAAACTTCATTTTTGTATTATTATTTATCCGCTTTCGTGAGAAGGTCACGTACTTCAAAAAAACGCTTAACAAAGCAATAAAGTGGCATTTATCAGTTTGGTAAACCAGCTACTTGCAAGGTAATTCAATAAAATTTTTTTCATGCTAACCTTGCCGTTTTCCGCTAAAATATAACGAAAAAGCCATAAAAGCCTATTTTTTTGGCACTTTTTTTGTTTGTATTTTCAGATTCCCACTCCCCACTTTCGTGAGGACAAGCTTCGCGGGAATGACAATCATCAATTTTTTATAAAAAATTTATTTAAAAACTTCACCTTATGCCTGTATTCAAACGCCAAGCACTCAAGGAAAAAGATAGAAAGTTTTTTACAAAAGTAAAAAATACTATCCCATTGCCAAACCTTATTGAATTGCAATTGGATTCATATAATTGGTTTGTAAAAAATGGCATTAAAGAATTATTTGAAGAAGTTTCTCCAATTACCGATTTCTCTGGAAGAAATTTGGAGTTATATTTTGAAGACTATTATTTGGATGAACCTCGTTTTGATGAAGCGACTTGCAAAAAACGCAACGTTACTTTCGAGGCTCCACTTCGTATTACTGCGCGTTTGACCAATAAGGCAACCGGTACTACAAAATCTCAAGAAATTTATTTGGGCGATGTACCAATGATGACCAATCGTGGTACTTTCATTGTGAACGGTATCGAACGGGTTATCGTTTCTCAGCTTATTCGTAGTGCTGGTGCTTTTTTTACTGCTCAGAGTGAACGCGGACGTCGCTATTATGGCGCCAAAGTTATTCCAAATCGTGGTGCTTGGCTTGAAATCGAAACTGATATTAACAATGCAATTTGGGTGAAGGTAGATCGCAAACGTAAAGTGGCCGTCACTTCTCTTTTGAAATCTTTTGGTTTTGATGATGAAGAAAAAATTCGCGCATATTTCAAAGATGTAAATAATCATCCTACTATCGACTATGTTGATGCCACACTGAAAAAAGATTTGGCAAAAAATATGGACGAAGGTTTGATTGAAGTTTATAAACGTATTCGTCCTGGTGATTTGGCAACTTCTGAAAATGCTAAAGGTTTAATCCATTCCATGTTTTTCAATTTCGAGAGATATGATTTGGGTCGCGTGGGTGTTTATAAATTCAATACCAAATTTGATTTACCTTCCAAATCTGAAGATTACGACAACAAAGAAAATCGCGTGTTGTCTACCGAAAAATTATTGGCAGTAATCAAAGAAGTGATTCGTTTGAATGTCACTCAGGAAGAACCAGATGATGTAGACCATCTTGGCAATCGCCGTATTCGCGCGGTAGGTGAACTTGTACAAAATCGTTTTCGTGTTGGTTTGGCTCGTATGGAACGTATTGTGAAGGATCGCATGAGTACATATGATGTCGAACAACTGGTACCAAACAAAGTTATCAACGCTCGTCCAGTAATGAGTGCCATTCGTGAATTCTTTATGAGTTCACAGATGTCACAGTTTATGGATCAGCACAATCCATTGTCTGAGCTTGAGCACAAACGTCGTTTGTCCGCTCTTGGCCCAGGTGGTTTGTCTCGTGATCGCGCTAGTTTCGAAGTTCGCGATGTACACACTACTCACTATGGTCGCATCTGTCCGATTGCTACTCCGGAAGGTCCGAATATTGGTTTGGTAAATCACCTTTCCAGTTATGCTCGTATCAATGAATTTGGTTTTATCGAAACTGCTTATCGCAAAGTTTTGCGTGAAGTAAAAAATGAAGTCTCTTTGACTGAAGGTGAAATTTTGCGCGGCGACGTCGGTAGTATAAAAGATGGTACAAAAATTACCAAAGAAATTGCTACTAAATTGGCCAAAGAAAAAGTAGCTGTAATAAAAGTGAAGCCACGTGTTACCAATGAGGTAATTTATTTGAGTGCTTTCAAGGAAGAAAAATATATTACTGCTTCTGCCAAAACCAAAACAGACGATGAAGGATATTTCCTCGAAGATTATGTGCCAGCTCGTGTCAACTCCAAACCTGGTGTGGCCAAAACTATTGATTTAGAATTTATCGATGTTTCATCCGCACAAATTGTGAGTGTGGCTACTTCTTGTATTCCATTTTTGGAACATGATGATGCTACTCGCGCTTTGATGGGTACAAACATGCAGAGACAGGCTGTACCTTGTATTCGCCCAGAACCACCATTGGTTGGTACTGGTGTAGAACATGAAGCGGCTGTTTATTCTGGTCAGGTAGCTATCGCTGATGAAGATGGTGAAATCGTAGAATGTGATGGTGCACATGTGGTATTAAAAGGTAAGAAAGAAACTCATACATATAGTTTAAATAAATTTTTACGTGCCAACGCCGCCACTTGTATCAACCAACATCCGACAGTTGTTGTTGGACAAAAAGTAAAGAAGGGCGACTTCTTGAGTAATGGTCCAAGTATTGCAGAAGATGAATTGGCTCTTGGTCAAAATGTATTGGTAGCATATATGGCATGGGATGGTTTCAATTATGAAGATGCTATTATCGTGTCTGAACGAGTAGTACAAAAAGATCGTTATACTTCTATTCATATTGAGGACTATACAATCGATGTTCGCGAGACAAAACTTGGACCGGAAGTTGTCACTTCTGATATTCCAAATGTTTCTGAAGAAAAATTAAAAAATCTTGATTCCGAAGGCATTGTTCGCATTGGTGCCGAAGTAAAATCCGGCGACATTTTGGTAGGCAAAATTACTCCAAAAGGTGAAACAGAATTATCCGCAGAAGAAAGATTGTTACGTGCCATCTTTGGTGAAAAAGCTCGCGATGTTCGTGACTCTTCCTTATATCTGGAACATGGTGAACATGGAAAAGTTATCGGCATTCAGATTTTCTCTGAAGAAGCTGGTGATAAATTGGAACCAGGTGTTATAAAACAAGTACAAATCACAGTGGCTGATATGCGCAAAATTCAGGTAGGTGACAAAATGGCTGGTCGCCATGGAAACAAAGGTGTTATTTCCAAAGTTGTTCCTTCTGAAGATTTACCATTCTTGGAAGACGGTACTCCTATTGATATTGTACTTTCACCATTGGGTGTTATTTCTCGTATGAACTTGGGTCAGTTGCTCGAAACTCATTTGGGTCTAGCCGCCAACGCCCTTGGATATAAAGTGGCTACTCCAGTTTTGAACGGTGTGACTGAAGAACAAATTTATGAAGAATTGAAAAAAGCTGGTCTGCCAGTTTCTGGTCAGGCTCAACTTTATGATGGTCGTACCGGTGAACCTTTTGATCACAAGACTACTATTGGCTACAACTACATGTTGAAATTGAACCACATGGTAGAAGACAAGATTCATCAACGTTCTATTGGTCCTTATAGTCTTATTACCCAACAGCCTTTGGGTGGTAAAGCTCAGTTTGGTGGCCAGAGATTTGGTGAAATGGAAGTCTGGGCACTGGAAGCTTATGGTGCCGCTCATACCTTGCAAGAAATTTTGACTATCAAATCCGATGATGTCCCAGGTCGTTCAAAAGCCTATGAAGCCATTATTAAAGGTGAAGAAATTACTCGTGTAAATATTCCAGAATCCTTCAATGTATTGGTTCGTGAAATCAAAGGCCTTGGATTGGATGTAGAATTATTAAAACGTTCAGAATCCGGTGAGTATACAACTATAGAAGAAGTTACTGCTGAAGAAGATAAACAAAACAAGAAAAATGAAAACGCCCTTGATGACTTGAATAGTCAGCAGGATACTTCTAATAAATAATTTTTTCTCCTATGAACCGCGATTCAACAAAAACTGCAAACTTTGATGCGATTCGTCTGCGCCTGGCTTCTCCGGAAACCATTCGCGCTTGGTCTTTTGGTGAGGTAAACAAACCAGAGACTATCAACTATCGTACTCAAAAACCAGAAAAAGGTGGCTTGTTCGCCGAAGAAATTTTTGGGCCTACCAAAGATTGGGAATGTTATTGTGGAAAGTATAAAAAAATTCGCTACAAAGGAATTGTTTGCGACAAGTGTGGGGTAGAAGTTACTACCTCATTGGTTCGTCGTGAACGTATGGGTCATATCGAATTGGCCGCTCCAGTAGCTCATATTTGGTTCTTGCGTTCTGTGCCTTCCAAAGTTGGTTTGATTTTGGATGTGCCAGTGCAAGCTTTGGAAAAAGTTATTTATTTTGCCGCCTTTATTATTTCTCATGTAGATGAAGAAGGTAAGCGCAAAGCTAGTGATCAGATGCGTCAGGAATATAAATCCAAAAAGAAACAAATCGAACATGAATCAGAAGTCGAAATCAAAAAAGCCAATGATCAAAAATTGGGCGCAGAATTTTTGGAAAAAATTCAACATGAAATGGAGCGCAAACAGGTTGCTTTGGAACAAGATTTCATGGCCGCCGATAAAGAATTAAAAGAATTACAAGTTTTGAAAATTTTGTCTGAGAATCATTATCAGGAATTGTCTTTGCGTTTTGGACATTTGTTTGAAGCGGGCATTGGTGCTGAGGCAGTTTACAATTTATTGGAAAGAATAAATATTCCAGACACCATCAAACAGATTATCGATGAACAAACTACTTCAAAGGGTGCAAAATTGGAACGTTTGATCCGTCGCCACAAATTGCTGAACAGTTTGAACGTCAACAAGATTCGTCCAGAATGGACCATCATGAAATGTATTCCAGTTATTCCTCCAGATCTTCGCCCAATGGTGGCTTTGGATGGTGGGCGTTTTGCTACTTCCGATTTGAATGATTTATATCGTCGTGTTATCAATCGCAATAATCGTTTGCGCCGTCTTTTGGATCTTGATGCTCCAGAAGTTATTTGTCGCAATGAAAAACGCATGTTACAAGAAGCGGTGGATGCTTTGATTGATAATAATGCTCGTCATGCCAAAACTGTTTTGGCCGCCACTGGCCAAAAACGTCAGTTGCGTTCATTGGCAGATATTTTGAAAGGTAAACAAGGCCGTTTCCGTCAGAACTTGTTGGGTAAACGCGTAGATTATTCTGGTCGTTCTGTTATCGTCGTAGGTCCACAATTGAATATTGATGAATGTGGTTTGCCAAAACGCATGGCCCTAGAACTTTTCAAACCATTTATCATGGGTGAAATTATCAAACGTGAACTGGCTCACAATGTGCGCTCTGCTTCTCGTTATATTGAAGCCGAACATGATGAAGTTTGGGATATATTGGAAGAGCTAACTCAGAATACTCGCGTAATGTTGAATCGTGCTCCAACTTTGCATCGTCTTGGTATTCAAGCTTTCCACCCTCGTTTGGTAGAAGGTAAAGCTATTCAGTTGCATCCTTTAGTTTGTACTGCTTTTAACGCTGACTTCGACGGCGATCAGATGGCTGTGCATTTACCTTTGACTGCCGAAGCTCGTTGGGAAGCAGAAAATTTGATGGCCGCAGAAAAGAACCTGCTCAAACCAGCTACTGGTCAACCAGTAATCACCCCTAAACAGGATATTGCTTTGGGTTGTTTTTATCTCACCAACTATCATAGTACTGACACTGCTCCTGCCACAAAATATTTTTCATCTACCAAAGATGCAAAATTGGCATACAAATGTCGGGCTATCACTTTGCACAAAAGAATTATTGTTCGTTTCAACGAAACTGAATTGAGCAAATTCCCAGAAGGAACAAACAAAATGATTGAGACTTCTTTGGGACGTATTTTGTTTAATGAAATTTTACCAGATAAGATTTCTTATTACAACGAAACTATTACTGTAAAGAAAATGGCTGAGGTTATCCGTTTCTGTCTTGAATTTTACGGTCAGGAAACCACCGCTCATTTCTTGGATGAATTGAAAAATTTGGGTTATCGTTATGTTACCAAATCTGGCTACTCTCTAGGTATTGCAGATTTTCCGAAGATTGAGGAAAAATTATCTTTGACTTTGGCTGCAGATAAACAAGTAGCTGAAGTAGAGGAACAATATCAAGAAGGTTTGTTGACTCAAGCAGAACGTCACGCCAAGATTTTGGAAATTTGGACTTCAACAAAAGATAAAATCGTTGCCAACAACCAAAAGAACTTGGACAAAAACGGTCCAGTATTCGCCATGATTGAATCTGGTGCTCGCGGTACTTGGGGTCAGCTTGGTCAGGTTATCGGTATGAAAGGTTTGGTAGTATCTCCATCTGGTGATATTATCGAATTGCCTGTAAAAGGAAACTTTAAAGAAGGTTTTGATGTATTGGAATATTTTATTTCTTCTCACGGTACTCGTAAAGGTTTGTCTGATACGGCTTTACGTACCGCCAACGCTGGTTATTTGACTCGTCGTTTGGTAGATGTGTCTCAAGATGTAGTAATTTTGGAAGAAGACTGTGGCGATACCACTGGTGAAATATTTACTGTCGCTCAATCCAAAGAAATGGGTGAAAAACTGGCCGATCGCGTTTGGGGTCGCTATGTAATTTCTGAGGTAAAAGTTGGTAACAAAGTATTTGTAAAAGCTGGTGAAGTTATTGACGATAAGACTGCTCGTGCTATTGATGAAGCAGGAATAACTGAAGTGCATGTACACAGTGTATTGCAATGTAAATTACCAAAAGGTTTTTGTCGCAAATGTTATGGTTATGATTTGGCGCACAACAAACCAGTAGAATTTGGTACAGCTGTCGGTATTATCGCCGCTCAATCTTTGGGTGAGCCTGGTACTCAGCTTACTTTGCGTACTTTCCACTCTGGTGGTGTTGCTGGTGTTGATATCACTCAAGGCTTACCTCGTATTGAAGAATTATTTGAATGTCGTCCCCCAAAACGTAAAGCTGTACTATCTGAAGTAGATGGTAAAGTAGAAATTGAAGATGCGGATGGTAAAATTGTTACTTCTCCTACTGGCAAAAAGATTTTCGAAGGTCGTCGTGGACAAAAAATTCTCAAAGTTCACTTCGAAGGAATGGAAGAAACAAAAATCAAATTTGATAGTGGCGATGAAGTGATGGTAAAAGATGGTGATGAAGTGGCTCCAGATCAAGTAATTTTGGTACGCGGTACTTCTGGTGAAGAAGTCACTGCCAAATATCAGACCAAAGTGAAACTTGGTAAAAACAACATGACCCTGTCTTATGTTGGTCCAAAAGTTCGTGAATATATTATTCCATTAGGTTATAAATTGTACGTCAAAGAAGGCGAACAGGTAACAAAAGGACAACAGATGACCGATGGTAGTATCAATTTGCAAGAGCTATTTGAACTAAAGGGTCGTCCAGCTGTTCAACGATATGTCTTGCAAGAAGTACAGAACATCTATTCTTCTCAAGGTCAGAAAGTAAATGATAAGCACGTAGAGTTGCTCATCTGCCAAATGTTTAGTCGTGTGCAGATTGAGGAAGCTGGTGAAACAGAATTGTTGCCAGGTGAAGTGGTAGAAAAAGCACAGTTCATGTATGCCAATCAGATGGCCAAAAAGAATGGATCCAAACCGTCAACTGGCAAAGAATTGTTGTTTGGTGTGTCTCGCGTGGCACTTTCCACTCAAAGTTTCTTGTCATCTGCTTCGTTCCAAGAAACTGCCAAGGTATTGATCAATACTGCTCTTACTGGCAAGATCGACTACCTCGAAGGTTTGAAGGAAAATGTGATTATCGGACGCTTGATTCCAGCTGGTACTGGGTTCAAGAAATAGTTTAAATTTGAAAAAGACCTCGCGTTCGTCGAGGTCTTTTTTATTTATTATTTATTTTGTTCCCACAATACTTGAAATATTGATCTAAACATCGTTACGATATATTCATCTTCTATGAGTAGGGCTAGAGGAGTTTTTGGTTGCCAAATAATAATTTTGTTCGCATAAAGATGAAACGAAGTTGGAAAGTTTTGCATATTTTTTATATAACGAGTTTCGCGCTTTTGTTTTGCGTCGTCTAGTTTTAATTTTTCTGCATCTGAGCCACCAAATATCAAAGCCTTCATGAATATTTGTTTTTTTAGTCTTTGGGCAATCCATTTTTCTTCTTGAGCCCAACCGATGAAACCACTGATTAAATCTTGGACAGATCCGCAATAAATAATTTCATTTTTGCTTTCATCAAGTACTTCAAAAAAGATTTTTAAAAATTGATCTTTTCCTTCAAAAATTTTTACCGATGTCGGCAGTTCACCTTGTCTATATAAAGTCAGTAGATCAGGCAGGGCAGAGTAAAGTTTTACATCCTGTTCACTCAGTGATTCTCTTTTTTTTGCAAGCAACTCACGCACCAATGTGGGAGATTCAACCATAAAAGTTCGATTGTGTTTTTTTCGTTCCGAAAATTTCGCCAATCCGTGATTTTCTAGCTCAGAAATAATCTTATAAATGTTGGGGCGATTAATATTTAACTGTTTTGCAAGTTGGCTTATTGAAACAGGGCCAAGAGAGAGTGATGTGGTATACAGTTCAATTTCGTGATTTGTTAACCCTAACGCCTTTAATGAACTGTAAAGCGTTTCTTTTATTTCTATTTGGCTAAACATAGAGAAAAAGTTAAATATATGTATATATATTATATACAATAATGCTTAATTTGTCAAGTGTCAGCCTAAAACACTTGACAAATACGTATAAATAGTATATAATAATCAGTTATTAAATAACAAATGGCCGCTCCAGCGTGGGTTTAAGTCTTAAACCCACGCTGGAGCCGATTCCGATCATGAGATCGGGTGCCAGGGCTTATGTCCTGGTTCCATTGGACGGTATAGTTCTTTCACAATTGAGGTGTAATATGTCACGTCGAATCCTGGTCGTTGAGGACAATGCGAAGCATCTGGATGACGCCCGCGCCTATGCGGCTGATCTTATCGAGTGTGAAGTGGATTTCGCCACTACGCTCGCTGAGGCGATGGTCTTGCTAACGGCGAACAAGTACGACGGCGTGATCTCGGATGTGTTTTTCCCGGCGGACGATCAGTCCTCGGCTGACACGTTCGAGAACGCTCTCGCGCTCAACAAGAAGCTCCGTGAAATGCGGATTCACCACGTGTTCAACACGGCGGGGAACCATCACGGCAAAAAGTATGACGGCTTCTTGCACAAGACGCCAGAACTGATCTGGGTTCCTGGGAGTGAATATCCCGGCGATTTGTTCGTCAGCTCCGGCATGGTCATCGAAGCATATCCCCATGATAGTGATGGGGAGCATGCGACCAAGCAGTGGCAGGCGGCGTTCCGATATATATTGCTCTCTCTTGCATTTCTCGAAATGCCAGACATGGGCCAGGATATCGTTCAAAGCCAGGAGCACCTGGGTGAGAAGTCGGCGCTTCGTTCTTTCCCCTACGGAGATTACGGTGAGCTGACCGAGAAGTTCTGGGGTTGCATGGACGAGCGCGTTCTTGCGATCTTTGCTCAGTTCAACGCCTAGCTCAACACCTCACAAACACGCCCTTGCCCCGCGGCGTATCAAATAGCGGGGCACAATCTTTAGAAAATCATAAATTGGTTTGTTGAAGATTGAATCAAAGAATAATTATATGCACTCACTAAATCAACGGGTGATGTTTTATTCCCTTGATTTTTGATTTTAAAGTGGTAAAATAGAGCCAGAATTATAACATATATTTATGTCAGGACATTCAAAGTGGCACAATATCCAACAGCGTAAAGGAAAACAGGATGCGAAACGCAGTAGTATGTTTTCTAAGTTTTCTAAAGCAATTTCGATTGCGGCACAAAAGGGTGGGGCGGATCCGGAGACAAATTTTTCTTTACGACTGGCGATTGAGAAGGCCAAAAGTGTAGCGATGCCTAAAGACAATATTGATAGAGCTATAAAAAAAGGAACAGGTGAAGTTGGGGATGGGGCTCAAATCGAAGAAGTCTTGTATGAGGCATATGGACCTGGCGGAGTGGTGATTGTTATTAAATGTTTGACCGACAATCGCAATCGTACTAGTGCAGATATAAAACATACATTATCCAAGAGCGGTGGCACACTTGGTAGCAGTGGGAGTGTGATGTGGATGTTTGATCTGTTGGGATTGATTCAAATTGAAACTTCAAAATTACCAGCCGATCGAGACACTTTTGAAATGGATATGATCGAGGCTGGGGCAGAAGATATTTCGGTTGAAGATAATCAAGTAGAAATAAAAACAAAATTGGAAAATTTTTCTAAAGTATTAAATAAATTAAAAGAGCTTGGTATTGAGCCAGACGATTCTGGTTTGCGGTATATTGCCAAAGATGAAGTGGCGATTAGTGACGAAGTGCGTGAACAAATTTCCAAGTTGTTTGAGGTATTGGAAGATAATGATGATGTGGAAGATTATTTTACCAACGCAGGTTAAAAATATTATGCCAAAACAAGAAATAATTTTGGGGATTGATCCTGGTTTTGGTCGAATGGGTTTTGGAGCGATTGAAAAAATGAAAACTGGAGAATGGCGGTCTTTGGATTATGGTTGTATCGATACTTCACCCAAGAAAAAGTTTGTGGAGCGTTTGCAGGAAGTGTATGAAGCGGTGGAATTTATTATCAAGAAATACAAACCATCGGTAGTGGGAGTAGAGAAATTGTATTTTGCTAGAAACGTGACTACGGCTATCGAAGTGGCTCAAGCGCGTGGCGTAATTTTACTCTGTGCAGTACAGGCTGGACTACAAGTGGATGAATATACTCCTCAACAAATCAAGCAGGCGATTACTGGCTATGGTAAAGCGGAAAAACAACAGATGCAAAAAATGGTCGCAATGATTTTGGGAATAAAGGGTAAAATAAAATCAGATGACGCGGCCGATGCGTTGGCAGTAGCACTTTGTACAGGACAAAGTTTGTGGGTTAAAAAAGTTAAATAATTTTTATGAATTATATTACTTTGAATAATGGGCAAAAGATGCCCGTGTTAGGTTTAGGGACTTGGAAATCTCCCAAGGACAAAGTTGGTGAGGCTATTAAGTATGCAATTTTAGAATGCGGATATAGACACATTGATTGTGCTTCTATTTATGGAAACGAAAAAGAAATTGGTGTAGCTTTTCAAGAAATTTTTTCTTCGGGCAAAGTAAAAAGAGAAGAGGTTTTTATTACTAGCAAGTTGTGGAATGATTTTCATGGAAAGGACGACGTAGAATTGGCCTGTAAAAAAACACTTTCCGATTTACAACTAGAATATTTAGACTTATATTTAGTGCATTGGGGTGTCGCTTCACCAAATCAATCTGGTAGTGAGCCGGTTGATGAAAATGGCGTACTAATTACTGCGCCAGTTTCAATTCAGGAAACTTGGCAGGCGATGGAAAAATTAGTTTCAGACGGTTTGGTCAAAGCGGTTGGTGTAGCAAATTTTACCGGTCCGATGTTGGTCGATTTGATGACTTATGCGACCATAATTCCAGCTGTCAATCAAATTGAATTGCATCCTTATAACCAACAAATAAAATTGGTAGAATTTTGTAAATATAAAAATATTGTCGTTACCGCCTACTCACCTTTGGGCTCACCAGCGAATAACAAAAGACAAGAAGATCCGCCTAGATTACTAGATGATGAAAAAATAAATGATTTAGCAAAAAAATATAATAAAACTCCCGCTCAGATTTTGATCAGATGGGCGATTCAACGAGATACCATAGCGATACCAAAAAGTGTGAATAGTGATAATATAAAAAATAATATTAATGTATTTGACTTTAATTTATCTGTTGATGAAATGAGTGAGTTAGTAAAACTAGATAAACGTTATCGCTTCGTGAATCCATATGAATGGTGGAGAATTCCATATTTTGATTAATATGCTCAAAGTTTTATACGAAGACAACCATCTCATCGCGGTTTTTAAACCTGCTGGTGTTTTGGTACAGGGAGATGAGACGGGGGATAAATGTTTGATGGACGAAGTGAAAGAATATCTTAAAGAAAAATATAACAAACCCGGGCAAGTATTTTTGGGGTTGTTGCATCGATTGGATAGACCAGTGAGTGGGGTAGTTTTGTTTGCCAAAACCAGCAAGGGGGCGGCAAGATTGTCTGAACAGATTCGTACCCACAAAGTACAAAAAGTTTATCAGGCGCTGGTAGAAGGAAAAGTAAAAAAAGAAAAAGATACTCTGATAAATTGGATAAGAAAAGATGAACAAAAAAATAAGGTGGCATTGTTTGACAAGGAAACAGATAATACGCTTTATGCTGAGTTGGGTTATAAAGTTTTAAAATCAAATAGTAAGAACTCTCTATTGGAAATAAACTTGAAAACGGGGCGTCCACATCAAATTCGCTCACAGTTGGCTCACATCGGTCATCCTATAGTTGGTGACCTCAAATATGGTGCTACAGTGGCACTTCCAGACAAGTCTATTGCACTGTGTGCGGTTTCTTTTACCTTTGAGACAGCGACGGGTGGGGAAATAAAAACAGCGACTGTGGAGCCGCCATTTAATGTATAAATAATTTTATCAAAATACGTTCCTGTGCTACGTTTTAGACAAATTGTCAAAATTTTATTTAACGTAAAATGCAAAACTCGTCACTACGCTCCTCAAACATTGCATTTTACTATAAAATTTTGCAATTTGTTGCTAAAACTTCGCAATGTCACTTAATTTTGATAAAATTATTTTTTTTATTAAATTTTCTCAAATAAAGGCTTATAGATATCTTCTTTGATGTCTATTTTTAATTCATTACGATTGATTGTGTTGATGAATTCAATTGTGGCGCCCCTAATTACGCAGAGTGGTTGTTTTTCAGAACCTTCGCCCATCGTAAAAACCGCCGAGGTAGCCAAACTGTCCGCAACATCAGTTTTGGAGTATTTAAATGGGCGACCAAATAAGTCTAGTTTGCCAATATAGTTTTTTATCCCTTTGAAACCGGCATAGCCTAGAGCTACTCCGACTACTCCAGCTCGCAAAGGTAGTAGGCGACTGTCAGATACAATCACGCCCAGTTGTTTTAATTTATTTTTTTTCATCAAGTAGGTTCGAATCTTTTTAGCTGATTCGAAACTATCTTTTGGTAACAGAATTGTTTTGCCATTTGCGTTACTTTCGTCTACACCTGCATTGGCCAACACGTCGCCATCTTTTATAGTCAGCCAAACATATTTTGTTTTCATTGCCCAGTCACTTTCTGCTTTGATTATAGTATCTTTTTCTTTTTCATTTTTTACAATGCAAAATCTACCTTCGGACAAAGCGACAATCTTGGAGGTCACGACTACCACATCTTTGTTTTTCAATTTTGGTAAATATTTATCTAAAAAAACGAACAAATCGCCGTTTTCTTTAAACAGTTGGGTTTTGATTGGTTGTACTAACATAATTTCTTCCTCTTAATAAGCGAATACCAATATAACTTAGTGGTGTGTAGAACAACCCCATGACTACCTTGTATATCCACCAAGGAATAATGATTAGCAGTAATGTTTTAAGTGGATATACTCCGTAAAAAGCCACAAACATGAAAATGACAGTATCTAGAAATTGTGACCAAACATTGGAAAGATTGGATCTGACCCAAAAATATTTACCACCAAGATTAGTTTTTTGTTTGAAGAAGAAGAAAGAAATGACATCTTGATATTCGCCAATGGCATAGGCTAATAATGATGCAATAGAGATGCGGGCGGACAACCCAAAAATTTCGTTGTAGCTGTCTTTCATCCATAGAGCTTGCGACCCCCAAGGAACTATAGTAGATATGGCACTATATATTAAAAATAAGGCCACACTAAGAATACCAGTCAAAACAAACATGCGAGCCGTTTTTTTACCGTAAACTTCGCCCACTACGTCGGTTGTCAAAAATACAAACGGGAAATAAAATACGGCCACCGATAATTGAGTGCCAAATACAAAAGGCATAAGTTTGGAGCCAATGGTGTTGGAAGCAAACAAAGAAACTATATATATAGTTAGTACGATTGCTAATTTAAGCGAAAATTCTACTTTTTCTTCATTATTAATCATAATATTTTTTTGGTAATTTCGTTTATAAAACTAAAGTCGTTATTTTCTGTAATTATAATATCGAATTTTTTATTAAACTTACTTTCATCTTCTTTTTCGTTGGCAAAGCCAACGGTGAGTAAATTGAGATAATCGAATCCTTCGATCATACCGAGATCATCTATTTGATCACCCAACAAAATGACATTAGTTCTTTCCCTAAGTTCATTAAAGAAAGGAAATTGGCGGGTGGTTATTTCATATTTGTTTAAAGAGTGAATAATTGGTTTTTTAAAATTTGTTACATATCCTTCGTTATCATATTCGTAATAGTTTGCCACGATATGGATGTTATTTGATAAAAGTTCGGCCAGCTCCAACTGCTTTTGTATCATATAGGCAGGTGCACCTGACATAATTACTATTGGTACCTGATATTTTTTTAGTAAATTTAAAAATTCATCTACCCCTGGTCTAAATTTGATGTTATTTTTTGCCACCACAGAATCCATGTCGCTTTTGTTAAGTCGGCTTTGGACCAACAGCTCCATATGTTTCACCCACCACTTTTCCATTAATTTGGAGCGTTCCTCTAGGTTAATAGATTGATCGTGTTCAAATGGTCCGTAATGTTTATACAAAGCAAATGAATCTTCTGCATAGTTTGGAGTGAGGTATCCGTCAGCGCGCAATTGTCCAATGAGTGAGTTCACTTTTTTGCCGTTTATATTTGCAGAAATAGTGAGAGTTTTATCAAAGTCAGCTAAAATATGCAGTTTTTTAGCTCCATTAGACGACATAGCGTCAACCTTTTGTTCTATCAATTCATTATTGTATGTGAGTCCCATAGAAGTATCATACGAATGTATCTAAGGTAGTATTATTTGATGAATAAGTCAATATTCGCGTGTCTGATAAAAATATTTATAGTATGGATATACAAATAAAAAAAATCCGCTTATTCGGCGGATTTTTAGTGAGAACTATCTCTTCTTTTTCTTAGCAACTTTCTTTTTCTTAGCAACTTTCTTTTTTGCCTTTTTAACTTTCTTTGCCATATGATTTTCACCTCCTGTTTTACTCTCATTAAGTTGAGAGCAATTAATTTTTCCTACTCGCGAGTGCGAGAAAAAATTTTTTAGAAGTACTTTTTACAAGACAAGCATTGTTGTAAAAAATATTTTCTTCGACCTTGTATATATTATAGAGCCTTTTGCTAAAAAATGAAATAGTGTCAAGCAAAGTTATGCACAGGTGAGCGATAAAATTATTTTTATTAAATATAAACATAGTATATGTAAAATAATTATTATCATTATATTTTTGAGTTATAAATATATTTTTGATAAATAATGTAGTTAGATATTGATATGTAAAATTTAATAAAAAATAACACTTCAAGTGTTATTCTTTTGTGCCCTCGGCAGGAGTCGAACCCACATTCCCAGGTTCGAAGCCTGGTGTCCTATCCGTTGAACGACAAGGGCAGAATAAATTGTTGTGTGGGACGGCCGGGGATCGAACCCGGGACCTTATCCTTAAGAGGGATCTGCTCTACCAGCTGAGCTACCGTCCCATGATGGTGATCTTATTGAATAGGATCACCAGGTTGTCTATTCATTATATCTATTTTTGGTCCTTTCCATGCCTTGATTTTTAAAGCGGCTTCAGCGGCTTCGGTCTGTGCTTCTTGTTTGCTACTGCCTTCACCACTAGCTATCAGTTCTTTTTCTAAAAATATTCCCACTTTAAAAATTTTATCATGATCTGGACCAGTTTCTTCTAGTACACGATACGTTGGAGTAATTCCCAAAAGCTCTTGAGATGATTCTTGAAAACGACTCTTGGCATCCATATACAAACCGTTTTCCAACACATATGGTAATTTGGAAATTACACAACCCAAGATAAATTTCTTACAGGCGTCATAACCTTGATCCATATATATGGCACCAATTAAAGATTCAAACACATTGGCCATGATATACTCACGAGCCTTGGTGCCAGCATCTTTGGATTCACCATGACTAAGGAACAAAAACTGTTCCACTTCTAGTTCGTATGCCACACTAGCGAGCATTTTGGCATTTACCAAAGCGGCGCGCCAGTTGGTCAATTCACCCTCTGGATTGCCATATTCATTGAAAAGATATTCAGTGACGACTAATTCTACCACAGCATCCCCCAAAAATTCAAGACGCTCGTTTTGTCCCAAGGGAAATTCATGATGTTCATTCAAATATGAACGATGTACAAAAGCCTGAATTAAAAATTCTATGTTGTTGAATTTTATTCCGAGTTTTTTTTCTAATAACGGAAAGTTTTTTTCTTGGACTTCCGGCATTTCGATTATTTTCATATATTGTGGTTTACTCGCTTTTCGCATAGCGCACAAAATTTGGGCGACAGGCGATAAACGGGAAGTTAATAAATATAAATTATTTTTTTTCTACTACAGGTTCACCATTTGGGTACATATCTTTGTATAGTGATCCCAAAACCCCGTTGACAAATTTACCTGAGGCAGGGCCGCCATAACTTTTGGCCAATTCGATAGCTTCGTTGATAGCCACCTTTGGTGGAACTTCTGGATTGAATTTCATTTCCCAGATACCGATACGCAAGATGTTGCGATCCATGACAGTAATTTTTTCTAATGGCCAGTTTGGTGCATATTTAACAATAATTTCATCGATTTCTTTGAGATGGTCAATAATGCCGTTGATTATATCACTAGAAAACTGTTTTTCGTCCCCCAACCCCACCCCAAATTCCTTGATATTTTGGTCCAAAATAGCCGGCAGGCCAGCGCTAGGCTGTCCGCGAAAATCCCATTCAAAAATGGTTTGCATGGCGATTGAGCGAGCTAAATGGCGATTGGACATAGGAAAAAACTAAGGCCAATAGTCAAAGACTATTGGCCAAAGGGATTATTTCTTTTTAGTTTTGCGAACAGTGCGAGCGGCGCGTTTGGCTACATCTACAACTTGACGACCACGATATGTTCCACAAAAAGCGCAAGCGCGGTGTGGAAGGGTAGTTTTGTTGCATTTTGGACAGATAGCTGGATTGGCAGCTTTTAGTCCATGGTGAGCGGAACGTTGGCGTTTATCGCCACTGGTACGGCGATGACCAGGTAAACCCATATTGGTAAGATTACTGAGTAAAAAAATTAATCTAGAGTTTTCTAAATTATGTTCTTAGTATACACTAAAAATGTGGGTTTGTAAAGGGTCAAGGTTGATTTAATCTTTGTTTTAGACTAAAATACAGTAATTATGATTAAAATACGTCAAATTAAAGAAAAAAATGTTTGGGATGAGCTGAATTTAACCAAAGTTGTTCCATTTCCTCAATCTTGGCAGTGGGGCGAGATTTTGGTAGCCGAAGGTAAGGATGTGGAACGATTGACAGTAGAAAATGATGGAAAAATATTGACGGTTGCGCAAGTAGTTTTTTTGCCGCTTATTTTTGGTTGGCGTTATGCTTTTTGTCCAAAAGGCCCAGTAGGTGATTTGAGCGAAGAGGCTCTATCAGCTTTGGCCGATTATTTTAAAAACAAAAAAATAATTTTTTGGCGAATTGAGCCAAAAGAAAAAATTGATAATAAAAATTTGAAAAAAAGTTATGATGTGAATCCTCGCGCCACATTAATTTTGGATTTACAAAAAACCGAAGGAGAAATTTTGGAAAAAATGCACACCAAGACAAGATATAATATTCGTTTGGCACAAAAGAAAAATTTAGAAATAAAAAACGAAAAGAATTTGGATGTATTTTTGGAGCTGATGAAAAAAACAGGTAGTCGCGATAAATTTCGTTTGCATGAGACAAAACATTATCAAGAGATTATGGATTCTGATTTTAGTAAACAAATTACTATATATAGTGAGGACAAACCAATCGCGACGGCGGTGTTTATTGGCTATGGCGAAACCTTTACTTATTTGTTTGGCGCTTCTGATCATGAGTATCGTTCGCTGATGGCGCCGTATTTGTTGCAATGGGAGGGGATAAAAATGGCCAAGCAAATGGGCTATAAATTTTATGATTTTTTTGGGGTAGCACCACGAATAAATAAAGAAGGTGAATATGAATTTGATTCAAAACATCAATATGCTGGAGTGAGTAGATTCAAATATGGGTTTGGTGGGACATGCCATGAAGATTCGGGGACATTTGATTTGATAATAAGTAATTTTAAATACAATTTGTATACAGTCTTACGTAAAATACGGCGACTTATTTAAACATGTCATCCCCGTGAAAACGGGGATTAAGTCCCCATAGTTTAATGGATAAAATGCTAGCCTCCGAAGCCGGCGATATGCGTTCGATTCGCATTGGGGGCACATAAAATTTTTATAATATAAAAAAACGCAGATCATTATAACCTGCGTTTTTTTTGTATTATTTTTTACAACATCGTCACACTCGTCACCTTGTCACCCTCCACTTTGAATCTCATGAGGCGCACACCTTGAGTGGCGCGACCAGAGGAGGAGATAGATTTGAATGGCAGGCGGATAACTTGTCCATGAGTAGACATGAGTAATAGATCTTTTTCGTTGGCATCTACTATATCCACTACTTTGGCAAAAGTGAGATTACCGGTTTTGGCAGTAATTTCGGCAGTCTTGATGCCACTACCACCACGACCCTGTACTTTATATTCTTTTAGTACAGTGCGTTTCCCAACACCGTTTTCACCCACAGTCAAAAACACTAGAGAAGTATTTTTTGGGTCCACTATATCCATACCAATCACTGAATCGCTACCCTTGAGACGCATACCACGAACACCGCCGGCAGTACGACCCATTTCGCGAACATCTTTTTCACGGAAGCGAATGGCTTGACCTTGTTTGGTGGCGATCATGATTTCATTGTTGCCGTTACTTGGTTTGACCCATTCGAGATTATCATCTGGTTTTAGTTTTAAAGCGATCAATCCATTGCGACGGACATTGGCAAAATCTTCCAGAGCGGATTTTTTGATATTGCCACGGGTGGTTACCATTACTAAATATTTGTAGTTACTCAAATCCCCAGTACCTAATAGGGCAGTCACTTTTTCATTTGGTGCTAATTGTAAGAAGTTTACCAAGGCTTGGCCTTTGGCAGTGCGACTTGCTTGAGGAATATCATATGCCATCAGCTGGAATACACGACCACGATTGGTAAAGAATAAAATGTTATCATGTGTGCTGGTAGCCATGAGATGATCAATACACTCTTCTTCCTTGGTAGTCACACCTATCACACCTTTGCCACCACGAGATTGTTGGTGGAAAGTATCCGGAGGAAGACGTTTGATATAACCATCAGTAGTGATCATGATCACCGTTGGTTCATTTGGAATCAAATCTTCGGTGGTAAATTCTTGAACACCACGCGCGACAATTTTGGTGCGACGTTCTTCACCATATTTCGCCTTGATTTCTTCTGTTTCAACTTTTACAATATTTAAGATCTTTTTAGCTGAAGCCAAAATACTCTCCAATTCTTTAATGATCAGTCTTTTCTCTTTTAATTCATCTTCGATTTTTTGTCTTTCCAAATTAGCCAATTGTTGTAATTTCATTTCCAAAATAGCAGTCGCTTGGCGATCGCTAAATTTGAATTTTGACATCAAATTTACTTTGGCTTCTTCTTTATTTTCACTAGCGCGAATCAATTTGATAATCAAATCAATTTTATCTAGCGCCATAGATAAACCTTCCAAAATGTGGGCGCGGTCTTTGGCTTTTTCCAAATCAAATTCAGTACGACGACGCACTACCACTTGACGATGTTTGATGAATTCTTCCAAAATATTTTTCAAATTCAAAACACGTGGTTGGATGCCATCTACCAGAGCCAATAGATTGTAATGGAAAGTAGTTTGAAGATCGGTTTGTTTATAAAGTTGATTCAAGACTTTTTGTGGATAGGCGTCTTTTTTTAATTCAATTACCACACGCACACCATCTTTGTTGGATTCGTCGCGCAAGTCGCGAATGCCTTCCATTTTTTTCTCTTGGACAAGATTGGCAATTTTTTCGATCATCTCGGCCTTGTTCACCTGATATGGAACTTCGGTCACGATGATTTGGAACATGCCACTTTTTTTGGCTTCTTGAATTTCAGCCTTAGCACGAATCACTACGCCACCACGGCCGGTAGCACAAGCGGTCAAAATATCTTTTTTATTATAAATAATACCACCAGTAGGGAAGTCTGGGCCTTTGATAATTTCGGCCAATTCTTCTACTGTAGTATCTGGTTCGGCAATGAGTTTTCCAATACCGTCACATAGCTCAGACAGGTTGTGTGGTGGTACAGAGGTAGCCATTCCGACGGCAATACCCACTGTGCCGTTCAATAGTAAGTTTGGTAATTTTGCTGGCAAAACCATTGGTTCTTTGTGTGAACCATCATAGGTAGGATTGAAATTGACAGTATTTTTTTCAATATCTAAAAGCATTTCCTCGGCGATAGTTTGTAGGCGAGCCTCAGTATAACGCATTGCAGCCGCAGAATCCCCGTCCATTGAGTTGTGTACAAAAATTCCAGAGGCGAGTGCGAAATTGTGAGTATTATCTATAGTCAAATCAAATACATCTTCCCGAGTATTTATTTTTTCTACACTTTTTACTTTGTGATTTTTGGTAATGTCTTGTAATACACATTCCAAATTTTCTGTATAATATTTTTTGAAACCAGTATCCCAAGAGGTAGAAGCACCATAAGGATAAATTATTTTCCTTATTTTTTCGTACAACTCTTGATTCAATGTTTGGTATCGAGTAAATGTTTCTTTGCAAACAGTTAAAAATTTCTTTTTTCCGGTATTGTTGGTAGTGCGCTTCTTATTTGATTCGGCAATTTTATTATGGAACAGTTGTTTATATTCTGGTAATTTCCACAGTCGTTTCAAAGTGGCAGTTGCACGTTTACTTAATTCCTCTATTTTTTCTGGATGTGCTTGAATGTATTCTTTGTTGACTCTGCTTAGAGTTTGTCTCATTTTTTCTTTGTATTCCGGATTTTGCCAGTTGGTCAAATTCCTAGATTTCATTCTTTCAACACTTTTCGCGCGATTTTCTGGATTCGCCCAAAATTCTTTGCGACCTTGTGCAATTTTTTCGCGGTAGGATTCGTCTTGGTGTTTCAATGTGGCATTATTATAATGAATTTTCCAATGTTCACCCCAATGCATGCGAGTAATATTCTCTGGGTTGTTGTTGGTTTTATCAAAATTAACGTGATGACGTACTCGTCCATCTGCTTTATTGTATTTTTTATTTGTTAAATTATAGTTGTCTGTCAGGTGATGTGCGGGTATCCATTCTTTAGTTTTGTTTTGTAATATCAATTTATAACCACGACGATTTAGTCGGTCGGTAGTTTCTGAAATCTTTTCATATATTGGCATCAATGAAGTTTCGGCTTGTAAATTTTGCGCTTCCATATAACTGCCGTCACGCAACATAAACAAATGATTTGGGGTACATCTTATTTCTTCGTCGTTATCCAAAGTAATTTTTACTAGCTCGGCATTTTTTCTAGTTAAACGTGGATGTTTTATTTCGGCGATAGAAATCAAGCCAACACTATTGACAGTGTAGGTATAATTTTTTTTGCCCTGTTCAAATTCTTTTATTAAATCATCAAAACTCAAATCACGACCATCTGTTAATTTTACTTTAGTATCAATAGTAAAACAGCCGAAGTTACCCTGGCCATCTACCAATTGATGACGCATTGAAAAATCCTGCGCCATACGCACCATAGCCTCATATATAGAAGAATCACCATGAGGATGGTATTTGGCCATCACCTCACCGACTACGTGAGCGGATTTACGGAATTTACCAGAGTGGCGCAAGCCAATATTCCACATTGCATAAAGAATACGACGGTGCACTGGTTTGAGCCCATCGCGAACATCTGGTAACGCACGTGAAACAATTACGCTCATGGCATATTCCAAATATGAATTTTTCATTTCACTGACAATCGAGGTCTGTAAAATTTTTCCGATATCTCCTTTTGGTAGTTCAAGTTTGTTTTGCATAATTATCTTTTAGTGGTAGTTGTTTTATTAGTAGTGGTTGAAACAATAGTGGAGGTAGTAGAGGTCGCGATATCGATTGTGCTGGTTGTACTGGTCACAGAAATATTTTCGATCTGTTCTTTCAAAGTTTTATTTATTAATTCTTTTATTTGTAATTTGGTAAGTTCTTTTTGTAATTCATTTTCACGTACACTTTGAAAAGCTTGATTCCAATCGGCACCAGTTTGTTTTAAGATTTTATTTTCTTCAGTCTTGCTCCAATTAAAGGTGGATACATTTGACCATAGTGAATATCCCCAAAAAAACACGATCAGAATTCCTAATCCACCAACTCCTATCCAAAGCCAAATAGACAATTTTTTTTCTTTGGTGAGTTGTTGTTCGATGAACTGTTCGCGAATATCAATTTTACCTCCTTTTTTGGTAGGCATATATTAATAGTTTTTTTCTAACACCATTAATTTTGTTTCTTCGGTTGGTAAATCTTTCTTTTTGATAATAATTTTTTTATCAGTGATATCTGGTTTGAGTCCAAGTACTTTTATAAAATCAGTCAGCGTACCAGCTTTTGGGTCGCTATCACATTGGTAGGCGATTGGAATCACAATACGTGGTTCCATCGCTGTCACCATATCGGCGGCATCTGCAGCAGACAAATATTCCTTGCCACCACCAACTGGGACAAACAAAATATCTGGTGTGCCTAGTTTTTCAATATATTCGGCATCCAGTTTTTTGGTAATTTTTCCAAGGTGTACCAAATTCAAATTTTCGGCATTAATTTTAAAAACTTGTCCGTCTTCACAAGGATAGCTATAACACATCACACCTTTGATTTCGCATTCACCAGAAGTAGGAATCACAAAAGGGTCTTGAGAAAGTGTGGTGGCGTTGTCTTCACCATGAGAATATAGGGCAATCTGTGGAGTGAAGCTACGAGGGAACTCACCAGTGTTTGGTTTGTATCCATCTATAATAATAGTAACATCCTCATCCAAATTTTTGGTCTGCAAACGGACGCAGGTCTGTCCAAGCCAGGAAATATGCATATTTTATTGGTCAAAAATCGTTAAAAATTTGTTAAACAAAACTGGTAAAATTATATCATATTTGGGTATTGGTGGCAAGTAAAATATAGTAGTAAAAAGTGTATAAAAATGAGTAGGTATTTTTTGGATTTTTTTAAAATATTGACAAAATTTTGTCTTTGACAAAAGGGCAAAAATGTGCTATACTATTTATATAATTTGTGTAATTTATAATAAATATATGACAATAGACAAAAGACCAGAAGGCGATGTCTTAGCGCGAGCTAATGCTGCTTTGCAAGCGGCCAACATGGCCGACATAAATGCACAAGCCCAGTTAGAAGCGGAAGCGAAAGTCATTCGTGGTGAATTTGATGAACACCAGAAGGATGTTGATAAAAAGGGGGAGCAGTCTGATTTGATGAAAAAAATAGAAGAGAAGTTGGCAGAATTAATTGAAGCTGGGAAAAATGCGTCGGGAGATTTAAAATCCATATTGCAGACATCAATATCTGAATTACAAGCTGCAAGACAAGAATTATCAGAAAAAATTGTGGCGACAGTTGCAGTAGAAAAACACGGCAAACCTAATTGGAGTACAGAGCACCCTGCTTTAAAAGAGATGAAAGATTTGCAAGATCTGGCACGACATTATTTAAACAATTATGCAGATGCGACCGATGCAATGGATGCTTTAATAAGTGAGGCGGGTCAGACTGATACAGACCCCAAGAAACGTAAAGCCGCTATTGAAAAATTAACTAAATTGAAAAAAATATTAGAACAGATGCAGGTTGAGGAAATAAAGTTAGGTGAAGAAATAGCGGGGAGATTTTTAGAAAAACATAAAATTCCTGAATTGTTAGCCATGATAAACCGGGAACCAATGCTCATTGCAGCGAGTGGTTATGAAGATCCGGTAATTGATGAAGACAAAAAGAGACGAGGGGATTATAGATTTGGAGTTCCTCAAGCTACTATTGTGAGATCGCCGAGTGAATACACTGCACCATTTGATAGATCTTTGGGAAATAACTCAAATATCCAAGTTGTTGATCCTGAAGATCCAAAAAAATATCTTGTTAATCAGGATCATAGAGCAAAATTTAGAGAATTTTTTGATGTAAGTATACAAAACCCACAAAAATTAGCCGAAAAAAGATCGATTGGTAGAATTGAAGATCAATTTAATAGAAGTATAAAATTAATGGATGATGCTGCTCTTCAAATTGTGGGTTTGTTAAAGAAAAGTAAACAATTAGATGAAGGTTTGCATGCCGCGATAATTTTTAAGAAAAAAGAGACCGAAATGGTGGCTAGAAATTTGCAAGAAGTTGGTGACTTTTTTCAGGAAACAACCAAAGGTGGTCGTTTTAATTCTTTGCCTTATTTGAGAGGGTTATCTGAGGATTTATCTTTTGATCCTAAGGCCCTACAAGAAAAAGGCGCAGTTGTTTATCTTCAAGAAATTGCAGAGAAAATTAAAGTAGTAAAAACAAGATTATTAGAAACTTTGGAAGCTATCACGACAGCAAGATACTATTATAGAAATGGTTTTACAGATGCCGCGAACAGCTTAGAACATCGTTATATGGAAGTTGTTAAAATAAACAAATTGTTGCAAAAAATTATACCTTTAATACCATTAAGATAGGTATCGTAAAAATTAATTAAAATATCCCTTAATGTGAATTTAGGGATATTTTAATTTTGGTGACTTATCTATTGACAAATCCCTCAAAATAGTTTATTATATTCCCATAAATCAAAACATTAAGCCGACCCAATTTAGTGGTTGGCACTCTATACCGATTCGTTCGGTAGGGGTTAAGCAGGTGTTTTTTTAATATATATGGCAGAATCAAAAACAGCCGCCGCTAAACAGGACTTCAAAACCCTATTGGCAGGCATGGCAATCAACGTCCCAAAAGTGGGCGAGGTTGTAAAAGGTAAAGTAATTTCCGTAGACAGAGGCGAAGTTCGTCTCGATGTCGAAGGTGTGACCACTGGTGTTGTCCGTGGCCAAGAATTGTTTGTAGAATCACGCGAGTATGCTGGCCTAAAGGTTGGCGACGAAGCTGAGGCTACTGTAGTAGATTTGGAAAATGAAAATGGCGAGATGGAACTTTCTTTCCGCATTGCTGGATATCAGCGTGCTTGGGATACCATGAAGAAATGGATGAAAGACGGTGTTACTATCAAAGCCAAAGTTGTTTCCGCCAACAAAGGTGGTTTGATGATGCGTGTAGATGCTTTGTCTGGTTTTATGCCAGTATCTCAGCTTTCTCCAGATAACTATCCTCGTGTTACTGGTGGTGACAAGAATCGCATTTTGGATAAATTGCGTGAAATGCAAGGTAAAGAATTTGAAGTGAAGGTTATTGACGTTGATGAAAAAGAAGAAAAATTGATCGTTTCCGAACGTGCTGTTTGGGAAGATTCTCAGAAAGCTGTATTGGAAGCTTACAAGATTGGCGATATCGTCACTGGCGAAATCTCCGCTTTGACTTCCTTTGGTGCTTTTGTGAAATTTGGTGATGGCCTTGAAGGTCTTATCCATATTTCTGAAATCGCTTGGCAGAGAATTGATCACCCAAAGGATGTGTTGAAAGTGGGCGATCAGGTAAAGGCTCAGATTATCCAACTCGATCACTCCAAGATTTATTTGTCTATCAAACGCTTGGTAGATGATCCTTGGAAAAAAGTAAAGGATAAATATAAAATGAATGATAAAGTCACCGGTAAAATTATCAAAGTAGAACCATTCGGTTTAATGATTGCCCTAGACAAAGAAATTCATGGTTTGGCTCACATCTCTGAATTGTCTGATGAACCAGTAAGCAACATCAATGACAAATTCAAGGTAGGACAAGAATTAGAATTCGAAATAGTATCCTTGGAACCTGCTGAACACCGCCTCGGCTTGAAAGTCGCCGGTGTCAAAGGCAAGGTAAAGAAAGAGGAACCAAAGGCAGAAAAGAAAGCAGAAGAAAAAGCTGAATAATCAACTTTTTAAACAAGCCCCGATTCAATCGGGGCTTTTGTTTTGGAGCTTGATTTTGTTGGAAATATAGGGTAGTATTACCTTTATATTAATTAGCTAGTGAATTACAATATTTTATGAAAAACTTTTTAAAGAATTTTTTGGCGATATTTCTGGTGTTACTGGTGGTAGCCGGTGTTTTGGGTTTGACCAAATCTGGTGAAAGCAAAAAACCAGACCAGATAAACACAGTCAAAATGGTAGAAGAAATCAACGCTGGACTGGTGCAATCGGTCACGGTGCAAGGTGATTTGTTGACTGTAAAATTGAAAGATGCAAATGCCAAATTGCAGGAAGCCAAAAAGGAAACAGGCGAATCATTTGGTGATATTATGAAGAACTATGGCGTGGCTGATGCGGCTCGCAATAGTATCGCTGTTGAAATCAAAGATCAAACTTCGTGGAAATTTTGGATGTCTAATCTTTTGCCAGCAATAATTCCATTGGTCATCATTATGGTATTTCTATATTTCATGACTAGAGGCGTACAAGGTGCAAATAATAAAGCGATGGGTTTTGGACAAAGCAACCCACGCCAAGCAGGTACAGATCCAAAAGATAAAAAAACTTTTGCAGATGTGGCTGGTGCCAAGGAAGCAAAGATGGAATTGGAAGAAATTGTAGATTTTTTGAAAGATCCAAAAAAGTTTGCTGATATGGGAGCCAAGATTCCTAAAGGTGTTTTACTCATGGGTGCTCCTGGTACTGGTAAGACATTGTTGGCCAAGGCAGTAGCCGGTGAAGCTGGTGTACAATTTTTCCATATGAGTGGTTCTGAATTTGTGGAGATGTTTGTGGGTGTGGGTGCCTCTCGTGTGCGTGATTTATTTTCTAAAGCAAAAAAAGCCGCTCCAGCTATCGTGTTTATTGATGAAATAGATGCAGTTGGTCGCAGACGTGGTACAGGTATGGGTGGAGGACATGATGAACGTGAACAGACATTGAATCAAATTTTAGTTGAAATGGATGGCTTTGAAGCCAACTTGGGAGTGATTGTGATGGCCGCCACCAACCGTCCAGATGTATTGGATCCTGCGCTATTGCGTCCAGGTCGTTTTGATCGTCGTGTAGTTATCGATTTGCCAGACATGAAAGACCGTGAAGAAATTTTAGTAGTTCATGCCAAAGGTAAACCAATCGAAAAAGAAGTTTCTTTAAATAAATTGGCTCAACGCACTCCAGGATTTTCTGGTGCGGATTTGGCCAACCTTTTGAATGAAGCCGCTATCTTGGCCGTTCGTCGCAATAAAAAAACTGTGGGAGAAAGTGAAGTGTTGGAAAGTATTGAAAAAGTATTGCTCGGGCCAGAAAGAAAGAATAGAATCGTGAGTGATCTTGAAAAAAAGATGACTGCCTATCATGAGGCTGGACATGCGATAGTGGGACATTATTTGCCACATTGTGATCCAGTGCGCAAGGTGTCTATTATTTCTCGTGGACAAGCTGGTGGCTATACATTGAACATGCCTTCTGAGGATAGACATTATCACACATTGGCTCAATTTAGAGATGAATTGGCGATGATGATGGGTGGTTATGTTATTGAAAAAATGATTTTTGGTGATGGTATGATTTCTACTGGTCCAAGTTCCGATTTGAAACATGCTACCAAAACTGCCAAAGATATGGTCACTCGCTATGGTATGAGTGATAAACTCGGTCCACGCACCTTTGGGGAGCATGAAGAAATGATTTTCTTGGGCAAAGAAATTCACGAACAGCGTGATTATAGCGACAAAACAGCCGAGGAAATTGATAAAGAAGTAAAAGCTCTAGTTGAAGAAGGTGAGAAACGAGCCAAAGAAATTATCGGCGAAAATAAGGTCAAAATGGAAGAGTTGGTCAAGGAATTGATGGAAAAAGAGACCATTGAACAAGATGAAATTATCAGAGTGCTTGGTCAGCGTCCTTTAGCTCAATAATGATAGAAAAAAATACACAGGGTAACCTGTGTATTTTTGTTTATCCTTACAAAATATGTTATAATGATAATAGTCGGCAAAATTAATTGCCAATTGTTATTTGTATATATGCACGAACCAACATTTCGCCAAGCCATAACTCGTTCTTGGCAATTGGTAGCGCAAAAAAAATCTTTGTGGATATTTGGATTATTATCTGCCGTTATTGGGCAGATGGGTTTGAGTGATTTTGTGGGGATGTTATATAAAACAGCCAACGAAGGTTTTCGTATATACAAATTAAATTTATTTTTTGAATTTTTCAGCGCTTGGAATTGGCATAAGGTATCGGTTGTATTATTAATGCTTTGGTTTGTCGGTATTATTTTAATTTTATTGGCCGCTATTATATTTGTAGCCGTGAGTGCTAGAGGAGCTATCATCGCGTACGCCATTCATTGGTATAAAAAAGACAGTATATTGCTATTGTCTGATGCGTGGAATAAAGGCGTGCACAAATTTTTTCCGCTATTGGCAATCTCAGCTGTTGGCAGAAGTTTACAATTGATTATTATTTATTTATTTTCATTGTTGGCGTTGAGATTAGTCCAAAACGGTACGCTGTCTAGTAATTTATTATTGATATTATCTGCTGGTGCTGGTTTATTTTTGGCTTTAGTGATCGAGTCAGTTTCTATTTATAGTAGTGGATATTTGTTATTACAAAAAGAAGAATTAATTCGTGCCGTAAAAAAAGGTTGGAATTTATTTTTAGATCATTTGATGGTATCTCTAGAATTGGGGATAGTGCTGATGTTGTTTAGTGCAGTATTTTTGGGAATAGTAATTTATGGTTCCTTCATTGCGTTCATCCCCTCATTTTTGATGTGGATTGTAGCCGGATTTTCTGGTTTGAAATTCTTGGTGGGTTTTGGAATTTATACAGGTGTTGCTCTTTATTCCGCTTTAGTATTGGTAGTAGCCGGCGTTTTCAATGCTTTTGTGACCTGTGCCTGGGTGTATTTGTTTATGAAAATGCATCACGAAGGAGTAGTTAGCAGAGTAATCCATTTTTTAAAAAATCTATTTAGAAGATCCTAATTATGTCGACAGATTTTCCCTCGATTAGTAATTTGTTACCAAAAACCCCTGTCGCTGGAGCCCCATCCGTCAAACAAACGATGGATAGTTCTACTGCAAAGTTTTCTCAACAAATGAAGAAAATTGAACTCAAAGAAAAAGAAGGTATTGTCAAAGAGAATGCTCAGGCGCTGGGTTTGCCATATATCGACTTAAGTGCTTTTCCGGTTGCGGCCGAAGCTTTGCGAATTTTTCCAGAATCATTGGTTCTGGAAAAGGGAGTTGTGTGTTTTTATTTCACACCAGAAGAAATTCGTGTTGGTTGCATTGAACCAAATAAAGAATTGGACGACTTTTTATCTCAGTTAGGTGAGCGTCATCATGCTCCAGTAGTTTTGCATTTGATTTCTGAAAACAGTTTTGAACACGTCGTAAAATTATATGCAAATTTGCCAATCGTAAAAGCGATTTCCAAAGATATAAATATTACCGATGAAGAATTGAATAAGTTTGGAGAACATATTAGTAATTTACAGATTTTACAAGAAAAATTTGTGAATGTTTCGGTGACGGATATTTTGAGTTTGATGATTGCCGCCGCTTTGAAAATAAATTCATCTGATATCCATGTGGAGGCAGAAGAAAATGGTATTGCAGTGCGTTATCGTATCGATGGTATTTTACACGACGTGGCTACTCTACCAAAAGAACAATGGAAGCGATTTGTGTCGCGTATTAAATTGTTGTCTGCCTTGAAAATTAATGTTACTGATCGGCCGCAAGATGGACGTGTGACTTTGGCCCTGCAGTCTGGAAATCTGGACGTTCGTGTCTCTACCATGCCTACTATACACGGTGAGAGTGTGGTAATGCGTATTTTGCATAGTGGTAGTAAAGGGGTGACCTTTGATGAACTTGGACTGCGCGGTGACGCTTACAAGCGCCTAAAACGTGAAACGGAGAGACCAAACGGTATGATTATCACTACTGGTCCTACTGGATCTGGTAAAACAACCACCTTGTATAGTATTTTGCGTACATTGAACAAACCTGGGGTCAAGATTATCACATTGGAAGACCCTATTGAAATCAAAATGGACGGTATCAATCAGAGTCAGGTAGATATTTCCAAAGATTATACTTTTGCCAAAGGTTTACGCAGTATTTTGCGCCAAGATCCAGATATTTGTATGGTCGGTGAAATCCGTGACCTAGAAAGTGCTGAGATCGCTATTCAGGCCGCGCTCACCGGTCATTTGATGTTGTCTACAATTCATACCAATAGTGCATCTGGCGTTATTCCACGTTTCCTTTCTATGGGAGTGAAGCCGTTTTTGTTGGCACCATCATTGAACGCCGTGATTGGCCAACGCTTGGTGCGTCGTATCTGTGAATTTTGTAAAGAAGAGGAAAAGGTAGAGGGGACAGAAAAACTTGAACGTGCCAAAAAAATGCTTTCCGAGCTACCAGAAACAGAAAAGGTGAATGTTAATTTTAATGATTTACATTTTTATATCGGAAAGGGTTGTGAAAAATGTAGTGGGTTAGGATACAAAGGACGTATTGGTGTTTATGAAATTTTCACTATGACTAAAGAAGTGGAACAAATTATTTTGAGTACCGAAGTTTCTGAGTATAAAATTGAAGAATTGGCAGTAAAAAACGGTATGACTACCATGGTTCAAGACGGTTTGTTGAAGGCTCTGGATAAAATTACCTCACTGGATGAAGTTTTCCGCGTGACCGAGTAGGTGAAAAAACAATTTTGTGGTATAATAAATTTATCTTAATAAAAATTTTATTATGCGCGTTCGTCATACTGAAACTCGTGCTCAGTTTTCTGAGCCATCGGTAAATTTTTATCGAACTATTGCTTTGTCTTTTTTAGTTGTCACCATTGGCTTGCTGGCCGTGGTGGTTTTTGTTACATCGAAAAAAGCGACCATTACAATTTTGGCTAAAGAGGATACTCGTAGTGTCAACTTGACGGTGGGTGTTAGCACAGGTAGTGGTTCATTGGGGGATAATACTATTATAGGTACAGTTTCTTCATCAATGATAAATTTTTCACAAAAATATTTTCCTACTGGTTCCAAAACCATCGAAGGTTTAGCCGGAGGTGAAGTTGTTTTATATAATAAGACTGGTGAATCTCAGGTTTTGGTGAAGACAACTCGTTTAGTGACTGATAAAGGTATCTTATTTAGATTGTCGGACAAGGTTTCTATCCCGGCCAGCGGGCAAATAGTCGCTACAGTATATGCAGACAAAGCCGGCCCTGATAGCGATATAGGCCCTAGCCAATTTACTATTCCTGGATTGGCGGCGGAAAAACAAAAAGTAGTTTACGCCGAGAGTCTAAAACCGATGGCGACGGGCATTCGCAAAGTTGGTATTTTGACTGAAGATGATGTCAAAACCGCTAGTAAGGATTTTGAAGAAAAAATAAAAGAACAATATAGTATTGTTGTAGGAGACGAAAACCAAAAAAGCGTAGTGACGGTTATTGGTGCCAATCCAAAAGTGGACAAAAAAGTTGGTGAAGAAGTAGACGGATTTAATTTGAGCGGAACTAGTACAGTAGTGGTAATATCTTATGACAAGAAAAGTTTAAATGACGCTGTTTCTAAAGTGGTGTCATCGAAGGTGGACAATACTTTAGAAAAAGTTTTGACTGTGACCAATGACCCAAAAGTGTCCGTACTATCATATGACCAATCTACCAAAACCGCCCAGTTGGCGGTGTCACAAGATGTGTTAGTGACCTTAGATGCCAACGCCGAAAAATTATCCCCTCAATATTTTATGAATAAAAGTAAAGACAATATTGAAAGGTATGTGTTTGAGTTGAACCATGTGGCTGGGGTAGAAGTGAAATTTTCGCCTTCATGGATAAGTAAAGCTCCAAATGTACCAGATAAAATAAAAGTGGTGGTTAAAAATGTAAAATAGAGATTTGACAGATTTTACCCTTTAATTTAATATAGACACAGGTGATTGAAGCGGCTACCAACTGCTTTCCGTAAGGATCCCTTCTGCCAATGGTGGACTGGGGCTAAGCCAAAAAATGAGTGAAACATTCGGGTGGAACCGTCTAGGAAATCCCTTGACCCCGATATCTTTGTTTAGATATCGGTTTTTTATTTTTATATGAAAGTGCCAATAATAAAATGTAAGAGAATTACATTGCGTCCGTTAAGTGTGAAGGACGCTAATATTTTTATAAGTTGGTTTCGTGATAAGGAAGTGACTAAATATTTAATATTACAAAAAGCACCATCTTTGAGAAATGAAATAAAATGGATAAAGGATAGGATCAAGTCAAAAGAAAATTATGTCTGGTCTATGCTTAATGAAAATAACCAGTTGGTTGGTAATATTGATATTAGGTATAATTATGTTAATCACGTCGGCAATTTTGGTATTGTGATCGGCGATAAACAATCTTGGGGTTTGGGGTATGGTGCCGAGGCCTTTGAAGCTATCATTGCTTTTGCTTTTAAAAAATTAAAATGTAATCGGGTTGATTTATTTGTATATGCAGGTAATGGGCGCGCAAAGAAATTGTATAAAAAATTAGGTTTTGTTTATGAAGGAAAACAAAGACAAAGATATTTTAATTTAATTACTAAAAAGTTCGAAGATAGTGAGATATATAGTATCTTGCGTCAAGAATATAAAAAATAATATATATGGAAAAAGAACAATTGGAAAAAATGCGTCATTCATTAGCTCATTTAATGAGTATGGCCATAATGGAAAAAAAATATCCTCAGGCCGGTTTGGGTGTGGGGCCTTCTATTGAAAACGGTTTTTATCAGGATTATGATCTGCCGGAAAGTATTTCTGAAAAAGATTTCGAGTGGATAGAAAAACGGATGCGTGAAATGATCTCTCAAAAAATTAAGTTTGTAAAAAGTGAAGCGAGTTTTGAAGATGCTTTGAAATTTTATACGCACGATCCGTATAAAACAGAAATGATTCATGGACTCAAAGAAAAAGGCGAAAAGGTATTAAGTTTTTATGATTCCGATTGGTTTCATAATCTTTGCGCTGGGCCACATGTAGAAGATACGAGCGAAATTAATCCTGATGCGTTTAAATTAACTCATGTAGCAGGTGCTTATTGGCGTGGAGACAGTAAAAATAAAATGTTACAAAGAATTTATGGGGTTGCTTTTGCCACCAAAGCGGAATTGGATGAGTATCTGCATTTGTTGGAAGAAGCAGAAAAGCGAGATCACCGAAAAATTGGTGCTGAGCAAGATTTGTTTTTCTTTGATGAGAAGGTTGGCAAGGGTTTGGTAATGTGGTTGCCAAACGGCACTATTATTCGCAATGAAATAGAAAAATTGGCTACTGATTTTGAACGCGCGGCCGGTTATGTTCGTGTTCGTACCCCACATTTGGGCAAAGAAGAGCTGTATCTCACTTCCGGTCATTTGCCATATTATAAAGATAGTATGTATCCAGCGATGGTAATGGATGATGGTACTTATTATCTCAAAGCGATGAATTGTCCACACCATCATACGATTTTCAATCACAACAAACATAGTTATCGTGATATGCCTCTGCGTATTGCAGAATATGGTGAGTGCTATCGCAATGAATTGTCTGGCACATTAGCTGGGCTGTTGCGCGTACGCTGTATGGCGATGAACGATGCTCATATTTATTGTCGCAAAGATCAGGTCAAAGCCGAATTCAAGAGTGTGATTGATCTGATGGTAAAATATTTCAAGATTTTTGGTTTAGAAAATTATTGGTTTCGTCTTTCCAAGTGGAGCCCTGATCATTTGGACAAATATATTAACGAACCTCAAAATTGGGAATACAGTGAAGGTATAATTCGCGAAGTATTGCAAGAAATGAAAGTGCCATTTGTGGAAGCGGAGGATGAAGCGGCTTTTTATGGACCAAAAATTGATGTAATGTTCAAATCCATTATTGGTCGCGAAGAAACTATGTCTACTGTTCAATTGGACTTTGCCGCCAAACAAAAATTTGGATTAAGTTATACAGATGAAACCGGTCAAGACAATAATGAAGTATTTGTTATTCATCGTGCTCCACTTTCCACACATGAAAGATTCACAGCCTTTTTGATAGAGCATTATGGTGGTCGTTGGCCGGTATGGTTGTGTCCAACTCAAATCGTACTGGTACCAGTAGTGGATAAACATATCGAGGGGGCAAAGGCGATAGAACTAGAATTATTTAATTTGGGTGTTCGTGTAGAAAGTGATTGCGCCAGTGAAACATTAGGCAATCGCGTGCGTAAGGCGGCCAACAGACAAGTACCATATATCATTGTAGTCGGAGATAAAGAATTGGCCGGTGAAGATTGGATGATCAAAGTACGTGGACAAAAAGAACAGATTAAAATGAGTAAAACAGAATTCTTGGTTAAAATTCAAAGTGAAATAAAGGACAGAATATAAATTCGATAATAATACAAAATCCGCTCAAAAGACGGATTTTGTATTATTCCACTTGCATTTTTTCACTATTATAAGTATAATCCGTTCAATGAAAAATCATTTCCCCAAAGTTATCTTTATAGTTGGCCCAACTGCCTCAGGAAAAACTGTTCTGAGTATTTTATTGTCTAAAAAATTTAATGGGGAAGTAGTAAACGCCGATTCTCGCCAGGTCTATAAAGAAATGAATATTGCTACGGCAAAGCCAGCCCATGATCCTGGAAGGCAAAATAGCGGGGAATATATTTTTCAGGGGGTAGCTCATCACTTGGTGGATATTGTTAAACCGAGCAAACGTTTCACTTTGTCTGATTTTAAGGATCAGGCTAACCTGGCGATAGCGGATATTTTGTCTCGCGGGAAATTGCCCATTGTGGTTGGAGGAACAGGCCTATATATTTGGTCGCTGGTAGATAATTTAGATATTCCGAAAGTAGAACCGAACACAAAGTTAAGAAAAAGTTTTGATTTGAAACCTTTGGAAGAGTTAATAAAGTTATTAAAGAATATTGACCCGGAAACGGCCAAAACTGTAGATTTGAAAAATCGTCGTCGAGTGATGCGGGCTCTGGAAGTGGCGATTAGTAGTGGAGAGTCTTTTGTTTCGCAAACTACCAAATCAATACCATTATATAATGCGTTACAAATTGGTATAAAAACAGACAGAGAAAAACTTTATCAAAATATAAATAATCGCATCGATTCTCAAATCCAATCTGGTTTGGTGGAAGAGACAAAAATACTATCGGGCAAATATCCTTGGGACTTATCGAGTATGAGTAGTATCGGCTATAAGCAAATCGGCAGCTATTTGAGAGGGGAGATTACTCTGGAAGAAGCAGTGGACGTATTAAAACGTGATACTCGCAGATATGCCAAAAGACAAGAAACATGGTTTAAACGCGACAAGCGGATTGTATGGATTGCGCCAGACGATATTGTTGGAGCGCAAAAAATTATTACAAAATTTTTGGATAAATAAAAAAACACCACGAACATAATGACTTTTGCGCTTTTTTCACCCGCGATGGTGAAAGGATGAGCCTCGGCTCATAACCCGCTTAAAAGTAATTATGTTCGTGGTGTTTTTTTTATTTTGATTTTTAATTGTTGAGTGAAATTTCGTTCCCCAATAGTTCTAGTTTCTTTCCGCTCACTGTATCATCAGCGGTGACATGTACTTTTGAAACTAGAGTATCCTGAGTGGGATTGTTTTTGTTAATAGTGACAGAAAATGGAAAAACCAAAACATCTGTGTTGTCTGTCATTTCAGGTATAGTCCAGACCAAATGTTTCGTCTTTGGATTATATTGGACAATATTGGATGGGGTCGAAGAAGGCCCGTCCCATATGATGTCGCCATAAATATCAGCTGATAAAGTAACGTTTTTTAATGGGTGATAGGTATTGTTTAACATCCAAGTAATACTGTGTTTTTCTTTTTCTTGGCTATCACTACTAATATCATTTTTTACTTCAATCGATAAATCAGAATTGAGAGTGATATTTATAGGGTTGCCACTAATTGTCTGAGTTGCCTTGGTAGAATCAACAAAGGTAAGCTCAGTTGTGATTTTAATTTGATTATTTTCAATACTATTCCAAGGTGCTTTATCACTATTTTTTATTGGTATCTGGAAGTCAAATGATACATCTGAACCAGAATTCAACTTACTTAAACTCGAGATTTTTTTATCATTCCACACTAGAGTAGCCCGACGAACCTGGTCAGATATTTGAGAGCCGTTGATGTCGCCGTCGTTTTTATCAGCGATGTCACTCCAGCTCAAGATACTTTGGTTTTTGTATGATGGAGCGTCGACAGTGAGCTTGATTTGTGTTTTATTGATTACATCTTTACCAGAATTTTTTATAGCAATTGTAAAGTTGAGAATTTCACCTGGTTTTGATTCCATGTCGGTGAGTGATCCATTTATAGCAGTGTTAATTGTGACAGCATTTTTGATGATTTCGGTATTTAGAATAGCTTCGGACAATAAATAACTGTCTTGATTTGGATTGGCCAATTTAACTTGTACTTTTAGTGCGACAGCACTTTCGTCTGTAGCGCTGAATTTGCCGGAAAAGTTTATAATATACTTGGAAATACTATTTGTTGATGCAGATGGTTGTATTTTCCAAATTTTTTTTATTAGTGGAATTGATGAGGAAGTGATTGAAAAGCTAGCAGGGAAAACGGGAACCACTTCTAGGTTTTGTCTCATTAGATTGTCCTTGCTTTCTACCACTATCGTATAATGGGTAAGGGTGTCAAGTGTGATTTTATCGATACCAGACAACGAGATAGTAATAGGCGCTTGAGCTGGCAAAACATTTAGAGTGGCTACTTTTTGCATTTCCGATTTGAAATTTTCAGGGGTGTAGTTCAACAAAACTCTCCACGATTGTCCATTTCCTAATGATCCAAATAGATTACCAGTAATTTGTAATGTTTTTTCTTCGTTTGGTTTTAAAACACCGATATCCCATTCATTTTTTCCAACATTTTTTGGGTTTAATGAGCTTTGTGAGTAGACAAATCCAGATGGATAGTTGGTAGTCAAATTCACGTTATTGAGAGTGACGTTTTGGTTGTTTTTGAAGACAATCTGATAGGTGGTGGTGGCTCCAATAGTAAAACTTTCTGGGCCGATTATTTTTAGATCTAGCTGTGTATCAGAAAATTTATTGGCCATTGGTAAAAAGAAAAATCCTGCCCAGGCCAAAGCGGCTAGAATGGCAATTGAAAATACAAATTTGAATAGGCCACCAAGAAATGATCCGGTTTGAGTTTTATTTATTTTTCGCATATCTGGCATTTTTCCACTGTCGTCTTTGTAAATACTAGTTAGTTGACGTTCGATTTTTTGGTCAGCATAATTGTCGTTTTTTGGTGGAAGTGCCTTGGTGGTGCGACGGCGTGGTTTTTTTGTAGCGATTTTCTCAAAATTTTCAACCGGTATGTTGTTTTTGGGCATAAAATATATAATTATTATTTTATTTTTCCATTACCAGGCCCCATACCCGGTCTGTATTTAATGTTAGTGAAGAGATGCTGGCTCCATTTTTAGCCAATTCGATGCCGTCACCTTCTTTATAATTTGGTTGCCAATCAGTAGGTAAGATTATTTGGCTCTCAAACAAACTTTCAATACCAGACTGTTTTTGTATTATTAGCTGATAACGCTGGGCTTGTTTTGAATTAACAATTTTTTGCCAAGAGATGTTGGCAGTTTGATTTATGTCAGCTAGTTTGAATGGAAGTTTATAAGTAAATTCGATTTCGGTAGTTTGTCCAGGTTCGGTAATTACCCAATTGCCGAAAGCAGTCTTGCCAAATTCTTCAGTAATTCGAGTGCCGGTACGTTCATCAATTTTAATTTCTTTTTCTATTTGTTTTAAAAATTCATCAGCCTTGTATGTTTTTTCTGGTACTTTAAAATTACTTTCTTCGGGCCAAATAAAACCACTAGCGGATACAAGTTCACTATTTTTTGGAACATATAAACGAATGTAATCAATATTGGTTGTGCCATATAATTTCTCTTGAGCATTGCCGGTATGAGTACGAGAAATTGTGACAGTATCAGTAATAGTGCCATCATCTTGTACCACCGCTTGGTGACTGATGGATTGTTTTATTTTACTATCACTTTTTTCGCCATGGATGTTAGTGTTGAAGACAGCCAAATAATCTTGACGATCATTGGTAACTAAAATTTTCCCGCTCCAACCCATTTGTTCTATTGCCAATTGAGCAGTCTGGTCGGTGAAGTAAGCCTGTACTTCTTTTTTTGTCAAAGCCTCTTGTAAATTTACAATCAACGGCACAAGATCTTTTGGTTCACTATTTTTGAAATGGTCAATAAATTGGGGAGCCAAGTCTGAGAGGATTTGTTTTGGTTTGTTGCCTTTTTTTTCTGGGCCGGTTTCAACTACTTGTTGGATGGTTGACAGAGCGTTGTCAGCCGAAAGTGTTAATCCTCGTTTTTCATCGGATATCGGACCAGTGATTGCTAATAGTCTTTCCAGCACTGAGGCGTTGATGGCGATAACACCATCCACAGTTACATTGCGACTGTGGCGATAAAACCACATCATTTTTTGAGCACTAGTAGAAAAATCTGGGAACCAATTCGAGTCCTGGAATTCCCAGCGTTTATTGGTTAGCAACAACGGGGTAGGTGGTTCCAAAAATTGATCCAATTGGCCTTGTATGTCGTAACTACCACCTGCTGGTACATCTAGACTGATAATTTTACCGTCTTTAACATCCATTACTGCGATACTACCGATAAATCCACCAGTAGGGCGTAGTTCGCTGGGATTTTGGAAGACTAATAAATAACGACGTTGACCTTGAACGCCAAAAATTTCCTTGATAGCCCCATTTAAATCAGACAAATTTTGTAAATCATGCAAAACTGCAGTAAAAATAATTTTAAATTCTTTGAATGGTCCCTGATAATCTAGAGGTAAGGAATCCGAGTTTACTGTATCTAAATAACCCAACGCCTCCTTGTAGTTTGGTATAGCGGCCGACAGGTGGTTGTTAAAAATTCCCAATCTGATATTGAAAGTACTGCTAGCGTTGATTTGGCTTTCAGCTATACCCTTTAGTAAATAGGTGTTGCCTTGAGCGATTTTTTGCCCAGCTAAGAGTAGAGATTGACGACTTCTGACTTCATTGTCTAAAACGGGAACGATAGAAGCTATTTTTTGTAAAAATTCATAGTTGTTTTCCATAGTGGATATTGCTGTTCCGAAGCTGTTTAAAGCATCGTTAATGGCGGTCTGAGCAGTAGGAATGTCGGCTTGCATTAGAGCAATAGTCGAATTTTGTAACGACAAAAAACCAGCAGTGCTATCTTGAACAATCTTGCCAGTGGTAAGTTTGATGTTCTGGTAATAACTATTGGCCGAGCTAGGTACTATGAGGATAATAATTAAAATTACAGTGGCGGCGATGAGTCGTTGAAAGAAAAAATTTGCTCTAAAAAAGTTTTTTATATTTTTACCCAAGTTTATCAATAGTGTATCAATTTTTTGGGTGATAGAATTAAAAGATTTTTTGATTGACCATTTTGCATGTTCACCACATTTTTGTTTTTTTGGTGTTAACTCTTTAGACAAAACAGAATTTTGGACAGATTCAGATGGAGATAAATTGGCAAATATTTTTTGGTTTATGTCTCCTGGAGTAATGGTTTTATTGGATTGAATTTCTTGTTTAATTTTTTCGTAAGCGGCGTTGAAATCTAAAAATTTATTTTTTTCTGGAGAAATTGTGGCTACATTGTGCCAGGTTTGAGTAGTGTCTTTTTTTAGATTCACAACATGGGTCGAAGCGGTAGGTGAGTGTGAAACGTGATGAATAAAAAACTTGATCGGGGCGGCTGTAATAGGCGTTGATTTGATTTGAACAAGCGAAGCTAAATACTGGCCACAGGTGGATTTGTTATGTCCAGGTTTATCACAAAAAGCACAACGACGGAGTTGTGGTCTCTTTTTGTTGAACAATTTATTTATTCGCGACATCTTAAAATTTTGGTGATTGTTTAACTACTATATTATACACCTTTTTAGGCTGTCGTGCACCTATAAAAAACGGTAGTTATCCACTTTTTATTTGGTTTCATTATAAATTTGAAGAGTTTGAGTGGCCGTCTTTACCCATGAGTATTTTTGTAGAGTTTTTTGTCCTTTTTCGATCAGATTTTTACGAGTGTCATTATCTTTAATCACCAAATTAGCCGCTGACGTAATTGAGTGAGGATCGTCAGGGTTAAAATATATGGCCGCCTCCTCTAATATCTCGGGTAAACAAGTCCGATCGGAAGAAATTACCGGCAAATCATATTGCATTGCTTCAAGAGGAGGTAACCCAAATCCTTCGTAGAGACTTGGGAAGACGTAGAGAGAAGCGTTGCGATAAAGTTCTGGAAGTTCGTTGTCTGGGACAAAATCAGTCAAAATAATGTCTTTAATATTTTTTTGTTCTATGTATTTTTCTAATTGATGATAAAAATAATTTTTCTTTCCAGTCAAAACTAAATGATAAGTATGTCCATGTTGTTTGCAAAAAATTTCCCAAGCATCTACCAGTTTAAACAAATTTTTATGAGGGTAAGCTACTCCAACGTACAGCCAGTATGGTTTGTTTATTTCATATTTTTTGTAGACAGAAAACGGAGCCTCGGCCATGGTTTTTTCAAGAGGAGATAAATATGTTGTGACAATTTTTTTATGATCAATTTTTAGAGTTTGAACAATATCTTGTTTGGTAAATTCACTGATGGTGATAATTTTATTAGCCTTTTTTACTGCATGGTTAAGAGTAAATCTGAACATTTTGTTTTTGATCCAATACCATATTGGTCCGAGCGTGCTCGCATGTCTAGTAGGAAAATGTAGAAGCAGAAGATCATGTATAGTGACCACAAATTTTTGATTATAAAAAAGCGGGACATTCCAATGAGGAAAGTGCATCAGGTCAACTTTTTCATTTTTTATAATGTATGGAAAATAAATTTGTTCAGCCCAGCCATACCATCCAATATCGGCCAAAACTTTTTTAAATCTTAAATTCGTAGGATTATAATCATCCCAATTTTCCTTACGCAAAAATATCGCATACTCGTTTTGTGAATCAATTTTTTCTAGGTTGGCGATCAGTTGTTCTATGTATCGTCCCAAACCACCTTGCTTGGGTCCAAGCATGCGCGCATCAATTCCAATCCTCATAATTATTATGTGGTTTATCTTTTTATAATACTATAGGTCAAACAAATATTAATTTTCGCCGCGCGAATTGTCCGAAGCACCGAGAATTAAACCAAGCTGTCTGGAAAACCTCCAATTCGGTGCAAGTCTGAGCACAAGAAAATTCATATTTGTTTGACCGTATAAACAACGGTACGAATTGAACCATAAATAGTATAACAGAGATATCCCCAAATTGCCAAAATCAATTTTTTGGCATATAATAAAGCCGTCTAAATATATTTTATGCCATATCTCAGTCGTCTATTAAACAGTAAAGTCAGTGATAGTGCCGACACGGTGATTGGTCGTTTGGAAGATGTGTTGATCAGAGTACGGCCTGGTGAGTATTCTCCTTTGGAGTATGTGGTTATCAAAAAACGTCATCAGAGGAAAAGAGTCATCATCCCATATGAGGCGATTGAAAATTTTAGTAGCGAAGAAGTTTCTTTGCGTACACTTTTTTCAAAAATAAATTTTTTAGAGCACGAGCCAGATGGTTTTGTTCGTCTGAATCGTGATGTAATGGATCAACAAATAGTGGATGTGGCTGGCGCGCGAGTAGTTCGTGTCAATGATCTACGGATTGGTGATTTTGAAGGTAAAATGTGCATTCTGGGAATTGATGTAAGTTTCGGCGGATTGTTACGTCGTCTTGGGATGTCTTGGATGGATTTTTTGGGCGTCATGAAAGTGAACTTGATTGATTGGCGCAAAGCTCAACCGGTTGAGGGTGTATTAAAATTGGATAGTGTGTCCAAGGATTTGACCAGACTTCATCCCGCTGACATTGCCAACATCGTAGAGGATTTAAGTGCTAAACAAGGCAGTAATCTGGTATTATCACTAGATAAAAATATGGCAGCACGTGTATTTGAGGAAATAGATCCTGAGATTCAAAAATTATTGATTTCTCAACTAAGTCCTGAACATGCGGCACGTATCAGTGAGCGTATGTCAATTGATGAGTTAGTAGATTTGATTCAATCTTTGCCAGAGCATCAATCAAAGCAATTGTTGAACTTTGTTGAACAAGATCGCATGAAAAAGGTAAAAAAATTATTGAGCTATGAGGATGATACAGCGGGCGGTTTGATGTCTACTGATTTTCTCGCTGGTTTACCAGATGATACTATCGCCGCAACTATTGAAAAAATTCGTAAACTTTCAGATAGTTTTCGTTCGTTAAATTACGTGTATATTATTGATGAAAAGGGAAAGTATAAAGGTGTAATTTCTTTTAGAAAATTATTGATTTCTGATAAAAGGGAAGTTTTGAAGGATGTGATGAAAAAAAATATTCATTTACCGGTTTTATATCCTACTCAATCGATAAAAAGTGTGGCTCATTTGATGACCAAATATGATTTGAATTCTGCTGCCGTAGTTGATCAAGAAAATAAATTTTTGGGAGTGGTCGCTGTCGACGATGTGATGCGAGTTTTAGTACCAAATGCTTAATTTTATGCAAAATGATGTTGTAAAAGAATCGAGAAGAGTGAAGCTTTGGGCTAGGATCTTATTAATAAGTAGTGTTATTGGTCCAGGAATTATTGCTGGTACTGCCGATAATGACGCTGGTGGAATTGCCACTTATTCGGTAGCTGGTGCTCAATTTGGGTATCATCTGATTTGGGTTTTATTTGCTATTACTTTTGTATTGGTGATTACTCAAGAAATGGGGTCACGTCTCGGAATAGTTTCTGGCAAAGGACTGGCCGCTTTGATTCGAGAAAACTTTCCTTTTAAGGCAACATTTTTTATTATCTCTTTGAGTTTTATCGCCAATTGGGCCAATGTTTTGGCCAACATTTCTGGTATATCAGCCGTGGCAAATATTTATAATATTCCCAATTGGTTATTTGTTTTGAGCTCGGCTAGTTTGGTTAGTTGGTTGGTAATATCAGGTAATTTTAAAAACATTCAGAGGATTTTTCTTACTTCATCAGCGCTATATTTGGCTTATGTTGTCGCTGGTTTTATGAGTCACCCAGATTGGTCAGCGGCGTTGAAATCCATTGTAGTGCCATCTTGGATTCCTACACAAGATTTTCTATTTATGGCTATCGCTCTTATTGGTACCACAGTGACCATTTGGGGACAGTTTTTTATTCAATCATATTTTGCAGAAAAGGGTGTGCGCACTCAGGATTTGGGTTTGGCAAAATTGGATATTTGTCTGGGCGCATTTTGGACGAATTTTGTAGCTTTTTTTATTATTATAGCTACTGCGGGGACATTGTATGCGAACGGTATAACAATAAATGACGCAGCCGATGCGGCACGTGCATTGGAACCGTTTGCGGGATCACTAGCAAAGCATTTGTTTGCTTGGGGGCTGTACAATGCCTCAATGCTTGGGGCTGGAGTAGTGACTATTTCTACTGCTTATATTATTACTGAAGCTTTTGGTTGGGAAGGAAAAGTTAATGCTGGTTTCAAGGAGTCGTCTGCATTCTATAAAATCTTTTTGTTTTGTATTTTTTCTACTGCTTTGATTGTACTAATACCAAATTTTCCAATAGTAACTGTTTTGGTTGCTTCACAAGCCTTAAACACATTCGTGTTGCCGGTGTTATTCTTTTTCTTGTTGAGACTTTTAAATCGCAAGGATATTATGGGACAACATCGCAATGGTAAGATTATGAATATCGCGGCTTGGGTTTCTATTGTCGGATTAACAGTATTAAATTTAGTTTATTTTGTGTATTTGATTATTGGGTTTTTTGATTAGTCGTCAAAATTTGAAGATGTTTTTTTGCACTTTCGTTCCAGTTGTATTTAGAGGCTAATTCTGAGCCTCTTTTTATATATTCCTCATATAGTTTGCTGTTTTCAAGAATAAGTTTCATTGCTATGGTGAGTTCAGAAACATTATTTGGGTTAATATAATAGGCAGCATTATTTGAAACTTCTGGTAATGAAGAGCGGTTGCCAGTGATGACCGGGGTACCTATTTTCATCGCCTCAATAATAGGGAACCCAAAACCTTCATAGAAACTTGGGAATACAAATAGATTGGCTTGTGCTAGTAGAGCGGGTTTATCGGCATCTGCTACATATCCCAAAAATTTGATGTGGTCACGTAATTTTGAAGAATTGGCACACTCATAAACCAATTTATTTTTCCATCCCGATCCTCCAGCAATTAATAAATGAAATTTGTCACTCAAATGTTTTGGTAGTTTTTCAAAGGCCTTGATCAGCCCCAATAAATTTTTGCGTGGTTCAATCGATCCTAAAAACAAAATAAAATTTTCCGGTAAGTCGTATTTTTTTTGAATAATAGTTTTTTGTAATTTTAGTTTTGGCTCGGAAACATCAAAATTTGGTGAGATACCTGGGTAGATTACTAATATTTTGTTTTCTTCTATTTGATAATATTGAATCAAATCCCGTTTTGTATTTTCTGATGGTACGACAATAATATTTGCCTCCTGGCATTGTTTTTTTGGGTTAACTAATTTATGCCACAGTCGTTGTTTAAAAGTATTAAATTCAGGAAACAACTCAAAAGAAATATCATGAATTGTTAATATATGTTTGGTTTGTTTATTTAGCGATAAAAAATTGATATTGGGAGAATACCAAATATCAATTTTTTCTGGAAGTAGTTGATTAACGTTTATCAAACCTAAAGCCAACGCTAGATTTACAAATTTGTTGGGATAACGGATCGAGATAAAATAAACATTTGGTTGTGACCAGATTAACAAATTTTTATCTGTTTTTTTAAAAGAATTAGAAAATAAAAAGTAATTATTATCTTTATCTTCTTTAAAAATAGCGCTTAGCAACTCAAAAGTATACTCGCCAATGCCAGTTTTATTTTTAACCATGAGAGACCTGATATCGACACCAATGTTCATAACTAATTTAAACTATTTTGAAATTGTGTGAAGTGATCGTTGATAAATGATTGAATTTTATTTTTGAATTTATAAGCGGCAAAATTTTGGGCATGAAGACGGATTTTTTCGCTGTCCCAACAGTAAGGATCAAATTTTGACACGCTATCGAGAAGTGATTCCCATGTTTGTTGATAAAAAAACATGCCAGTTTCGTTGGATATGATTGTCTCTGTAGCGCCGCCATATCCGTAGGCAATCACTGGTCGGCCAGCGGCCATAGCTTCGACCGGAGTGATTCCGAAGTCTTCTTTTTGAGGATGGATAAAGGCTAATGCTCGGCTAAATAAAACAGCTTTTTCACTCTCAGAAATTTTTCCGTAAAATTCAATGTTTGATTTTGCGATTCTTTTTAGATGTTTAAATTCTGGTCCGATACCAAAAATTTTCAACGGTATATTTAAGCGATTAAAAACTTTTACAACTAAATCCAAACGCTTATATGGCACTAGGCGGCCACCTGCGACATAGTAATCACCAAGCTTGTTGGCAATTTGAAAGCGGTGGGTATCAACAGGCGGGAAAATAATTTCCGATTCGCGGCGATAATATTTTTTAATTCTTTTTTGAACAGTTTGAGAGTTGGCAATAAAATGATCGACTCGTTGAGTACTCATTTGATCCCAAATACGTAATTGATGATTTAACAATGGTAAAATTAACTTAATAAAATAATTACTTTTTAAATCGGACAAATAATTGTTGCCATCTCCCCAAAGAAAACGAGGAGGAGTATGACAATATGAGATATGTAAAGTATCTGGTGAAGTAATAACACCTTTGGCAAAACCACTGGATGAAGAAATAACCATATCATATCCACGCAGATCGTGCTGCTCGGTGGCCATGGGCATAAAAGGCAAATACCATTGAAAAATATTATTTATGAATGGCATTTTTGACAACCACGACTCTCTGACTTTTTCATGATCCAAATAATTAATTTTTATTCGGTCGTGAAATAAAACAAAAATTGGCGCATCTGGCCAAATTTCGTGTAAGGCTTTTAAAACTCTTTCCGCCCCTCCATCTTGCGAAAGATAATCATGCACTAGGGCAATTTTCATACAATCGATCCAGTTTTTCGAATTACAACAAAGGGTGTTTTAATCAAAATAATAAAATCAATGAAGAAATTCCAGTGTTCAATATAAAAAATATCTAAACGAGCTTCTTCATCAAAGCTCAAATCACTGCGTCCGGAAATTTGGGCCATTCCCGTAATACCTGGTTTGATAGCTAAAACAGTTTTGTGCCATTTTTCGTATTTATTTACCTCTCTTGGTTGATGAGGACGAGGGCCTACTAAACTCATATTTCCAACCAACACATTAAAAAACTGAGGTAATTCGTCCAGGCTAAGAAGACGGATAAAACGACCAAAAGGTGTGATGCGAGGATCATTTTTTATTTTATAAACCGGGCCTTGTTTTTCGCTTTTTTCTTTTATTAATTCTTTTTCTACCTCGATGGCTTCTTGCCCAGATTTTCCAAATTGTTCGCCAGTACAATATTTTTGGTACATAGAACGGAATTTGTAGGTGAAGAATTTTTTACCTTCTTGTCCGACGCGTTCATTTTTGTAAATAATCGGTCCGCCGGTTTCAATTGAAATTATTAACGCGATAATTAAAAATATTGGAGATAAAATTATTAAGAAAAATATACTCCAAAATATATCGCTACCTCTTTTTAAAATTCTACCCCAGCCAGTGAGGCGGGTGCGACGGAGTTCAATAATAGGGATACCAGCGATAGTGGAAATTGCCATATTAGAGGATATCGTAGCAAATAAATCCGCGGAATATTTGAAAGTAATATGGTGTTCATTGGCAAAGTCAATGGTTTGTAATGCCTCATCCTCTTTACTTTTTGGATCAGCAAAAATTAGTTCGTCCAAGTCATTTTTTTGTATTTTGGATAATTCATCTTGATTAAAACTTTTTAAAACACCAACTATTTTGTATCCGAGATAGGGCTTGCTTTCAAGTGTTTGTTGAATTTGGTCGGCTACACTTTGAGTACCGATAATTACAGTGCGACGTAAACCAACACCCATTCGATAAAAAAGAATTTTTAATAATCGTAGAATTGTGCGAGCGAGTGAAACATAGATGACAGCCAAAACTCCACTAGCTAAAACCAAAAAGCGGGAATCAAATTTTTGTAAAGTAAAAAATACATAAATAGTAATAGCGGCGAATCCAGTGGCGCAGGCAAAAAATACTTTGTTTAATTCTTTGGCCAATTTGCGGTTGGGGTCGGCGGAATATAATCCTGAAAAAGCAAAAATAAAAATCCACCCGGCAGAGGCAAACAATACAATGGGCCAATAATTTTCCCAAGACAAATTAAATAAAATAGGGCGAATACTGGTGACTAATCCAGTAAAGCGCAAACTATAAGCTGTAAAACCAGCCAAAATCAACATTAAATAATCCAAAGGAAGTTGAAGAAAGGCAAATGTGAGCTCAAAACGTTTCATATTGTTATAATAGCATTCCCGTATAAACGGGAATCATGGGTATATTTTATGCTAAATATGAATGTTCGTCAATTGAAAGATTGTTATTGACAAAATTGCTATTCTTTGTGATAATTTGATGTTAATCTATGAACTAGATTAAACAGTTCTTTGATATTTACCCAGTTTTCTTTTTAGTTTATTTTAGACAAATATATTAAAAAGAAAACTGGGGGGAATTTAACACTTGTAGTGTTTTATTCCAAGGTGAACTATTCACAAGCAGGAGCATACGATGAGCAACAGCTCGAAGCATGGCGTCGTGGTTGACAAGATCATCGCTCTTTAGATGGGGTTGGTCGCCGCGTGGAACTGGCTCATGGTCTTCCTTACGGTCAAGGACCTTCCTCCTAGGTTCCCGCAAGGTTTTCCTTCTGCAGCCATTGCTGCCGAGCACGGCTTCACCGTGCTGAGTGATACCGAACCGAGTGCCGATCTCGACGTGACGAAGCTCTATTTCAGGTCGGTGTTCTGTGACACTCAAGCACGTAGGGTTTCAGGTAGTAGTTTCTGGGAAGTGTATTTCAATGGAGTCTTTCGGTGTGCACGGCCTTGGGGGTGTCTTGGCCTCTGCGACGCACCGAGACTGTTGGCTCAGATAGATAAGGCCACCGGTTTCGACATGACCAACGGAGAGGTCTTGCTCCTTGGTACGATCTTGGCCGAAGAAAGAACCGGCCGCCGCGCCGTCGGCTGCCTCAGGACCTGCAAAGGCCCCGAGAAGAACCCCAAATGGCATTGGGCTTTGGGGTTCTTGTACACGACCAATGATCGGGTTGGGTCGGTTAGATTCACCACATCACCCTATGGCGGCTGCGCGACCACGATCGTGAGTCGCGAATAGTTTCAGAGCATCGCATCAGTCACTTCGGTGCGGCGTGTCTGGACTTGTTTTTCTGCCCTCGGCATTTCTGTTCTCACCAATCGGTGGGGGTAGCAATGTCCGAGGGCTTTGCTATTTTTTAGTTATTTATATGTAAATCAGGATTGACTTTTTGCTCAATTTTAGTTAAAATCCTATGGTATGCAAATAATATTTGAAAATGACAAAATTGGTGATCCTGAGCGGTTTATTCGTCGTTGTGGCTATGGTCAGCACAAAATGAGAAATGGCGAAGTTAGCTATGTAAAACGAGTGCACAGTGATTGGTACCCACGATTTCATGTATATATTTCATCTGAAAAAGAAAAGGTTATTTTCAATCTACATTTGGATCAACGTCAGCCAGTATATGAAGGTGTGACTGCCCACGCTGGTGAATACGATGGTGTGGTAGTAGAAAAAGAAGCAGAAAGAATAAAAAAATTTGTAATTTAATATGTCAAAAAAGATTTTAATTTTTATCGGACCACCAGGAAGTGGCAAAGGTACACAGGCAAAATTGTTGGCGCATAAATTTGGATATATACATTTTTCTACGGGTGATTTGTTGCGCGCGCTTGCAGAAAAAAACAATATTGCTTATGATGAAAAAAATGCTTTGGAGGAAATGAAAGATGGGAATTTGGTACCGGATTGGTTGGTGTATCGTTTGTCTTTTAATGAAATAAAAAATATTTTGGGTGAAAATAAAGGTGTAGTTTTGGATGGTGCGATTCGTAATTTGGAACAAGCGCAAGAATTTCAGAAATTTTTTGTGGAAAATAATTTGGAAAAAGAAGTGCAAGTAATTGAAGTAAAATTGTCTGATGAAGAAACTATGAATCGTCTGACAAAACGCCGAATTTGTGCTAAGTGCGGGGAAATTATTCCTTGGTTGGCGACTACCAAAGATTTGGTTGTTTGTCCAAAATGTGGCGGTGAATTGGTTTATAGACAAGATGATAAAATAGAAACTATCCAAAAAAGAATTGAAGAGCAGGGTAATTTGGCACTACAACCGATTGTAGATTATTATAAAAATTTAGATTTGTTGAAATCTGTTGATGGAGATCAAACTATTGAATTGGTGGAAAAACAAATTGCAGAGATCGCGAAATCATAATTTTATTTTATGGCGTTAATTAAAACACAGCACGAAATTGAAAAGATTATTATTGGTTGTAAATTGACCGGTGAAATTTTGGAAAAATTATATAAAATGGTGAAGCCCGGGATGAGTACTTGGGAGGTGGATCAAATGGCAGAGAGATTGATTGAAGAAGCAGGGGGTCGTCCAGCTTTCAAAGGATTTAAGGGCCACAAAGATGATATTCCATTTCCATCTACTATATGTGCTTGTGTTAATGAAGAATTGGTACATGGTATTGCGAAGAAAAATTGTATTTTGAAAGATGGTGATATCTTTACTATTGATATTGGGATGGAATGGCCATTCAAAAAAGGAGAACGTGGATATTTCACCGATACAGCTTATACGGTGGCGGTAGGAAAAATCTCTAAGGAGACAGAAAAATTATTGCGAGTAACTCAGGAATCCCTAGAAGCTGGAATAAAAGCCGCTATTCCTGGTAATAGTGTGGCAGATATCGGCAGGGCTGTTGAAAATTATGTAAAATCTCAAGGCAAGTATGGAATAATTCGAGATTTGGTTGGGCACGGAGTTGGACATGCTGTGCACGAAGATCCTAGAATTCCAAATTATTATGATCCAAAATTAGAAAAAATAAAAATAAAACCTGGTATGGTGTTGGCGATTGAGCCAATGGTTTCGATGGGTGATTGGCGTGTAGACAACAGTCCAGATAATTGGACAATTATTATGGCAGATTCATCGATGTGTGCGCATTTTGAACATACGGTTGTGATTACCAAAACTGGGAATATTGTGGCGACACGCCGACCAGGGGAAATAGATTAATTTATCAAATTTCAATAAATATTTTACCTCTCTCACTATAAAAATATTCGTAAATTTGCGATTCGTTTCACTCTGGCCGTGAACTCGCCTGCGGGCTCAAACAGCACGGCCAGCCACGCTTCACTCATCTGCAAATTTTACTCGTATTTTTATCGTTCGTTCGGTTAAAATATTTATTTCAATTTTCTTAGTATATGAATATATTAGCTGTGGACTTCGGCACAAAAAATATTGGATTGGGCTGGTGCGATACGGGTATCAATGTGGTTTTGCCATATGGGGTGATTGACAATAAGGATAAAATTAAGGCCAAAAGGGAATTGGTGGATTTGATCAAGACCGAGAAGATTCAAAAAGTGGTGGTGGGGTTGCCATATACTATGGATGGTAAGGAAAATGAAAACACTAAAAAGATTCGAGTGTTTGTTGAGGGTTTTGAAAAAGAGATTGGTATTAAAGTGGAATTTTTTGATGAGCGGTTTACTTCTAAACAAGCGGATCGGATGGAGGGTGGGGCTAGTCGTGATGAAAAGTCCGCGATGGTGTTGCTTGAAAGTTATTTGGTCAAAAATAAGAAATAATGTATGTTAAAATATAATTTGAACAAAATAAAAGGTGAGAAGAATGATGCCTATGTGAGTAATGCTGTTATGGTTTATGCTGATAAGGAAAATTTGTTTGAAGGAACAATTTTAGAGAAATGTGCTCATGATATTGATGCGATAATGATTAATTTAAAACCGACAGAAAAAATTCAACGACACAAACATATAACATCTGAAGAAATAGTTTTGGTATTAAATGGTGTTGGATTTATTTCAGAAGAAGAAAAAAATATTCCAGTGGAAACAAATGATTTAATTTTTTTGGAAAAGAATAAAACTCACGGGTTCGAGGCTGGAATTGACGGTCTGAAAGTGATAGTTTTTCATGGTCCACCCATGCATGAGCGGGTGTAATTTATAAATATGTATTCTTTTATTCTGCATCGGACAGATTTTCGCGAGTATGACCAGATTATCACTTTGTATACATTTGAAAAAGGGAAAATAGAAGCACAGGCACGCGGTATAAAAAAGATCATTAGCAAAAATTCGGCTTATTTAGAGCCGTTTTTTTTAGTTGAGGCGGATATTATTCCCGGTAAGGAAATCAATCATCTTACCAAAGTGGTGCCAGTGGTTTGTTATAAAAATATTTTGAATGATTTTAATAAAATGATGTTGGTAAAAACAGTATTTAGTTGGTTGTCGGTTTTGATTCGCAACAACGAACCAGATAATAAAATATTTTTATTG
>JBAYIZ010000008.1:0-44446 GCA_041665405.1 Candidatus Magasanikiibacteriota bacterium
AATTTTAATAAATTGTTCATAATTATAGTTAATAGATCCCATTGTTTTGCGCGCGTCATATAAATACAACGGTCAAACGCAATGGAATTTGTATCCCGATTAAATCGGAATACGTACAAAAGTTTTGCAAGTTCATATGAACCCTCGACCTAAGGCAAAACTGTATTTGAAATTTTCTCTCTCCGGGAATAACAACGTCACAGATGCGACTCGATCATTCCTGGAAAAAGAATTTTATTTCTTTTTCCGTTTTTATTAATTTATTTTTATTTCTGGTTTTATACTGGTAGTAGTTGGAATAATAACTTTGATAACTGGCGCTGTCGTCAACGTAGAAGTGTCAATAATAACTTTTATATCTTTTACATCAACAACTTCTTTTTTGATATCCGTAGCGGCGATGAGCGGAGCTACTGGTACCAACTGTTGAACATTGTTTACCATTTGATCAGAAATTTTTTCCGCTTCTTTGGTAGCAGTATTTGCTTCCGTTAGTTTTATCATTACCGTAGTGAGATCACCTTTGCTAAGCGCAGTGACCGCTTCATTAACTTTCTTGTCCACATTATCTGTCACCGTCTTATTGGCGGCGGCGGCATTATTAGTAACACTTGCCACTTCAGAAATTTTCAAATTGAGAGCAGTGGTGGAAGTAGCACTAGTGGCTGGTAAAGCGGCCAAATCTTTGGCTTCAATCTTCGCGGCAGTCACAACAGCTTGTACACCGGCTACACTTTGTTTGGATTGTTGAGCATCGGTAGTAGCAGATTGTAAAGTGTTATTTATTTCTTGTTTTACTTCTTCGGCTGTCACTGATTTGTCCCCTTCTAAATGTTTGGTAACAATTACTTCTACGGCTTTTACTGATACATCCTTGGCCAAATCTTTGGCTTCGTTGATAGCCACTGCATTTTCTTTGGTAGAGCTAGTATCATTGATATTTGATGTAACTAACAAAGCCGCTTTTACTTCTTGTAATGTATTGGTAATTTGTTCTGTATCTTGTTTTACATCTTTGACCACATCGGCAGATACGGCGTTATTTGTAGAAGCAACTTTTATTTCTTCCAATTTTTGATTAACATTGGCGATTTCTTTTTTTAAATCTTGGATGGATTCTTTTACTTTTTCTTGCTTGGCAGGATCTTTACTGGCTACCAATTGTTTGGTCTCGGTAGCACGACGTTTGGCAAATTCAGAATGCAAAATGGTTTCGGTTTTTTTCGAGCCGATCATACCAGCTACGGCTACCTGAGTTTTTTCACCGGCACGTTTGGCTGGATAAAGAAAGTCACCTGGCAAAGTATTATATGAAGCGTCCACACTAGCTACCCAACCACTAGTGGCTACTATAGCTACTACTAATAGAACAGCAATAGGACGAACTACATTGAATACCCAAGCGCGTGGAACAAACAAAGACATGGTGTTCCAGATATTATCAAAATTCATTTTCTGTGCTTCTGGAGTAACAGTATTTTTTATTTGGGATAGCAAAAGCGCGCGGTTGTTATCCAACCACTCTTGGCGAGGTTTTACTTCCCCGTTCTTGAGCTGTTTAAGTTGTGCAATTAAATCTTGCGACATACTTTTAACTTTTTCCCAAAATTTCTTTTAATTTTTTTAAAGCGCGATGTAATGTGACTCGAACCGCGATCTGGCCCTTGCCAGTAATTTCGGCTATCTCTTTGATTTCAAGTTCATCAACATATTTTAGTGTCAAAACTTCCTGATATTCTTGTTTCAATTTTTTGATCGTTTGGATGATTTTTTCTGTTTCTATTTTATCATCCAACTGTCCGTACCAACTACCACTATCACTCACATCTGTATTTTCATTTATTAGTACTTCACTCTTGTTAGCACGAGCACGATAAAAATCTATAATACTGTTTCGTGCAATCCGGTAAAGTAAACCACTAAAACTTTTTATATCTGATACCGATTCGGAACCACCTATCAAATATTGCCAAGTTTTGAGAAACACTTCCGATGTAACATCTTCGGCATTCTCGTGACTGCCAACCTTAAAAAAAACGAATCGATATATTCGTTTGATGTAAAGATCGTAAAGCTCAGTATAAGCGTCCGTATCTTTCTTAGTATAGATCTTGTAGAGAAGAATCTTCTCTTTAATCACGTTTGACATTATAGAAGACGAGAGAAAGTTAAAAGTGTTACACTTACCTATCAATATAGTCTGCCTGCCAAAAGCGGTAATGCATATGATAGCAAAAATGTGGGTTATGGTCAAATATTTATGTATACTGTATATATACCATTGATTGGCATAATAGATATAAATTTTTCAAGCTGTGAAAAGTTTCGTGTAATTTGTGACTCGTCGAGCTCTGTCTCTGAACTCGTCCCGACTAAGTCGGGACTCAGACAGCAGAGACAGCCACGCTCAACTTGTCTACAAATTACTACTCAGCTTTTCAACGCTTTTAAAATTTATATCTATTATTTGTATAGACTAGTGTATACAAATTTTCCACTATCAGCTATTTTACCGATAGGTCAGAATAGCATAAAAACGATTAAAGGTCAATGGATTCGCTTGACAAACCCTTGAAAAGATGGTAATTTGTATACACTAGTCTATACAAATTTTATGGATGAGCAAAAAATTACCGCCCCAATTATTGACCAAAAGCCAAAAGAAATGATCAGAGTGTCTATTTCTGAGGCGGCGCGTCTGTTTGGGGTAAACTCTCAAACTATCCGTCGGGCTATCGCCTCTCAGGAAATTACCTACGTAATTGTGTCTGGCCGTTATAAGGTCAATTTTGAAAGTTTGGTAAAGTGGTCACAACATCACACTACTGTAAAAAACAAACTGGCCAATAAGGGTATTGGGCAATTTGTAGAAAAATGGAAAATAAAGAACCCCCTCTACTCCCCCAACCCAAAATCACTCAATATCAAAAAGGACATTTCAGACAACCCTGAATCGGTTCAAAAATAAAATGAAATCCTTCGAAAATCTCGAGGGATTTTTTGTTGCAACGCCAACGAATTGAGCGTATAATATCCTTGTAAATATTTATATATATGTTTAAAGCTATCTATAACATTTTTGATCGACATTATCATTTGCGATATCACGGTGTTTACGCTCATGCAAAAAAACTGTTTGTTTTTGATTTAGTTTTATTGGCTACCGCTATTGCCATCTTAATTGCCGGACTTTTCTTCTTTTTTTGGAATCCGGGTTTGACCGACCAGATTGATCTCAAAATTTCTCTAGGTTCAAACCGAGTTAAAAGTGGCGAATTGGTAAAAGTAACTATCGACTATAAAAATCGTAGTAAATACTATTTACGCGAACCAATTTTGGCAATGCATCTGCCAGCTGGCTTTATTGTAGACCGCAGTCTTACCCCTGTTAGTATTTTCAAAACTGATTCCACTTTTGATTTGTCCGAACTACGTCCTGGCGCCAGTGGACAGGCAGAAGTATACGGGCGTCTTTGGGTATCACCAAAACAAGATGAAAAAATTTCTGCTCTACTTTCCTACTTGCCAGAAAATTCTAAAAACCACGAACAAAAAATAGGATCGTTTTTGGTAAATTTATCAGACAGTGTTTTGAATGCCTCATTGGAAATGACCGCTACTTCATTTGCCAACGAACGAGTGCCTTTTGTTTATAAACTAATTAATACATCCGACACAAAATTAGACGGCGTGAATTTTGATATAAATTTTCCTGGAACTATTTCCGGCATAAACAAGGCCGATTTACAAAACATTACATTGGACAAAAATGGTGAAAAATTAATAACTGGAGAAATTGTCATGCCTGTAAAATCTGGTGAATATAATCTCAGCATTATTGCCATTGCCAATATCAATAATCATCCTGTTCAAATAGCGAACAATCATACAGTTGTAAAAACATTTTCTCCAAACATTGAAATAGGTGTCAAATTATTGGGTGGTTTTACTTCTGCACAACCAAGTCAAGTGCTTAATACTAGTATCAGTTGGAAAAACAACGGCCTCTACGAATTACAAAACTCTTATTTACGAATTGCTTTTTCACCTGGAATTGTGGATCTCAAAACTACCGCCAAAGAAAACGGATTCAAAATTGATGGCAATGATCTGTTGGTTGGCACTACCAATTTATTAATAAGTGCCAAAGAAAGGACTGCCCTTGCAGACGGCAAACCGCAGGCCAGTGACCAATTTGATTTCAAGATATATTTATTACCAACCTTTAGTGTCGGAGCTATAGAAAACGCCAAACTAGAAATCACACCGTCATTTATTTCTGAACTAAAAAATAACCCTGGTCAAAGGTTTACTCATCAGGGTGAATCAGCCAAAATTTTGCTCGCGACTGAATTAAATTTAATTACTGAAGCTAGATATTATTCCAATGAAGGCGACCAACTAGGACGTGGTTCCCTACCACCAAAAGTTGGTGAGTCTACCAAGTATTGGATATTTTTCCATGCCAACAATACTACCAACCCAGTAAGCAACGCCATATTTTCTGCCACACTTCCAGTAGGTGTAAATTTTACCGGCCAACAAAGTGTGTCTATCGGGCCAGCTCTCACGTTCAACGAATCAACCCGAACCATAAATTGGAATTATCGTGAGCTACCACCCAATAGCCAAACCGGATTATTTTTTCAAGTTGAGGTTTCTCCATCTCCAGAACAAATTGGAAAGAATATAAATTTGGTGAATGATATCAAATTTACCGCGACTGATAAAATAACCGGCAAAGCATTTACATTAAATAAAAATGTAGTAAATAATATTTTACCAAACTCTGATATCGGAAGTAAAAAAGGTAGCCTAGTTGAATAAAGAAGATCCCCGCGTTCCTGCCTTCGCTAAAGCTTCGGCGAGGCAAAGCGCGAGGATGACAATTTATATAATCAAAAAAACACCACCGATATAATTACTTATTAGCGGGTTATGAAGCCGAGGCTTCATCCCTGAACCTCTCGCGAGGTGAGGAAAGCTAATAAGTCATTATATCGGTGGTGTTTTTTATCCTATTTATATTATTGAGCAGCCTTTTTCAAATCTTCAATTTTATCAGTTTTTTCCCAAGGAAATTCATTACGTCCGAAGTGCCCATAGGCGGCAGTAGCGCGATAAATCGGTTTGAGCAAATCAAGATGTTCGATAATTTTTCCAGGACGAAAATCAAACACTGCTTTGACTGCTGATTCCAATTTTTCATCTCCCAATTTACTAGTACCAAAACTATCTACACGAATACTGGTGGGTTCAGCGCGGCCAATAACATAAGCCACTTGCACTTCACATCTATCAGCCAATCCAGCGGCCACGATGTTTTTGGCCACATAACGAGCCATATAAGCACCAGAACGATCTACTTTACTTGGATCCTTACCAGAAAAACATCCACCACCATGACGACCCATGCCACCATAAGTGTCCACAATAATCTTGCGACCAGTCAAACCGGTATCACCTTGAGGACCACCGATTACAAAACGACCAGTCATATTGATAAACAAATCAGTTTTGTCGTCCATATACTTCTCGCAAACTGGTTTGATAACCTTTTCGGTCACATCAGCGCGAATTTGTTCATTGGTAGCACTATCATGATGTTGGGTAGAAATAACTACATTCTGTAAACGAGTTGGTTTGTCATCGACATATTCGACAGCTACCTGAGATTTGCCGTCTGGACGCAAATATGGAATTTCACCACTCTTGCGAACTTCAGCGAGACGTTTGGACAATCTATGAGCCAAAGCGATTGGCAACGGCATCAGTTCTTCTGTTTCGTTACAAGCGTAACCAAACATCAAACCTTGATCCCCTGCACCCTGTTCTTCAATAGCTTTTTTATCCACACCCTGAGCGATATCTGGAGACTGCTCATGGATAGAAACAAGTACACCAGCGTGTTCACCATCGATACCATAAGCTGGATCAGTATAACCAATATCAGTCAAAACTCCACGTACGATTTGTTGCACGTCGGCATAACCATTGGTAGTGACTTCACCACCAACGATAACCAAACCAGTGGTAGTAAAACATTCTACAGCCACATGAGATTTTGGATCCTGTCCGATTAGTTTGTCTAAAACTGCATCAGAGATTTGATCACAGATTTTATCTGGATGACCTTCAGTCACCGATTCTGACGTAAAAACAAAATTCTTTGACATAAATTATTTAATAAATTAACGACAGAAGGAAGTTGTTGTTGAGTAATCGACCAATACACTTAGCAACAACTAACACCGTCTAAAAATTAACAATTCCAATTATACTAACTACCGTAGCGATTGTAAATACCACAAAAACCAAAGCTGTTAACAAACCCGCCAGAGGTAAACTGTAACGGTCTGCCGGCAAATCACCAGATTTTTTGGCTTTCCAATATACAAGCGCCATTAGTATTGCCTCTATACCCAAAAACAATCCACCTACTACTCCCAAAATACTTACAAAGTCACGCCACCCAGCCATGAAAAATGTTAGTGGTGTTAATATTACTAAAATGGTCGCCAACAAAGACGGTATCTTCCAATCCCACACCAAACTCTGTTTGAGTGCCACTCCTAATCCCATAAAGCCAGTCCCCATTGCAAATACAGCAAACACATTGGCAAAAATTCTCACCCAGGGACCAAATTTGTTTCCCAATCCCAGAGTCGCAATTTCTGTGGTTTCTTTTCCCATTACTCCCACTACTGCAAGAGCAAATATAATATAGACAAAAACTGGAATCAATGTACCGATGACCAATGCCTTTCTGAAATGTCGCTGGCTACCAGGCAACAAAGCATGCGCTTCCGCAATAGACGGTGACGCGTGAAGTGCAAATAGAATTACACCATAGGGCAGAAAAAATTTACTCCAATTCAAATAACTAAAATTTACCACTTGAACATGGGGCAAAAATGCCAACGACAATCCCAAAATAATTCCAATAACTAAAATGCTCAAAATTTTCTCGGCTGTTTTGACAGTTTGCAAACCTCGCCAAATTAAAATACTACCGATTGTCCAAAAGATCACCGTCCACCAAGCCGGGTCACCACCAAAAATTCCTGATAGCGATTCACCCTCACCAACTAAATATGCAAGCAAGGTGCCAAGACCAGATAAAATAATTATAATCGACATAACAATTTTGGCCGGACCTCCCAAATATTTTCCTACCAATCCAGGCAACTGAAAACTATTTTTGGTTCTCACAGTTATTTCGCCAATCATCAAATTCAAACACAGCATCACAATTCCCAAAACCAAAATATATGCCAGACCAATCCAAATTCCTACCTGAGCCACCACATATGGAATACCCAAAATCCCCGCGCCAATAGTCATGCCAGTAATCATGAAAACCGCGCTGTTGATTCCAATCGGTTTTTTGAAAACACCACCTTGTAATATTACTGGATTTTCTTTTTCAAACATAAAAATATTTTATGTTTATATTTTACCATAAAATATCCAAAACAAAAAGTCCCGAACGAGCCGGAACTAAAATGGTGTAGAAAAAATGTGGGTGATAAAGGATTCGAACCTTTGGCCTTCTCGGTGTAAACGAGACGCTCTAACCAACTGAGCTAATCACCCAGATTAACAGCATTAATATACCTAAAAAAAAACTTTTAGTCAATGGGGTCAACCAACAAAAACTATTTAGACAAATTCTTTATATAATTTGCAATCTCACCATGCCCGTGAATTTCTAGCCAATACCACCACTCCGCACCCCATAAATAGGCACGACTAAATCCGGTACGCTGTGCAAAATCTAGTTGTTTTTGGACCCTATTCAAATCCATCGATTTCATTTGTTCACCTATGTTATCGACAGACAGTGGTACATCCGGCATCCACGGCTCCGCCTGTAATTCAGAGATAAAAACATTGTTCAAATTCAAACCAAACAATAGTGCGTGAGCGCGATAAAATACCCCTGGCAACCAATCATAATTAAAATATCCACCTCGTTTATTCCACACCACACGATAAGCTGTGCTGCCAAATAAATCCCCCGCCTTGGCGGTGTTGAACCAAAAACTTAATTCGCCACTATCTGTGATCATTACTGGGTGAACAGAGTCAACATTTTTTATAGCCTTTATTTCAGTATTCAATTTCTCAGCATTTAACGAACGACAAATTTCACCAAATTTAAATAGTGGTTCATTTTCTACTTGCCATGTTTCTAGAGCGGGATGGTTTTGATAATGTTGCGCGACTGTTTTTAAAAAATTATTTAAAGCATCCCCATATTCTTGATCAGATAAATGTACTGTCCACTCAGGCACATTACATTCTGGCCAGCGCGGAGTTTTTTGTCCAACCGCCAAAATCACTTTGGCATTGCGCTTGGCCGCTTCATTCATCAAATAATCCAATTCAGAAAAATTATATTCGCCTTGTTTTGATTCTATCTCATCCCAGCGAGCGGTCAAACGCAAATATCGAAAACCCAAATCATCAAGTATATATTTGTATGTCTCCCCCACATCCAAACCCAAATAGCGAGTGTATGGTGGACTAAAGGACGCTCCCCAGATTATTTTTTCATTTTTTGGATTGGCCAAATCAGAATATAAAAACAAAACACTAATTGCTACAAAAAATATAATTCCCAAAGTTATAAATAATTTTTTTCGTGAACGCATACTAAACTAGTAAAATTAAACCGACTCCAATCACTACCACAGCCAATGATTCCAAAACTATTTCTAAACCTGTATAATCCTCATTAAATTTCTTTGGCCAAAATTTACTTAATACTAGAACGAAAATAATTAAGAATGCGTATTCCAAACCATTCAATGCGTTGACCAACGAAACACTCCCTATCGCCACTGCGTACTGCACGATTACCACAGCTACCGACCCTAAGACTTTATTTATTACTACCAAAATTATATTATCTTTTTTTGTTTTCGCTGAAAAAACTTTGTTTTCTTGTTCCTCTAAAACACTATTTTTAAATAATGAACGATACACAGTGGGGTGAAATAGTAAAAGCAAGCCTAACAAGCCAGTGGCCGCTCTAGTCCAAACAAACCCACTATAAAAATCATAATGCCCATAAATATATTTGGCGCTAACATGCGAAACGGCAAACAATACACCAGCCAAAATACCCCAAACCATTCCCCAATGCCAACCAGAATGTTGTTTACTTTTTTCAAATGAAACAATCAGTGAACCGGCGATTAAAAATCCGCAAGCAACCAGTTGGCGGATGGTCAAAATTTCGGATAAAAATAAACTACTAAATAATAAAACAAACAATGGCACGGCCGCACCCACCAATGGACCGACATGACTAATCTCACTTTTTTCAAAACCCAAAAACATCGCCCATAGTGCAAATGCAAAAGATACACCTGATACTAGCACCATCGCCCAATCAAATGGGGTGTTCAAAAAATTTACACCAAATGGGACTAATAATAAAAGTGGTAGGACAAAAATCGTGGAATAAAAAGTATATAAAGCGGGCTGGACTTTGGCGGAGGATAATAAATATTTATCCATTATCGCGACTATGGCCAACAGGGCATATCCGATTATTGAAAGTATGAGCCACATGTGTTTTATCTTTATGTTTTTACGCCAAATTAATATGAATTTTTTTGCGCTCAGACTTGTAGCGAATCTATCATCTTGCAGACAGCTTGGTTTGGTTCTCGCTACTTCAGACAATTCGCGCGGCAAAAATTAATATTAGTTTGGCTATTTATTCTGATATTATTATACCACAAAATATGCCTTAAATTAATAAGGTGTTTTTTAAATGATCTCCATATCCAATATTTACTTCTTTTAAATAGACATTGGACGTGGAGAGTAGTGCGCAACTACCAACCCCACTCCAGCCGTCAAAACGGCCACTGGAATACTGCTGGTTGTCGCGAGTTGGTGGCGTGAACGACGACTACGAACGCCACGGATTGGGCGGAGCCGCACAAGACTGACGCTCGATAGCGGGCGAGGAGGACCCCCGACTGCTACGCGTCCACCGATCAGGATCGGCCTCGGGATGCCCGAAGGGCTCCTCCGTGGTGTCGAGTTCGGGCGGCGGAGACGCCTTGGGCTTGGCCGACGGCGGGCCGGCTCCCTCGATCGTGTCGTGTCCCGAACGAAGAGGATCAGGCTTTGGCATGGGCGGACTCCTGCGGAGGTTGGGCTGCCGGTAGTTTGAAAACAACCGGCATGGTTGAACCACTCAATGGCCTATTTGCCATAAAGCGGAGAAAAAATGTTTATCAATAAACACCTTTGCTCCGCTGGCAAACAAACACATCTGGGTTCTGCACACTACTCTATATTTTGAAAGAACGATTACAAATAAAATCACCCTAACCATTTGGCCAGGGTGATCTGAAATGCTTTTTTATTTATTATTAGGCATTATCATACTCACCCTTTGACCATACGAAAAAACGGCACAATGATGTGAAGTTCTTGACGGTCAAATTTTGAATATAATTACTTTGCATAATACATTAATATTCTCAAACTATCCTTTATCTGTCAACAAAAGTTATCCCCATTATGTTTTTGGTTCCAATTTTAAACCCGCAGTCGTATAGCGATTCGCCGCATTCCACAACAACCAACCGGCGTTGGGATATTTTTCTACCATATCTATTTGGGCTCGAATATTTTGCGCCCCATATACTGCTCCAATATTAAAAGCCTGCAACCATGGACGTACTTGGGCACGTTTACCCACAAATAATGGCGATCCTATTTTCATACCATTATCAATAACAACACCTGGACTGGCCGCTGGATTGGATAATCCCAAATGACCAACCGCATAATGCGATGGGTACATCATCGGTGAAATATAATCAACCGAATCTGATGCGGTATCTATTTTTTGTCCGATACTCATGCCGGTATGATTTTCCATCACTAGTCCAAAAAAATCTACAGAAATATATGCTGGTTCGTCTTTTAGTTGTTCAGATAAAAAAGTAAAGAAATTGGCCATTACGTTATTTCGTTCAGCAGTTCCTGGAATAACCGCACTGGCCATATTGCCATCGGTAGGAAAACGTACATAATCAAAATTGACTTCATCAAAACCTAACTCAATCACCTCTTTGGCGATGTCAGTGTTATATTGCCAAACTTCATTACGTGCACTGTCCACCCAAGACAAACCTTTGTTATCATGCCAAATTCCTCCTTGTTTATTTTTTATCGCCCAAGCTGATTTTTTTTCTGCCAGTATCGGATCTTGAAAAATTGTTTGACGAGCTATTACATAAATATTTTTCTCATGCAATTTGGTAATTAATTCTGGAATATTTTTTAATACAACTCTTTTAGTTTTTAATTCTTTTATTATCGAAATTTGACTATCATACAAAACATATCCTGTATAATCTTTAATATCTATCACTACCGCATTGAGTTCTGTTTTATCTATCAAATCAATCATCTCATCCATTTTTTTGGGATTATTGGCGGAACTAGCGGTGAGATAAATCCCCTTGGCAATTTTTACTTCAGACTTTACGCGTGGCGGTATTACTACTGGAACAACGACCGGAGTGCTAGAAACAGATTTAACAAACATCCCCAAAATTTTTTCTGTCGCCTGCGCTTTTATGGGCCAATTTGGATATAAAAAAATAACAAAAACGGCTAACCAAACAACTGGTAAAGCTATAACCAAAATCTTCCATAAGTGGTTATTGGTTTGCATAAAATTAACAACTTTTTAAATTACTATAATTATACCATATTTTAAATACATACGCATTATGATTGACAAAAATTTAAAATAATGATATAAAAACCAGTTCGCAAAATCGGCCAGGGTGGCCGGTGATGCGACGCAACCCTCACTTGCTTCAAACTTGAAGTGGGAGAACTGTCATGGAAAGAAAGCCTTGGATCCTCAGCCGCTTCACGAACCTGTTCGACGACGGAAGGGGTCGCAGGATCATCGAAGCCGTGTTCAGGAAGAACAACGGCGTTCCGATCACCTACACGCTGATCGCCCAGTCCAACTGGTCGACCGGCCTGGCGATGACCACGGACGGCAAGATCATCAAGGTGCGCGAGCCCAAACCTGGACGTGGCTCGGCGACGGACAACTTCTACGGCTGGGAACTCCCGGCCGCCGCCCTGAAGACTTCCGAGGGCAACACGCCCGAAGAACTCTTCGCCAAGGCGATCGAGAACGAGACGGGCTACCGTGCCGGCCGGATCGTGCAGATCGGTCCCGACGAGCCCATGCTCATGGCCAGCCGTACGAGCCCGACGAGCGTGCGCCTCTTCGTCGCCTTGGACTGCGTGAAGGTCGGCGAGCCCAAGGAGAAGCCCGAGGACGAGGAGATTGAAGTCGAACTGGTGTCGATGGTGGAGTGGGTGAACGAGTGCCTGCTTCACCCGACCGTGAACGACTGGAGCGCCGTGTGCGCAACGGTCTTCGGCCTCATCCACCTCGGCTGGACCATCCAGCCCCCGGTCCCGCAGATGGGTGACGGACCCGTCGATCCGCGCGACTAGCGCGCCAACAAGCAAGTGAGGGTAGGCCCCCGGACGCATCATGCGTTCCGGGGGCTTGCCATTTATTAGCCAAATTTTAACCTTTTTAACTACTGCCTATTGACAAAAACACCGATTTGTGCTATTATTACCAGTTAAATTTGATTTAATCCAAGCCAAATATGCGTATCGCCATGATCGGACAAAAAGGCATTCCAGCCATCTACGGCGGCGTTGAACGTCACGTGGAAGATTTGTCGCGCGAACTGGTAAAACAGGGGCACGATGTTTTGGTATACGCTCGCGCTTGGTATACTTCAAAAGCTCTAAAAAATTATCACGGAGTAAAAATTGTTCATACTCCTGCTATTCATACCAAACATTTGGATGCGATTTCTCATACCTTCACGGCTACACTAAATGCTTTACGTCAAAATTGTGATGTGATCCATTATCATGGTGTGGGTCCTTCCCTATTGGCTTGGATACCAAGAATCTTTTCTCCAAAAACAAAAGTTATTGTAACTTTTCACTGTATCGATCGCTACCACCAAAAATGGGGTGCATTTGCTAAATTCATTTTATCGCTTGGTGAAAAAACTGCTTGTACTTTTGCTCACCAAACTATTGCTGTATCCAAAACCATTCAAAGTTATTGTTTGAACGAATATCATACTAAAACCGATTATATTCCAAACGGTGTGGTTGTTTCAAAAAATAACACTGCCAGTCTATTGGAAAAGTATGATTTGAAACCAAACAAATATATTTTGATGGTATCTCGTTTGGTCCGCCATAAAGGCGTCCACTATTTGTTGGAAGCTTGGCAAATGGCCAGACAGCAATATCCTGAATTATTGAAAGATTATAAATTGGCAATCGTAGGTGGCAGTACTTTTACTGATGACTATGTAGATGACTTACATTATATTGCTCGTGGTGATAAAAGTATCGTGTTCACCAATTGGTTGCACGGACAAATTCTGGAAGAAATTTATGCCAACTGCGCTCTGTATATCAACCCGTCAGAAAATGAAGGGATGCCAATAACAGTTTTGCAAGCGATGGCATATAGCAAACCAGTATTGTTGTCTGATATTCCAGAACACAAAGAATTGATTAGTGATCGAAATTTCTTATTTCATAATGCTAGTATCGTAGATTTGGCTGATAAAATAATCAAGCTAATTAAAAACGAAGAATTACGAACTACTGCTGGAATAGAAAACAAAGCGCTCACCAAAAAATCTTTTAACTGGGGTAACTTGAGCAAACAGACTCTGGCTGTATATTCTCACAAAGAAAAAATAAAAGCCGCTCGACTAAAAACGGCGCGTGCTTAAATAAAAATCCTCCTAGAAATTAGGGGGATTTTTGTTTTTATTTTTGAGCGATTACAATTAGATTTCTACCACCTTTATCTCCAGTGAATGATTGTTTATCATCATAGAATAAATCAATCTTTTTAAAACCAACTTTTTGTAACAAGCCATTTAATTCATCTTTTGAAAAATGATGATAGTATCTTTCACTTATCACTTGCCGATCGTTATTTTTCCAAGGAACGATATAATCATTTTCCGCAATTTTGGACCAACCTTTTTTCAATTTACTTTGTGCCCAATCTGATTCTAGATTCCAAACTGTAATAACTATTTTTCCACCAACTTTCATTTCCTGATAAACTTTTTTTAATAAATCCAAACGCATGTTTTCATCTGGCAAATGATGAAACGAGGCAATCATAAAAACCAAATCAAAAAAATTATCACTGAATTTTTTATCTCGCGCAGCCGTTGAAAAAAAACTAGCTTTCTCCGATTTTATTTCAGCCGCCCATTTCTTTTTAGCATATTTTAACAATTCATCACTCTGATCCAAACCAAAATATTTTATGTTTTTATCTTGTAACAAAAACAAAAGACGACCATTTCCACAGCCCCAATCTAAAATATTTTGTCCATCTTTAACCAGCTTTTTAAATTGTTTAAGCTCATCCCAAAGATCATAGCGGGTACCAGAAAAACGTTCGGCTATCCGGTTGTAATCCTCACGAGTTTTGTGTATAATGGCCTTTGAATCCATATGACAAATATTGAAGAAAAAATTATATTGGATTGTTATAAAAAACAACCCAAAGATGCAGAAGCGCTCAATAGTATCAAGCGCCGAATTTTGCGTACTGAAAAATCTGATTATATTCCAACTTCCACTCAACTGCTTCAAGCATATCACAAATTGGTCAAAGAAAACAAGATTAAAATTAGTCCTCAACTGGAAAAGAATCTACTACGTCGTGCAGTCCGAACTTTATCGGGTGTAACTATTGTGACTGTTTTAACCAAGTCATTTCCCTGTCCTGGAAAATGTGTTTATTGCCCTACCGAAGCTCGCATGCCAAAAAGTTATTTATCCGACGAACCTGCGGCCGCACGTGCTCTGTCTTTACAATTTGATCCATATGAGCAAGTGAGACGTCGCCTGGATAGTCTAGAAAAAAATGGCCACCCAACCGACAAGGTAGAATTGATTGTCAAAGGTGGCACTTGGAATGCATATCCGCTGAAATATCAATACTGGTTTATCGCACGTTGTTTTGAGGCATGTAATCGTACAAAAAAAACTGACGTGTCTGAAAAAATGACTTTGGATGATCTGCAAAAAAAGATTGTTAAAATGCAAACCAAAAATGAATCTGCGAAACATCGTATCATCGGATTGACTTTGGAAACTAGACCAGATTGTATTAATGAAAAAACTATCGCCGATATGCGCCTGATGGGATGCACTCGCATAGAAATGGGTATCCAACATACCGATGAAAATATTTTAAAACTTACCAAGCGTGGACATGGCGTCGCCGAATCAGTGCGAGCCAGTGCGCTGCTACGAAAATACGGTTTCAAATTGGATTATCATCTCATGCCACAACTTCCTGGCAGTACACCTTCCAAAGATTTGAAAATGTTGCGAGAAATATTTTCAGATAATCGTTTTCGTCCGGATATGATAAAAATTTATCCTTGTACGGTAGTAGAAAATTCCGAGCTGTATTCTTGGTTGGCGTCAAAAAAATTCAAACCATATAGCGACAAACAATTGTTAAAAATTCTCAAAGAATTCAAATCTGATGTCCCCTACTATGTTCGAATTTCACGATTGATTCGCGACATTCCATCTAATCATATCAAAGCTGGTAATATGATTACCAACTTGCGCCAATATATTCAAACCCAGATGGCGGCTGAAGGTACAAAATGTAGGTGTTTGCGTTGTCGTGAAATCGGACATCAAACTACACTAGACTGGTCCAAAGAAAAAATTGAATTTTTTATCGATGTTTATGAATCTAGTGGTGGCACTGAATATTTTTTGAGTTTTGAAAATTCCAAACGCGATGCGGTGTTGGGTTTTTGTCGTTTGCGTATTGATAAGAATGGTATCTACCCTGCATTTATTCGCGAGCTTCATGTTTATGGACAATCTGTAGAAATTGCTCAGAGACAAAAAGGTGCGAGTCAACATATTGGACTTGGAAAAAAACTGATGCAAGCCGCCATAAAAATTTGTAAACAAAATAAAATACCGCGCTTGGCGGTAATTTCTGGAGTAGGTGTTCGTGGCTACTATCGCAAAATGGGAGCGAAACTTGAAAACACTTATATGGTGTTTAATATTAAATAAAAAAATCTTTGGCTGATCTGATGACTGCGATATTATTTGCGCCAACAGAATAAAGTTCTGATGAATTTTCTTTATTAATTCCACCTATCGCCACCCAAGGAATAAAAATTTCTTTTTTAATTTTCTTGATCGCATCTATCCCAACTGGGGTGCAGTCTTTTTTTATTGGCGTGGCAAAAACTGGTCCGATAGCAACATAATCTGCTCCTTCGGCGACTGATGCCTTCATCTGCTCTAAATTATTATTGGATTTGCCAATAATTTTACTACTACCCAAAATTTTTCTGGCATGCAAAAATGGCATATCCGTCTGCCCAATATGAACACCAGCTACTGGTAGCTGTGACGCCACTTCAACACAATCATCAATTATTAAAAGTACAGGAGTATATCCAAAAGCAGTCTTATCTTTTTTGTCTATATATTCACAAAGAAATTTTGCCTGATTAAATATTTCATTTTTATCATTACTTTTGTTTCGTAACTGAACCACCTTGGCACCATGATCTATTAACCACACCAATTCATCAACATTATCACTAAGTGGATACACTATCCCCGATTCAAAATATAACTGTAACCAATAATGTGGGGTCGAAGATAAAACTTCAAATTCCAGTCGATAAATATCATGACGTAATTTTTGAAAATACGGATAATGTTGAGGTAAATATATTTTGGCGTATTCTTCCAACACTCGCAGTGCTTCTTCTAGACGAGAAATGTTCGCTTTCATCAAACCCCAAAAATTGCGACGGGATACTAAATTGTTTTCCAAACTAGCTTGACCCAGATCCTGACCGAAATCACGCCCAGTCAATCGAGTAGCCGAACCCAACAGGTGTTCCAACTGAGCCAGAAGGTGTCTCAAAGGCCTAATTTTGGCATATAAGACCTCATTGCGCAATACAAACCGAATAGTGTCCTCCACTACCCTCATCCCCTCTTTGGCCCGACTTAAATTGGCATCTATTAGCGAAAAATCTCTGTTCATAAAGCTATTTGCTTGCTTATTATCGGTATGGTATCATACATATTAATAAATTCAAGCTATAAAATTGTATGATTTAAAAAATAAATATTTCCGACGAACGAACGTTAAAAATACGAGTAAAATTTGTAGACGAATTGAGCGTGTCTGTCTCTGCTGTTTGAAGGGCGTCGAAGCTCCGAGTTCAGAGACAGAGCTCAACGAGTCACAAATTACGAGTATTTTTATAGTGAGAGAGTGGAAATATTTATTTTTTTAACTCCATTTAATAATATTAATTATGTACACTCACACTTTGAAAGAATTTGACCCAGCTATTTTGGAAAGCATAAAAAAAGAACAACAGCGTCAAGAAGAAGGACTGGAGATGATTCCTTCGGAAAATTTTGTTTCACCAGCGGTGCTTGAAGCACTTGGTTCTGTTTTGACTAATAAATATTCGGAGGGATACGTCGGTAAAAGATACTATGGCGGTTGCGAATTTATTGATGAAGTGGAACAACTGGCGATTGACCGTGCCAAACAAATTTTTGGGGCGGAACATGTAAATGTTCAACCTCTGTCTGGTGCTCCAGCCAATGTGGCAGTGTATTTTGCCTTGTTACAACCTGGCGATACGGTATTGGGTATGGATTTATCTCATGGCGGACATTTGACTCACGGCCATCCAGTTACTTATATGGCCAAGATTTTTAATTTCATCCGTTATAAAACAAATGCTGAAGGAAAAATCGACTTAGACAATTTACGTGCAATGGCTTTGGAACACAAACCAAAGATTATTTTAGTTGGATACAGTGCTTATTCACGTGAAATCGAATATGAAAAAATAAAAGCGATTGCTGATGAAGTCGGCGCTATTACTATGGCCGATATCGCTCACATCGCCGGTTTGATTGCTGGCGGTCAGATGAATAACCCAGTGCCAATTTTTGATGTGGTCACCACAACCACTCACAAAACTTTACGTGGCCCTCGTGGTGGTATGATAATGTGTAAAGAAAAATTTGCGAGTGCTATCGATAAAGCAGTCTTCCCTGGATTACAAGGCGGTCCACATGAAAATAATATTGCCGCCAAAGCCGTGGCTTTCAAAGAAGCATTACTACCTGAATTCAAAGAATATGCTGCACAGATAAAAAAGAATGCAAAAGTTTTGGAAACTGAATTTAACAAATTGGGATACAAATTATGTTTTGGTGGTACTGATAATCATTTGTTATTAATTGATGTCACCATGAAAGGCATCGGCGGTAAGCAAGCACAAATTGCTTTGGACAAAGCCGGCATCACCGTAAATAAAAATATGATTCCCGATGATACCCGCTCACCATTTGATCCTTCAGGTATTCGTCTGGGGACTCCAGCACTTACAACTCGAGGAATGAAAGAAAATGAAATGCAACTGATCGCTACTTGGATAGATGAAGCTATCTTAAACTGGGACAAAGAAGAAAAACTAGCTGAAATAAAAAACCAAGTGAAAGAACTAACAAAAAACTTTCCATTATATCCGACACTAAAATAACAAAAAAAAGACCCACCTAATACGTGAGTCTTTTTTATATATTTTTTATTTTACTTCTCTCACTTCCAACAAATTTATCTTTCCTGCTTCTCCTACCGGTTCACCCGCTACCACAATCACCTTCTCACCTGTTTTAACTAAGTGTCTTTTTTTTATATAACTAATGGAATTTTCAACCAATTCCTCAATTGAACGACAAGGGTGCAAAATAAATGGACGCACGCCCCATGATAAATTTAATTGACGTTGTACACGCTCACTGGTTGTGGCTACCACGATATGAGCATTTGGTCGAACACTGCTAATCAATCTGCCAGTATCTCCAGAAATAGAAGCCACCAAAATTGCTTTGGCTTTCACGTCTTCAGCCAAAACACGTGACAAATAAGTAATTGCCATTTCTGAATTATTATTACCTTCTTTCAAAACAGGCATCACCAAATCATCATAATGCGATTTTTCGGTGGTAGCAATAATATCGGCCATTGTTTCGATCACTAAAACTGGGTGACTACCTGTTGATGTTTCGTTGGACAACATGACCGCATCTGCATGATCTATCACCGCGTTGGCTACATCGGAAACTTCGGCACGTGTCGGGCGACGACTGGAACTCATGGAATCAAGCATTTGAGTGGCTACAATTACCGGCTTGGCAATCTTGTTGGCCGCTTCAATAATTCGTTTCTGAACTAACGGCACTTCAGCCGCTCTTATTTCTACTCCCAAATCACCACGGGCCACCATCACACCATCGGAGGCGGCCAAAATAGATTCAATATTCTCTACTGCTTGTGGACGCTCTATTTTGGAAATAATTTGAATTGGGTGTTCTGGTTTCAATCCCAATTTTTCTTCATATTCTTTAATTAAAAATCTGGCATCTATCACATCTTCAGCACGATTCACAAACGAAATTGCCACCATATCAACTCCGAGTTTCAAACCAAACATCAAGTCCTCTTTATCTTTCTTAGTTAACGAAGATAAAGAAATATTACTATCTGGCAAATTCACCCCTTTGTGAGAAGTCAACAATCTGCCTTCTACCACCTTGGCAAAAATTTTACCACCAGACAATTTTTCAATTTTAGTTTCACAACGTCCATCGTCTATCAATAATCTTTCCCCGGGTTTTAAAAAATTATACAGCTCGGGGTGAGGAAAAGGTATCTCGCCATCAACATATTTGGTAAGCTTGGTATTAAAAACCACTTCTTTATCGTCCTTGATTTCAATACCAGCGGCTGGCATTTCTCCAATTCGAATCTTTGGACCTTGCAAATCTTGTAGGATTATAATCGGCTCGACCAACTCTGTTTCTAATTCTCGAATATTGTTGTATATTTTTTTGAATTCGTCATAGCTACCATGAGAAAAATTCAAACGAGCACAGTTCATACCGGCCTGAACCATTTGTTTTAAAATTTCTTTATCTTCGCAAGCCGGACCGATAGTAGCTACAATCTTGGTGTGTTTGTGCATAAAGTTATTTTAATAATGCTTTTAGTTGTTCTTGTTTGGCTGGATCAAGTGGCAAAATTTTTAATAATTGATCTATAGAACTAGGCGCAAGAGAACTAGGAGCAATAGAAGTTGTTTTACCGCCCAATAAACTCCCATAAGTATCTTGCAAATCTTTCACTAGCGGTGGCAAAAACCAAGCAGCCACCACTAACGGCACCAAAATCAAAAACACTCGCACCCAACCAGCAACTGCTGTCCACATCAATTTATTATTTATTTTACGATTTTGTTCATAAATTATTTGTGACCATTTCAAATTTTTCTCCAACAAATCCTTCGTCAACTCAGCTTCAGTTTTTGGTATTTTTTTATTCTCTAAAACAGCCGGTAATTCTGTCGACATATCTTTTTTATCACCAATCACCTTTTTGTTTTCGGTCACTTGCTCACTTTCGTTTTTATGTCTAAACATATTATTTACTTAAACGCTTTAACTCATTTTCAAAGTTTTTAACATCTTTAAAATCACGATAAATGCTGGCAAAACGAATATAAGCTACCTTGTCAAATGTACGCAAATTTTTCATCACAATTTCACCTAGTTCATTACTACTAATTTCATGTTTTTTCTTTTTTTGGATATCCCGTTCAATGCCGTGTAAAAGATGGTGAAAATTTTCCTGAGTAAATGGTCTTTTGGTCAGAGAACGTCTAACGCCATTCTCCAACTTTTCACGCATATAGCCTTCCCGACGACCATCACGTTTTACTACTATCAGATCCAGCAATTCAGTCTCTTCAATGGTGGAAAATCGGTAATGGCATTTATCGCATTCTCGACGACGACGTGTCGCCATATCATTTTCAGCCGGACGGGTATCAACTACACTGGTATTTTTGTGATTACAAACTGGACATCTCATATAAGCTATAAACTTTACACCATAATAGTACCATTTCCCCCTTAAAAAAACAATCCCGACTTAGCCGGGATTGTTAATAATGTTACTATATACCCATCTTCTTTCTTATAAAAGCTGGAATCTCTAATTCGTCTTCCGCCTTAGTTTTTGGAGCGCTTATTGGGGCAGTTCTTCCCTCTTCTTTTGGTAATACATAATTCATTGAAGCCGGTGCTGATGTAACTGGCTTTTGAGTAAATTGTTTAAATTTCTTTTCTTCTTCTTCCTCTTCCTTTTGAGCCCGACGCAGAAAATTGGTATTGGGAAATTTATTACTACTAAAAAACGAAGTACTATCTTCTTCGGTATTTAACAACCCAGCCTGACGATCGTCAAAACCACTAGCAATTACAGTAATGCGAACACTGCCAGACATGGTGTCATCGATGGTCGCTCCAAAAATAACTTTGGCGTCTTCAGCGGCAGAACTGGTAATAATTTTGGCCGCTTCACTAACCTCACTCATGGCCAAATCTGGGCCACCAGTGATAGTAAACAGGATACCATGAGCACCATCAATAGATAACTCAAGCAAAGGACTAGAAATAGCCATTTTGGCCGCGTCAACCGCTCGAGTGTCGCCAGTGGCTGTACCAATACCCATCAATGCTGAACCGGTGTTACGCATGATTGTTTTTACATCAGCAAAGTCAACGTTGATAAGTGATGGAGTAGTAATAATTTCCGAAATACCTTGAACACCCTGACGTAAAACATCATCAACAATTTTGAATGCTTCCAACAAAGTTGTTTTTTTATCAATCACTTGTAAAATCCGATCGTTGGGGATAGTAATTATAGCGTCTACATTACGTGCCAATTTTTCCCAAGCCGCATCTGCAATATCACGACGTTTTGGTCCTTCAAATCCAAACGGTTTAGTCACGACAGCTACTGTAAGTGCACCCAACTCTTTGGCCACTTCAGCCACTACTGCACTTGCGCCCGAACCAGTACCACCACCCAAACCACAAGTAATAAAAACCATATCACTATCTTTCAGAATATCGCGAATTTCATTTTGTGATTCTTCGGCTGATTTTCTTCCAACCTCTGGATCCATCCCGGCACCCAAACCACGAGTAACACTTTTTCCAATATGTAATTTTTGAGGAGCAGAATTATGATGTAACGCTTGAACATCAGTATTCAATACGACAAAGTCAACACCGCGAATTTTCGCCGCTACCATACGATTCACCGCTGAACCGCCAGAGCCTCCTACTCCAACCACCTTAATTTTTGCAAAGGTTTCCATTTCAGGTTTCACTTGAGGCATAAGGTAAGATGTTATGAATAATTTTTGTGTTCAACCTCTATAAATAAAAATAACGGAGGCCGTCCGCTATTTAGTTTATCTTAGGCGACTTTAGATGTCAAGAAAGCAGTTTGGTATTCAATGTGAATAATTATGGTAAAAGCGCTTTAAACCAGTCTTTTACGGCCACAGCTGAACCGCTCATTTTTTTGATTCCGCTTAACATTCCAGCGCCTTTAGGTTTCTGCCCGCTTTGAGACATCATACTTCCCCATTTTACTAAGCCTACAACATTCACAAAAGATAAGTCATTAATTTTATCGGTAGCACTAATAAAATTTAAGGGGTAACCCAAGGTTGCTGGCAAACGTAAAAATTTCTTGGCCGCTTCAATCAGTCCCGATAGTTTTGCCCCGCCGCCAGTAAACACCACCCCAGCTGGCAACATACCACTGCGTTGAACTTTTCTCAATTCAGTATCTACCTTTTGCATAATTTCTTCTACGCGGGCTTCAATGATTTCGCTTAAATATTTTCTTTTAATAATTTCGTGCTCACCATTGCCCAATTCATATAAATCAATTTCTTCTTTTTTGGAAACAGTGTTGGAAAAACAATCACCATATTCTATTTTTACACGCTCGGCCACCTCTATTGGAATTCGCAATCCTATGGCGATGTCATTGGTAATATGCTCGGAGCCAATTGGTAATATAATCGAATGCAATATTTCTCCTTCTTCATACACCGCCAAACTGGTGGTCGATGAACCAAAATCAACTATCGCCACCCCTAAGTCTTTCTGACGATTGGTTAGAGCCGCTTCGCTAGTTGCTAGAACTGATAACACCAAATCTTCTATTTCTAAACCGGAACGATAAATCGCTTTTGTCAAATTTTTAATTTGAGCTGAAGCTCCCAATATAATTTGAGCATCCACCTCTAAACGAATACCAGTCATACCCACTGGGTCTTTGATACTGGTTTGGCCATCAACTGAAAATCTTTTTGGTAATACATGCAAAACTTCATAATTCAACGGGGTGGAAATGGACCTAGCCGCTTCCAACGCTCTTTGAACATCCGCCTCAGAAATTTCATTATCGGCTTTCGATGCCGCCACCACACCTTTGCTATTTTGAGACATTATATGCAAACCAGACACACCAACCCAAACAGTATCAATAGGCATACCAATTGTACGCTCCATTTTCTCTAAACATAATGATACCGAAGACACCACATCTTCAATGCTACTGATGGTTCCTTTGTACATACCTTCCGCAGAGACCTCCGCCGCTCCCAAAATTTGTATATCTGGTTGAAGATCATCGTGACTATTATAAACCAACTGGCCAACCGCCATACGCACCGTACTGGATCCAATGTCCAAACCGGCAATTAAATTGTTCTTGGCTTTGACCATAGTGAAATATTTTACGAGCTTATATTATACACTATTTTATTAAACTGATAAAGTGGGGTACGAAAATGATTAGACCGATCAATAAGGCACCTAGAGACGTAATCAAAACAGCCGCCGCCATTATATCCTTGATCACCGATACATAGTGGTGTAAACGTGGCTTTAACAAATCCGCAAAATATTCCATCACAGTATTTAGTAATTCCATCGCCAACACAGCTACCAATAATAAAATAACCAAAATAACTTCCCAAACTTTTAGGGGGAAAATAGCAGTGGCTATCAATACTACCAACGCAATTAAAATTTGGAGCCGAAAATTTTGCTCGTGTTTAAAAGTATACTTTAAACCAGCAAAAGCGGCTGAGAAACTTTTATATAAACTTTTGACTGACATAACCCAATTCATTAATTACTTCCTCCTGAATTTTAAACATTTTCTTGGCCTGTTCTTTTTTAATATGATCATGTCCAACTAAATGAAGCAAACCATGAATCAACATCCGCGACAGTTCTTCTTGTTCTTTAATTTTCCATTCTCGAGCTTGGCGTTTAATTTGTGGATAACAAATATAAATTTGTCCTAGTATTTTTGATCTTATTGTTTTATCTTCTTCCCACGCAAACGACAGCACATCAGTTGGACATTTTTTACCGCGATAATTAAAATTTAATTTTGTCATTTCTTTGTCCCCTACCATATTTACTTCTACCATACCCATAATTTTCTTCTCCTTTCTAGCGGTCTTTAAAGCAATTTTTTGTAAATCTTTGGCAGAATATTTATTTTTAATATTTGAATTGTAATTAATTTTGATCATAAGGGAACGACAGTACTTTCCTCAACTGGACGAACAGGAATGTCGGTAGAATTACCAAATTGGAAACTGCGTGCCATCATTTTTATTACTATTTGGTAATTTGTCACATTAGAATCAGTCGTATGGTATAGAACAACAAAAACTTGGTTACCTTTGGGGAAGAAATAAACTAAATTATCTTTGCGAACAAAACCGGTTTCTTTAAACACTGAGTCAAATGGTAAATAATCAGCCAACTGCTCACCCATGGCATTATTGGCAAACCAACTATCAAACGTTTCTCCTGGATTTACGTCCATCACCTTCACTTCAATATTTTCACCAGTAATTGTACTAAATAATATATCTTTGTAACTGGTGTCAACATTGCCCACTGCCCATGTTTTGGGATAATATAATTTGTATAAAAATATCGGATTGGTATAGAGATCTACTAATCCCGAATCAATCAATTTCATCGGCTCTTTGCCAGCTGGATTGTACAAATAATATATCTCATGACCATCAGGAAACTTATCACCATCCGTATCTGACACAGCCGGATCAGTGCTATATAATTCCTCAGCAATATCAGTAATATCATCACTATCTGTATCAAGATTGCTACCCAACAAAAGTGACGGAAATTCCAATCTTATTCCATTTTGAACACTCAAGGCGGTCACGACAGGTTCAGGCTCAACAGTCGAAGTTGAGATAGTTTCTGATACGACTGGTGTAATATTTATTGGTTCGGTAATTACCGGTTGAACTGGTTCTGGCGCTACTGACAAAGTTTTATTATATTGCCACCAATAGTACAGACCACCAATTAATCCGCAAACTACCAAGACAGCTAATCCAGCTATAATTAAAAATTTCCAATTTGAAATTAAATTTATTAGATGAAGTTTGTTCCCAGCACCCACAGCAGTCTTCTTGTCCAAATTTTTTTTATCAGTCAAGGACAAAACTGGTTTCCCTGCTTGAACTGGTTTAGATTCGTTTTCTGATGTTTTAAATTTTATAATCGGATTCATCCCAGCATAAAAATCATCCGGTATTTTGGTAATTTTTATATCCGGTAGGACTTGTTTTTTTTGTTCCGATTTACCGAACATAAATTATTTTTTATTTACTACATTAGCTGGTAGTTTGGCTGGGGCAACTTTGGCTGTAGGAGAAACAGTGGAAGTACTAACACCAGCTGGGACATTAAAAAGTTTACCAGCTCCTAGCGGATTATATCCGTTGCGCACTTCTTCACCATCTTTATAACTATCACCATCAGTATCTGGATTCAAAGGATTCGTTTTCCAAATAATTACTTCATCACCATCATTTAAACCATCACCGTCAGTATCGGACTTATATGGACCAGTACCCAACTCTCTTTCTCGTACATCGTCTAGCCCATCCTTATCACTATCAACCGCTTCACCAAATAAAATTTTGTCATTATTCATGTTAGCAGTCACATCACTAGTAGTGGCTGTTAAAACATTTACCACTGGCGCTTCGGTTGGCTTTTGTTCTTCAACCGGAGTAACTGCGACTGGTTGTTGATCGTTGGTCGTGGGTATCACAACCACATTAGCAGGAGACGCTTTTTTAATAAATTTGTTATAGACATACCATCCTCCAAATCCAATTCCACCCAAGACCACCGCAACTACTAAAAACAATATTACTTTACCAATTATTGGCTGTTTCACCTCATATAACGAGGGAGCAACCATCGGAGCGGCAGACATATTCGGCACCGTCGATTCCTTTTTTCTTAACAAACCCGCCCCTAATGCATCCGGAGTTTTTTCAGGCATTTCCAACTGGGTATCGTCTTTTTCTACCCCAGCAAACATATCTGCTGGTTCGGTTGGTAAATTGGCTGGAGGATTTGATTTGTTGGTTTGTTCGTCAAACATATATTAATTTTAATAATTATTGTATTAATTTTCCTGGTCCTAATGGACTATATCCACGTTTTACTTCAGAACCATCTTTGTAACTATCACCATCAGTATCAGCCTTGAGTGGATTGGTGCGATAAAAACTTACTTCATCACCATCATTTAACCCATCACCGTCCGTATCAGAATTTTCCGAATTGGTACCAATCTTTTTTTCTTCTTGATTTGGCAACCCATCCAAATCTTGATCAATCTGTCTAGCTGTATCTAGAGCCAAGTCCAAGAATTTCATTGCTTCGATATTTTGATTTTTTTCAATTTCTAAATTTTTTACAACTTGTTCGATAGTAGCTGTGGTACTTTTTGGCAATTGCCCAATTTTATTACTAAATATCAAAAATACGGCTCCCGCCAAAATTATGACCAATACTATTATTATAATATATTTTTTATTATTCATACAATCTATGGTGTTGAATAATCCATTTTAATAAAACTACGGATCATACCTATGTCCTCAATACTATTTTCCAAAGTTGCAGCACTATTACCTAAAACTTTTTTAATATTAAACACATGCCAATACTGGGCAACTGTATTTTCTGAAGGTGTTGCTTGGGACAAATAATATGTTTTTATCGGGCGAGAAAAACGTAATGAATTAGAAGGTACAACTAATTCTGGCATATAAACTTCCACTTTCAATTTTACAGCCCCTCCAGAATTAGCGATAGGACTACTTGGAGCTTTGACATAAAAAGCATAGGCTGATGTAACCATAGTGTAGGTATGGATGGTAAAAGCTTCTACATTAGTAGTACTAACAGTATTGAATCCGTGATACCACACACCAGCCAATGGTCCAGGCTTGTTTGAATCATAATTTATTCCAATAGAAGTAGTAATATAAGGAGAAGTGTCTTCAAGTGTAATATTTTTATTTTGACCAGAAACACCACCTGGTACAATAAAGCCACTACTAAATTCACTATTTCCTACCCAACTTATCACCACACGCACATGCTTACTGGCGGTTAGAATTTTTGAATTATCAATTACTGGAGATAAAATCAAATTATATTTATCTGGAGTAGTGTTACCAAGTACTGAAAAATCTATCAGATGATTCTTGTCCCAATCGGCATTTAGTGCCAATTTGTATGATCTAGCTTCAGGAGCAGGATCATTACAGACAGGATCACTGTTTATAGTGACCGCACTACCAGACAAAGCACCTCCCCATGGACCTGTTTTTAATAAAAATTTATTAACATTAGAGGTATAGTCAAAAGCCACGGCATCTGTATTAAGATTAACATCTTGTCCATTTTTAGAATACAACAAATCAATGTCGCCGTTCTTGTTATTTCCGGCTCTAACACCTAATGGACTGGTTGATCCAGGATCCAATACATTTATCAAAGATCCGGCCACGATAGCACCACCAGTTTTAAAACCACATTCAACACATTTATTACTAATTGTAGTACAACTATTAATACATGATTTTGAACCAATCTGTGTTATCAGTTTAGTCCAGTTCTGATTGTTAAAATATTCAGTACTACTAGAATTTAAATGCAGATTATATTCTTGGTCACAGGCTGGAACAAGATAACCTTTTCTGGTTGAATTTAAAATGGCAAACTGAGAGCTAGACGCACTATTAGTACTGGTAGAATTAGAATATAAAAAGCCTTCATATACATCACAAATTTCGCTACCATTTATTACTCCATCACCACAATATTCAGTTGCTTTAATCTGTTTTGTGTTTTTACACCCCTCCAAACAATACGTACAATCTTTGTTATATCCAGTGACACATGGTTCACCATTTTTATCCCCATTGTCACAAAATTCATTGGCATCTACTTTACCATTGCCACATGTTGTATCTGTTCGAGGTAGCAAATCAGCAACCAATAATGGTTTTATTTCACAAAAACCTTGTCCATTTTGTGAACTTTGATAAAGATCCAAAATCTCTAAGGCAGACAGGGCTCGTCCAAAAATATGCAATTCATCCATACTGCCTTTAAAGAAATAGATGTCGTCACGTCCAATCTTTATTGGATAGTTATGATCAGCTTTTAACGAAGTATTGCCGTTCTTTTGTCCTGTGCCAACCAAATCACCATCCACGTAATAATTAACATTACGTGAAGCATCAGCAGTGATAGCCACAAAATGCCATTCATTAGTTGGAATATTCACATCAACATTGTTATCACCAAATATAGCGGTTGCGTTTTTGTTGACATTATAGTTTGAATAAACACGAGATGAGAAGGATAATTTATTTACAACCTTTTCGGTACCAACAACACTAGAGAATAAATAAAAGTTGAAATCGCGATTGTGGTCAAATGTCCTACCGTCGCCTACTACTCCACCAAAACCATCTTCACTGTTTTCTTTACTAATAATATTATGATAACCATCTGAAATAGTCGGATCAACATTTATCCAGGTGGCAAAAGTTATTTCATTTAAATTAAAAGATGACGTCGGATTGATAGTGAAGTAATTATTACCATTAAACTTCATGACTTGTTTCAAACTTGAACCAGCGACCTGCACTGGTGCTGGACAATCTACACCAACACAATAAGCGGTCGAAGCGATCGTAGCCCCAGCAACAGAATTTAAAATATGACTTTTACCACCAAACACCCAAACATCATCAAATCTATAATGTGAAATGGCCGATGTATCACTCCATTTACAATTTTTATTACATTGGCGAATACCTTCGGTATTGTCAACTGAACACGTCACTACAGCTTTAGAATTACCATTGCCATCACCATCACATTCTTCCCCAAATTTTGTTTGCACAAAACCGTCACCACAGTAAGGACCATATGATTGACAGTCAAAATTACAAGATTGTTTTTGAATGGGATTATATTTTACACCGCCAGAATATGCTAGTTTACAAACACCTTTATTGCTAGAGACAACAATTCCAGCACTACAAGTAGTGGTAAGAGGCGAAGGAATAGCCACGATTGAATCGGAAATTGTCCCGGACGGTAGTGAAATACAAGCATTATTACATTTTACATCAAAATTAATACCACAATCTTTTCCATCATTTACGCCACCAACACAGGTTGAAATACCAGTTGCAGACTTCGTATCACACACCTCATAAGTAGAAGTGACTTTTGCATCTCCACAATAAGCTGACAAACCATTACATGTCTTACTACAATGTCCATACTGTCCATTTAGAGTTCCCTCATCACATGACTCACCTATTTCAACTTTACCATTTCCACACTTTGCTAATATTCCGCATGTGGTGGTGACAGGCGTACTGGACCACTGACAACTCTTGGCACAAACCTGCCCAGTCATGATTGTAGTGGCTATAGCTGGAGCGTTACATTTTGATTGATTCCAAACAATGCTACCGGGCGGATCGCATATCTCTTTTTTATTTAAATTTACTTTGCCATCACCACATGTTCCCTGGTTGATAGTAAGAATTTCATTATTTTGATTACAAATACCGTATGGCAAAGAATTTAAAATATTAAAATGAGCGGTGTTCGAAATGAGCGAATTAACTAGCAACCCAAAATTATCAACCACCAATCCTGAATCTTCCAGGCGTAATTTAACTAAATAATTGGAGAAAGTTTGTTCGGTAGAAGTGGCAAAATAGCGATAAGCCAAAGAATTTGGCGCACAAGCAAAACTGAATCTTTGGTTGACTGTACTCCAACCAGTAAGCGGGTCGTGTTTTATACAAATTTCAGTAGCCGCTGAAGAGAGAGCCTTGCAAGTGGCGTCGTCAAGACAAAATTTACCAGTAGAGGACGAACAAGTGCCGGCAGTACCCAATATATTTATAGGATCAGACGGTATAGCATTGCCCAACAGTGACCATGATGGCCAAGTGCTAACCGTTTGTCCAGATAGATAGGTGCCAGATTTGAGATCAGGATATGATTTGTTTGCCAGAAAATAATTGGAAAGACTTTTTTCAATCTTACTCATGTCTTGTATGCGTCGGAAATTTCTTTTCAATTTATCTTTTTGCACAGAACACACTCCGCCGCAATCAAAATCAGAAGTACATTTTTGTGATATATTGTTTGAGCATACATTTATTGATTTGCTTGTGGGTTTTATTTTTGCATCACAAGTATTTGATGTAATCAGAATACAACTTGCCGTAAAAGTATTATCCCAATAAGACATATCAAGCGCTGCACAATCCACGTCCGTCTCACATTGAATTGCTGCCTCATCAGACACATTAAATTCTTGCAGACTAGGATTGTTTATCTTTACAGCTCCACATATTCCTTTTCCTTCAACTGTTACACTGGTCGAATCGATAATATGTTCTTTACAGTCATTCGGAGTGGCGCAAATTTTATTAGTGTTATTTGAACATACATTTTCCGTGACTGACGAAACAGTAGTACTAACACCACCCACACAAGAACCAACTCCCCCACATTCAAAATCAGAAGTACAAGTTTTTTCGTTACCAGGATTGTTTACATCCTGCCCGCAATAACCATAGTTAGTCAGATTGACATTAAACTTCAAATTTTTTATTAAATTTTCAAAAACTTTTTTAGTTCCTGCTGTAGCATCGTTACTAACACTAAACAAATATATATTAGTATATAAATTTCCATTTTTACTACCAGCTGATGAATCAAAATTCAATGCACTAATATAAATATTACTACCATCAGATATAGCGCTATAACCATCAATCGGATTGATATCTTTGAAATTTTTAACCACCTCTGGATTGACATTCTGAGGATCGCTCAAAAGCCAATCACGTGGCGCCAAATGATTTGGATTGGAGAGCACTTGAATACCTATCGCATCATTATTTTTATCATTGGTAAAAATAAAACGTTTGAAAGCTTTGATGGACTCTGGCAACAAAGTAGTTACTAATTTTTTTACCATAACAAATCCCGGCACTGCTTTTTGAACAATAATATTTTTACTTTCACAGGTCGACGTTTTTGACACCGGACTGTTGGAGCTTAGGTTGTGGCAAATTGGAGTTGAAGCACCCAGGAAATTTACAAAACCAGGAGACAACAAACAGTCTTGGATGTTATCACACAGTAGAGGTTTAGCATTGATATAATCTGAACTAAAAGCTCCGTTTTTTTCAAAGTAGAATGAACTTCCAGAAGAATCGCTAGCGGTACAAATACCGGTTTTACTTCTAATAAAAGTATTTTGATTTATTGTCAATGTCTGATAATTACAATCACTATCAGCCGTGCATGATTTTGTTTTGTCAAAGGCACAACTACTGGTTGATACAGTCGCGGCTATATAAGTAGTGGTGGCTTCGGACACATCGACCAAAGTACTGGTGGTAATACCAATTCCAAAAGCATTTGCGTCAACCTGAACAGCTGGCCGTAAATATGGCAAATCATCAGCTAAACCATTATCTCCATTATCAGCACAATAATAAGTACTAAAATTGAAATAACCCTTTCCAACATTGGCTGGAAGAGTAGGTGTATTATCAAATGCGTTGGTACTCAAATCAAAACCATCATTATTCCCTGTCTTATCTTCATAAGGGAAAATTGTGACTACGTTTGATTGCCCCGGAACGATAACTTGCTTGGGTGGCCACGGATTGGAACATAAGAACACGATGACGTGCGAACTACCGGTGCCTACCAACCCAGCTTGAGCAGTATACTTATTTTCGGTAATATTAGCGGCGGCACGCACATCCATTTCACCACTATTATTTTGCGAGATAATTGTGTTATTTGATGAAGTAACATTGCCAATCAACACATATTGATTTGGTGATGGCCCCCATTGATATTCCCAATTATATCCAATGACTGGTTGAATCAGTTGTTTATTACTGGTGACGCCCTTGGCTACAAGATCAGCGCTAATATTTGGGGCAGAAAAATAATATTGGTCTGGATCAATAGAAACTTTACTAATTTCACAAATCGAATTACCAGTGGTGAATCTCCAACCAGCTGCTTTGCCTTTTGAGTCACTTTCAATACTGACACCCTGAATATTTTTAATCCCCTTGTTCAAAATTACCACATATTGAGTCGATGAAGCCAAAGGATTCTTTAGACTAAACAAAACTTTTGAACCACCCTTTCCGTCTTGTATAACATTCACATCACCCAAATCAGCACCGGCGCACCAATTGTTGGCGTCCACTTCACTACCAAAAATATTTTTTATAGTTATAACAATCTTATTCCAAATGTTTTTGTACCAAGGTAATAATGAGTCAAAAGAAGCCAAGAATGAAGTGGAGGTACTGACATCTACAGCACCACCAGAACAGGCCGTAGCCATACTACGAGCAATCACAAAATTACCTAGTAAAGTATTTTTATCAATGACACTATCAAAGCTAGCTTCAATAAAAGTATTACGACAAATTTCACCGACATTGGTGGTGGTATTTCCAGGGTAAACACTGGTTAATTTGGATTTAAAATAACAACATGAATTACTACCGACACCAATATTTAAATCTTTAATATTATTCTTGGAATAGGCGTTCTGACACTCCTCATCAGTTTTATAACCACACAATATTTTATATTGGCCCACGCCACTAATATCTTTGCTGTCTACTGTCACTGAACCAATGATTTTACTCTCTTGAAATGACACAGTAGTGCTAATAGAGTTCCCAATTGAACCAAATTGGCCAATAGCCAATACCCACGGATCAATAAAATATTGACCAGATGAATTTTTGTGCCACTTATTAGTCAAGTATTCAGTTTCACATTTTTTATCTTCACCAGTACCTTCAACACCATCTCCGCAAAGAGATGGCTCCACATAAGTTAAGGACGATCCAATATGCTGAGCGGCCACGCTACAACCCTCTGTATTCACAGTACAACCTTCATCTGGACTATTTTTATTATCAATTAAACATCGACTATTACACCAAGTATTGTGTTTACCAGTTGGAGCGCCAAGTTTTAGTTCACAACTAGAATCTTCATCTGGACTTTGAACACCATCACCACATTGACTGTATGACTGATCACAGAAAAATTTATAATCTGGTTGACTAAAACCACCAAATTCTACTCGATTATCAAAACACCACATTGACGATAACCTAGAGCCTAAATGTAAACAATTTGACGAACAGTACATTGACGAAGTCGACACATCTCGATTAGCTGGAATTCCCAAATCGCAATCTTCACCACTGCCGGCTGTCCCATTACCACAAACTGAAACACCTAAAATTTTATCATCGGCCTTCGGCTTTGAACCAGCGCGCAAACAATTATTATTACAACCAATCTGTGTCTTTGGATCATTGACATCACAAGCTTCACCTTTGTTGGTAGAAACAAAGCCATCACCGCACAACCCAACATTAACACCGACGGTGGAAGTGGTAATAGAATTACCCAAAAATTTACAGTTCAAACCACAACCATTTTTCTTTGAGGGAAATTCACAGTCTTCACCAGCCTCTACTTGACCGTTGCCACAAATAGGATAAGAGACGCTCTCTAACCCAGATGGCACCGTACTACCTTTCAAAATACAAGCAGAGGTACAATACGGTCCAGAACCTTGAGTGCTGAACGTTTTTACCGTCGCTACATTTTTGTTGAGAGAATCCCATTTCCAATTTTGGCTCCAAGCATCCAATTTTTGTCCAACAACACTACAGTTATCGGGAGAGGAATAAGGTTGTGCTACAAATATTGCTTTGTCTCCCAGTTTAGAGGCGGTAAATACTGGAAATCCAGAGGCCAAAACTTCTACTCTATCAATTTTGCAAGCTTCTTTTTTGGTTGTGAATTCCCAAGCATAAATTTTATTGTATGGTTTAGAAAATTTGGTAAAATCAGACGAATCATAAGCAGACCATAACTGATTGCCGTTATCAATTACACCCGGAGTATTTGTAGATGATAATATTACTCTATAAAGCTGATTAGATTTCAATATTATATCACCGTTTTTATCTTTATTATCAATTATTAAAATAGTGTTGCCTGAGGAAGCATCAAAAGAACTTTTTAAAATTATTTCATTACCGTCTTTGTCAATTGGTTTTATCTTAGCAGAACAATTTTCATTTTCACATTGCCACAATTGAACGGCTGAATCAAGATTATGACTCGACATAGAGATATTAAACTTGGCACCAATCGCCGAATTGGTACAAGCCTCAGAACATTTTGGCCACTTGTCTATGATATCTGGATTTGATAAATCAATCGTCAATGAACTACTGCCAGTCTTACTAATCGCTGGAGAAGAAGTCGAAGCGGTGGCAATTACATCCACACTATCATTAGGTAGACCTACTCCTACTGTATTAAGAAGAGCATTTACTTGAGTACTGATTGTATTACCAACTCCATTTATACTTGCATAATTTTTGTTAACAATTTTATTATTTACGCCCCATTGCCAAGTATAACCAGACACGTCCATCATTGTACAGTGTTGAAAACTCAAACCATTTCCTCGATAAAATACATCAAAAACATCACCACCGGCACTATGGTAACGCATCGGAGATTCTAAAACTTTTGTCCAAAATTCATTTGGGGTAACCACTACTTGTTTTAATACACAATCACCCGATCCAGTTTTAAATGAAAAACAATAAGCGGTGCCACCACCACAAGGATTTGAAATCAATAAAGTTGAAGAAGCTCCATTGATGTCAGGGACTGAAGTAATATTATCTTTTAAAATCACCTGATATAATGTACTAGACGCCCATTTGCCACTTTGAGATTTTATAGATAAAAATGGATGTTTATTTTGTGATGCATCAACAATGGCGTCTTTTAAAATATAACTATCATTAGTTAATGGAATATTTTTGGCACCCACACATAACCCATTAATATCTATGCTAACACAAGAATTTAAAATTATTGTACTATTATTAATAGTAGGCTGGGCTATATTTGAACTAAATTCAATAGTAGCTAAAGCAGTCTGACAAACTTTACTGGCATCATTAAAACTACCCACATTCCATTTTGTAGATGGTGATGGTGAAGGAAGATTTTTGCCAGATTCAGTTTCTGCTCCACAGCGCTCAACGACTTGTGGTGGTGGAATAATTTCTTTGGTAGAAAACATCCAAACAAAACCACTTGATTTAAATTCACCTATACATAATTGACCTTTTGTTTTACACATGCCGGCCTGGCTACCAGACAAACAACATTTATCGCTATTGGAGGCACAGCCTTTTTGAGTAATACAATCAACGGCCGAAAATAACAACCCATTACTTTGTTTCTGGTCCGAAGAACGATATGCAAAAACTAAACCAGTGGTGATTGCATTAACATTTGGGACAGTACTGTTTGGCAAAGTAGTCAACGACAAACCCTTTCCATCTGGATTAACTACAACATCAACTCCCACCAAGGTGTTAATAATATTATTGGCAACACCACCTGCTTTCCAGAAATAAAATTTGGTAATATTATTCAAATATTCACCAGACACAGTCATTGCACTTGAAAAAGGCAGCTTTCCAGATACGGGAGAAATATCACAAATACCTGGGCTAGGATCACCAGTATTTACAATAACAAATTTATCATCTTCCAAAACACTACTTAATTTGTTTATCGAATTATAAACTTGAATAGTATATTTTTTACCACTCTCATCTAACCCAACTGGAACTTTTACCACGATTTGATTGTCTTTCCAAACAGAATTTTTACAGGCAGATGGAAAAACAAAACTACCATCAACTGCGTTACCACTACCATTAAGTTTAAACCAAACACCACCAATTTGATTACCAAAGTTTTTGCCGGTAATGGTGATGTAGTCACCTATCGTAGTAGTAACTGGAGCGGAAATATTCGATATAAAAGGAGAATCTAGATTGGTACCAGAAACGGTAAAGACAACTGAATTGCTAGATTGATTATTATTCGTTACTTTTACTCCATATTCGCCGTTACCTAAAGAGGTCGGCGCAACAGACAAAATCATTCCATCATTCCAGCCTGCGCCGTCACCTTCAATTTGTGCTTTGGTACTGTCGCCAAAAATTACGAAACTTTTTGTGGAGTCATAAATACCAAAACTTTTTCCTTTTACTGTTACACTCGCACCAACTGATCCGTTGTTGGGAGTTAATCCACATATTCCAGGATGTGAAATATTGCTTAATTTAAAATATGAAAAAGAATCCCCCCAACCATCTTCACTGCCAGAAACATCAGAAAATGTCACACCAGCAGTCACCACCTTGATTGTGCCAAAATCGACATCGACAGCCTCATCTGGAACTGAAACTAAAATTTGATTGTCGGTCCAACTTTTAAAACCAGGACCACAATCAACTATTTTTGCTTCCGCCCAATGTTGTTGATGCACCGCAACATTATTGCTATCAAGAGTTGGGTTTGGATGTGGAACTTTTGCAAAATATACCTTACCTACATTTTCTCCAAAATATTTTCCAATAATAGAAACATAGTCACCTTTGGCGGCTTCAGTCGGAGAAAAAGATATAATACGCATTTTGTCTACGCAAACCCCTTCCGGATCGCTGACGTTTTGTTTTTGACAATAACCGCTGACACAATCGCTATTTTTTGCACATCTATCTCCTGTACAACTATAACATTCCCCACCACAATCAATAAATTGTTCACCCTGAGATGAATCTAATAAATTATTAAAACAATGTCCAGGTTTTAGAAAAACATTTGATTCAGATTCAGCACTATTGGCCGCCCAATCCAAACCAATTGCATTGAGGGAGTGTGCACCAATTTTCAATAATGCAGTAGGCCAAACAATCGTAGCTGTACCAATTTTTTGACAACCAATGAAATTTTTACTATCCACCAAAATGCCATCTGAATTTAAAACTAAATTTTGTAAACCACCATCGTCAGTAAAATCAACTCGAACGTTAATGTTGCTTCCTTGAGCTAAATCTGTATTGGCAAATGTAGGGTATATAATTTTGATAGTAGGATTTTGTCTGTCCACTCCATCCCCCGTAGTGAATACAACATCAGCACATCCACCAGTGCTCAAAAGACAATTTAGCTTTTTATCACCAGCGGCACTTTGCACACCATTACCGCCATTTTTTATTTTTATTTTGTAAGTCGTAGTCGCCGCAAAACAATCTTTACCAGTATCTGGCGCGGGACAAGCTCCATTGTTCGGTTTGAAATATACTATATGATGATGGTTGGTTTGCAACGACCAGTCACCCGCCACTACTACAGAGGTTGAAACATTTTCTATTACGATATTGTCCTTGAGCGAGTCAACATCTACATCCAAATTGAACACTATTACCGGTGCTACATTGCGAATACACACATTACCGGTAGCTGGCATCGCAACTATAGTAAATTGGCCAGAAGCGCAATTACCATATGGACAATTAACACAGGCTGGACAAGCCCCATCACATGAGGCACCTCCATTGGCTTTTTGTTGTTCACACAGGGCGCTACTGGTACCATTGGTTGCATCCAGTAATCTAGTCATCACAAAATTTACGATGCCATAAGCCGATAAAATAATTGCCAATCCGATTGTCGCGTTGATCAATATTTTTTTGGAGGTTGCAATTTTTTCTTCTTCGCCACCAGCGGTCATCCAAAGATAACCAGCATATAATATCAAAACTAGAGCAACTATACCCAAAAGGCCCAGGGCTGCTCTAATAATTCGCGCAACTATAGTACGAATATCTGTACTAGGCAAACCGGTCGCCGCCGCTTGTTGCAAACCCACATCTAAACTAGGAGTTTGAGCCTGAACCAAATTATTAAATACTAAAAAACCAGTTATAAAAAACAAGGAAAAAATTAAAAATAAAAATAATTTTTTATTTATAAATTTCATGGTAACTTATTTTTAACTTTAATATCTTCAATACAAGTTTGTGTTCCATTTTGGGAACTAATTACCTTTCCATTACAACAAAATTCACTTCCCACTTCGTCTTTGACGTCACAACAATTTAATTTTAAAACTGGATCTGACAAATCACAAACTTTGGAATCCAACGATCCACTTGGAACAACATCTTTTGGCCCAACTCCTGGATAAAAGCAATTAAAATGTACATCTTCAACATTCGAACCAACTATCGGAATATAAATTTGTTTGATACTATCCAAAAACGGTCCATGTAAAATATCAAAAGTTTGGTAATCTAAATGTACAAATGGGACTTTCCATAATGAAATATTATTGGTTGAAGTTGGATGCTCCTCTATTTCTATATTATAGGCCGAATCAGCTCTCATCCGTTTACTAAAATACAAACTAAGCGCCGCATCTTTTGGCACATTCTGCGCGCTTACCCCTGGAGTCATTGATTTAATATAAGGAGAAGTAGCATCTATTTCATCTTTTATTTTAAAAGTCCAAAAATAATTATCTGGTTGTTTCCAATTATCAAATACAGGTAACGAAGTGGTGGCGGTTTGGGCAATACCATCAGGTTTACCATCCAAATTGATACTATTCCCATCCAAGGCATTACCAGACATATCAGCAATTCCAGTAAATGGCACACTTTCAAAACTACCCTTCAAAAAAGTCTTGGCGGCTTCAAGCAATATTTGATAGCTGTCTTCTTTACAGACAGCACCAGGTTTATTACAAACTGGTAAACAATAAATCGGATTACCACAAGCATTTTTTCCACATTCATAACTGGGGGTAAATTCTAATGTTTGATAATTATTTATCAAATTAAAATTTCCTACTGGCACTAAACTATTTTGTATGTCTGCAAATATTCTATTGCCGGATAAAGAATAATAAGTTTTGGCGCCAACTACAGTAGTACTAAAACTTCCTTGCACGCCAGTAGGATTCATCGGTTCACTAAATGAGATTTGAATCACTGAGTTTTTGAATTCAGTGGTATTGGATTTTGGATATACATCGGTCACAAAAGGTGGCGAAATATCCAATAAATTGCTGGTGGTAAACTGCCAATAGTAAAAATCATTACCAATTTTTTGATTTTGAAATATTGATGGATTGTTGTTAACAGAATCATCGGCCAAAATACCATTACCCAAATGAACTGTATATAACACAAAATCCGAAGCATTGCCCAAGAAACCACCCTCACCATCGGTAATCGGTTTTAATACTATTGTATAAATTCCTGTAACATTATTAACTGTACTAGTGGTGGCCATAACTACCAACGCTTTGATTGATTGACCACTAACAGCCTCAGAAACATTTATAAATTTATCAGATAACTTACCAAGTGTTGTTGACACAACATGATCACAATCATCAAACCAACTAAATGTAGGTTTGTCAGTATTTTTACAATCGCCAAATATACCAGTACCATTGTAATCATCTACAAAACTAGAAAGTAATACTGGCCTGGTGAAAGTAATAACAATTTTGGTGTTGCGTGGAACACCGGTTTGATTACGAGCTGGATAGTGGTCTTTTATTGTTTTGCCCAAAGCACCACTGCCAGTAAAATTTTGTGTACCAGGACTATACGTCGTAGTAGTTGTACCGCTACCACTTGGCACACCCAACATGTTTATAACAAAAGAAACAATGCCATAAGCACTCAAAATAATCGCCAAACCAATAACCGCATTAGTGATAATTTTTTTAGATTGTGTAATTTGTTCATCATTTCCTCCGGCAGTCATCCACAGATAACCAGCATATATCATTAACACAACTAAAATAATACCAATAAGACCCAACACTACGCGAATAATACGGGCAATAATCAAACGAATATCCAAAACAGGTAACCCTAAAGGTTCCTGGATAACTGTTACACCTTGAAGTAAAGGACTATTCGGATCCGCTAAACTTTGGGCAGAAACAGTGTTAAAAAATAAAAAAACCGCTACTAAGATAACTACTGATATAGCAGCGGCTTTTATAAATCTATTTTTTGATAACCATTGAAGCATGGGACAATGGACAACAAAATGATTAAAACTTTTTTCTAGTATCTTCTGGTAAACGGCCAATCTTTTTGAGATATTCCATTTTGCCAGCTACTTTGAGACTGTGCAACGCACTTTTTTTGCGCATGTTGCGACTCTTGTCTCGTTCGTGATATCTAATTTTTTTAACTTGAAGAATCTTTCCAGATTGCTGCCAGCGTTTTTTGACGCGACGCATATAAGATTCGAAAGATTCATTTTTACGACGTTTTATCTCAGACACAATAATTCACCTCCGTCTTAATTAATAATTAAAAAGCAATAAATTGCTAAGCCTATTGTATACTATTTATCTCTTATCGTCAAATTTACCTAGCTTTCTTTTTAACACTGGAATTAACTTTTTTTGATCCACGATTTCTTGAATACCAGACTCCATATCACGAATAATTGCAGTGCCGTCCTGAACTTCTTTTTGACCAATAATTACTGCAAAAGGCACTTTCAAATTATCTGCCAACTCCAACTGAGTCTTCAAAGATGTCTTACATAAATTATAGGCAATCTTTACTCCACCGAATCTGAGTTCATCAATAATTTTCAAAGTGATACGACGGGCTTCATCTCCAAGCTGAGCAACAAACGCTTCATTAGGAACTTTTTTAATTTCACGGTTATTTTTTTCATTATATTGTTTCAAGGCCAAAACACTACGCTCTAATCCAAGAGCCATACCAACCGCCGGAGTTGGACGTCCGCCCATTTCTTCTACCAACAAATCATAACGTCCACCGCCACCTAAAGCATTTTGAGAACCAACCTCAGTCTCGGAGGCATACACTTCAAACACCGTGTGAGTATAGTAATTTAAACCGCGTACCAAAGTCGAATCAAGTTGATATGGAATTGCCAACTCATCCAAATATTCCAAAACTTTCATAAAATGATTTTTGGATTCTGTTCCCAACCAATTGATAATTTGCGGCGCTTCTTCTTTGACACTCTGACAACGTTCTTCTTTACAATCCAAAAGACGCATCGGATTTTTCACCAAACGATTGCGACATTCTTCGCAAAGATATGAGCGTTTACTGCGATAATAATTTACCAATTCAACTTTATAATTGGCACGTTCAGCTGGGGTGCCCAAACTATTGATGTGGATTTCAACAGGTAATCCCAAATCTTTATAAAAATCAAAAGCTACCAAAATAAGTTCTGCATCAGCAGAAGGGTCTGCATGTCCGAAAGTTTCAAAACCTACCTGATGAAATTGACGATAGCGACCAGCCTGGGGACGATCATGTCTAAACATTGGGCCCCAATACCACATCTTTACAGGTTGAGGCATATTGAACATACCGTGCATGATATAGGCACGTACTGCCGCGGCAGTGAGCTCAGGGCGCATACAAACCTTGGTACCGTCTTTATCCTCAAATGCGTACATTTCTTTGTCTACTACATCAGTTCCTTTGCCAAGAGAACGCACAAACAACCCAGTCTCTTCGAGGATAGGAGTTTCAATACGTCCAAATTGAAAATGGGAAGCCAAATCACTGGCACTCTGATACATCGGCTTCCAATATTTTTCATCCTTTGGCAAAATGTCATGCATCCCGCGTAATAGGTTGTATGTTTTTTTACTACGATCAGTTGGTTGGGATTCTTTTTCTTTTGCTGATTTTTCTTTTACAACTTTCACTACTTTTTTAGCTTCCACCTTTTTTGCTTTTACCTTTTTTTCAATTTTTGGCATATCATTATTTTTTAATAAGTAGGTGTTTGAAAAATTTGAATACGATTCAACGGCCAACCGCGCAACCAAGTACGACCGACAATAAGATTTTCATCGACTGGGCCAAACCGACGTGAGTCAAAACTGTTGGGGCGATTGTCCCCCATTACATAATATTGATTTTTACTAAGTGATAAAATTTTCTCTCCCTCAGTTGTAATATCAGAAGGTAAATAACTTTCTTTTACTAAAAATCCTTCGGGATGTGCATCGTTATATATAGTGACGGATCCTTCAGAAACTTTTACTCTTTCATTTGGTAGTCCAATGATACGTTTTAGAAAAAATTCTTTTGGATTGTTTGGATATCGAAACACAATCACATCACCACGGTTTGGATCACCTAATCGATAACTCAACTCATCAATAATCAAATATTCATGATCGTAAAAATTTGGCTCCATGGAGGCACCTTTGACATAAAAAGGTTTAAACAAAAAATACCGCACCAATGCAATAGTAATACCAGCCAAAACCGCAATTTTAACAAATTCAAGTAACGCCAAACCAGCACCAGCTAAATAGCGTTTTAAATAGCTTAACAGTACCGACCAAAATTGTTTGTTTTGTTCAGACATAATTTATATTAGATAACAGCTATAATACCCTATTTTTTTGCTTTTGGCAAATTCAAAATCCCGATACAATCGGGATCTGTGGGCGTGATAGGAATCGAACCTATGACCTCGTCATTATCAGTGACGCGCTCTAACCATCTGAGCTACACGCCCGTATTTGCCTCTGTGGGCGACACAGGATTCGAACCTGTGACCTTTTGAATGTCGATCAAACGCTCTAACCAACTGAGCTAGCCGCCCTTCCTTCCGATTTTTAACACTCTATTTATAATACTTTTTTGGAAAATTGTCAACCTTTTCTCTATTTTTGCATCATAATAGTACACAGAACAAACACCATGATAATCTTTCCACGTCTCTGAACCCTGTGTTCTCTTGTCAAACTGAGTCTTTCCAAACTTATTTAGGGGTATAGACAGTGTTTGAGACCAAAATTTTTTCTCTAAAATATCATCCTGATCATACCTTAAATGAAGGTAAATCCTAAATTTTGTTTCGTCCAAATCATATACTGAACGCAACAGCCCAACAAACAACTTCATTATATCTGGATTAGAATTTCCTAAACCAATAGCGGATTTCATTTTAAAACCTTCACCCAAATATAACATTGCCAACAAAGCCTCATTATAATTTTTATCAAAATCAATTTTGGACAAAGTTTTATCCACTTCTAATTCAGTAATAGTTTCCTGATTATCTCTTCTGTGTTTTAAAACTATGAGCGCTTTGTTTCTTGCTTCAAAAAGATGCTTTCTTTTTTTATCTAATAAATTTTTTTCAACTTTTTTAGAAAGAGAGACATTCGAAAGCCAACTACTTAAATTTGATCTGCTAGTTCCAGTTTTTAAAATTATTTCATCATAACTCAACCCCATTCTTCTCAATTCAATAACCCTTTTAATTAAGAATAAATTTTTGACTCCTCGCATACTACGAACTTTAATACTTAGTAAGTATAATTATATTATACCACATTTTTAATAAAATCAAAAATACCAGCTAAACAGCTGATATTTTATTAATATCTAATTAAATTATTATCTATCTAATTCTTCTGGGGTTGGTTTCTTACTAAGTCTATCTGGGACTGGTCTTTTCGATCCAAAAACATTATTTTGTAAGAGATCAGGGTTGTCTACGTTGAATGTTTTTTCAATATCAACCATCAACCCTGATGTTTCTCCTCCGATTTTAGGTACAATTTTATTAGATCCAAATTCAGGTCTTCTTGGTTTCCTCCCTCTTAACCCCATTGTTTCTGGAGGTGGACCACCGAATTCTCTTGACATAATTTTTATATTAATAAATAAAACTATCTATTAGATTACTCCCCAAAAAACATCGCGTCAAATTATTATCCACAAAATAAAAAAATCCGCCATTAAGACGGATTTAGTTTGACTGCACAAATGTGACAAAGACCGCTGTCTACCCACTGATTCTGATACTAGATCAAGATCAGTCGACATGGATTCACATACTTTCGTATGAGTATCTCCAGAAAGGAGGTGATCCATCCCCAGCTTCCGCTAGGGATGCCTTGTTACGACTTCACCCTAGTCATTGACCCTGCCTTCGTCCTCTTGCGAGG
>JBAYIZ010000009.1:0-44423 GCA_041665405.1 Candidatus Magasanikiibacteriota bacterium
CTCGAACCCGCACTCCCGAAGGAACAGGATTTTAAGTCCTGCGTGGCTACCATTACACCACCTGGGCAGTTTTTCTTTTCTCCACAGAGCTGCGAGCAGATCTGCATGTATTAATTTGCGAATCAAATCTAGAAAACGCCATTCCAAGATAATAAATTATAAAGGAAATGGAGAGAGAATGCTTTCAGAATCCGATCCGATTGAAACATCAAATCTGTCGCAACTCTTTAGAGAAAAGCTTTGTCCATTGTAATTTTAAAAACGTCTAATGTCAAGTTATATACATGTTAATAAAAAATTTGCTAAAACGAATCTAAGCCTTATGTTCCTCCACCCCATCATTCCAATTTACCCAACGAGCGGCAGTGAATAAATAATCGCTCAATCGGTTAAAATATTTATACAATTCTGGACGCACCGTTTTTTCTTTTCCCAATGTTACCAACACCCGCTCCACTCGACGACAAATAGTGCGAGCATGATGCAAGTGCGCGGCCGATAAATTTCCACCTGGCAAAATAAAGTTCTTTAATTCTGGCAACTGGTCCGCATAAGCGTCAACATTGTTTTCCAATTCTTCAATTTGTTCTTGTTCAATCTTTGTTATCGTGGAATTAAATTCAGTTTGCAAAGAGGCAATCTCAGCACCAGCCTTGAATAAATCAGCTTGAACTTTTTTTAAAAATGTCGCTGGCTCCTCTTCCCACAAATGCGCCACCACTTCACCCAATTTTGAATTCAATTCATCGATCTCCCCTACGACTTGTAATGTAATACAATCTTTGGTAACACGTTCACCGCCGAGCAATGAAGTTTCTCCCGCATCACCAGTTTTTGTATAAATTTTTGTCATATTTTTTTGAGAATCATTTCTATATTTAAATAGTAACAAAAGATAAAAATAAAAGCAAACAAAAAATTCCACTTCGACCTACCTACCTCTCGGCAGACAACATCGAAGTGGAATCCACTACAAGCTATTTTTAGCTACATCCAGTAGTACTGCCACAATTGAGACATTTATAACAACTCCCACTGCGAATTGTAATATGTCCACAAGTTGGGCAAGGAGGAGCATCTCCCATCATGCCAGCCAACATCTGATCGGCACCAGTCGCTGATACCACTTCTGCCTTTTTTTCTAATTTTGTTAAGGTGTTTAAATTATTTTCTTCCTCTTCCACATCGTCCTCTTTTAAAATTAATTTTTCTTTTTCTACTTCATCAGCCACCTCATCGAAACTCATAGTTTTTTGTCCACGTGCTTCCGCTAATAATTTTTCCAATTGTTGTACGCGATTTTTTTGAATACCAGTTGGTTTTACTTGGACAAAATCTGTGCGTCCCAAATATTCCATACCCAATACTCTGAAAACAAAATCTACAATCGAAGTACAAGAACGAACATTTGGATGATCGGTCATGCCAGCTGGTTCGAATCTAGTGAAAGTAAATTTATCGACATACTCTTCTAAAGGTATACCATATTGCAAACCAGTAGAAATAGAGATGGCAAATAAATTGAGCATACTGCGGAAGGCGGCTCCCTCACGATACATATCGATAAACACTTCTCCTAAACGCCCGTCTGGATATTCGCCTGTACGCAAGAAAATCTTTTGTCCAGCCACTTTCGCCTTGATAGTCAAGCCACTGCGCTTATATGGCATCCTGCGTTGCTCACCGTGAATATAAATCTTGGTGCCTTGAGTACTACCATCATGAGCGTAGGTCATCTGCGCCTTATCTTCACCTACCAACTGGTTTACCACCGTTTTTTCCTGATTGGAAAGCGCGAAAGTTTTAACAGTTTTTTCACTTGGTTTTTCAACAACTTTATTTTCGACCATCACTTCTACTATTTTTTCTATTTCTTCCAATATTATTTCTTCTTTTTTCTCTGATTTTTTTGTGTCAGATTTGCTAGCCAAAGGTTGAGACATTTTACAACCATCACGATAAATAGCATTCGCCTTTAGACCCAATTTCCACGAAGCCATATAAGCAATCTTCACATCTTCTAGTGTAGCCTCATTTGGCATGTTGATAGTTTTAGAAATTGCGCCAGACAAAAATGGTTGCACCGCGGCCATCATCCGAATGTGACCCAAATAATGGATAAAACGTTTTCCTTTTTTACCATTTTTATTGGCGGTATCAAATACTTTATAATGTTCTACTTTCAAGTGTGGTGATCCTTCTATCGCCATCGCACCACAAACATATTCATTCGCCTTTTCGATTTCATCATCATTGAATCCAAGTGATTTCAAAAAATTAAAATTCACATCCAAATATTGCTCGCTAGAAAAGCCCATGCGTTTCAAAGTGTCTTCACCCAATGTCCAGGCATTGATAGCAAATCGCAACTCGAATGCACCAGCCAAAGATTTTTCAATTTTATCCAATTCTTCTTGGGTTAGCCCCTTGGCGATCAAACTTTCATGATTAATAAATGGTGATCCTTTCAGAGTCGCACGTCCTTTTAAATAATCTACGATGTCGATAACTTCATTATCTTTATAGCCCAATGTTTTCAATGCAACCGGTACAGCTTCATTTACAATTTTGAAATATCCACCGCCAGCCAACTTTTTAAATTTCACCAAAGCGAAATCTGGTTCAACACCAGTAGTGGCACAATCCATCAGCAACCCGATCGTACCAGTAGGTGCCAACAGTGTAGTCTGAGCATTTCTAAAACCATATTTTTCACCCATCTCTAATGTGTGATTCCAACTTTCACGTGCAGCGACCAACAAATAAGCAGGGGCAAATTGTGGGTCGATACCAACTGGCCTCACTGCCAAGCCCTCATATTCATCTTCGTGAACATTGAATACGGCACGGCGATGGTTGCGCATAACACGCAACATGTTTTCACTGTTTTCATTATATTTATTAAATGTACCGAGATAACTAGCCATCTCAGCCGAGGTAGAATAAGATTCGGCAGTCATCAACGCAGTCACTGTACCTGCAAAAGCTAGAGCTTCTGGTGAATCATAGGCCACACCGGCAGTCATCAACAGACTTCCGATATTGGCATAACCCAAACCTAGTGTTCGAAAATCATAACTATTTTGAGCAATTTCAGCACTTGGAAATTGAGCCATCAAAATACTTATTTCCAAAACTACCGTCCAAGCACGGGTAGTATATTTGAAACCGTCGACATCAAAAGTGGAATTTTCTGGATCATAATAATGTGCCAAATTTATCGAGGCCAAATTGCAGGCGGTGTCATCCAAAAACATATATTCACTACATGGATTGGAAGCATTGATGCGGCCGGAATTTATACAAGTATGCCAATCATTGATAGTAGTATCAAATTGTAAACCAGGATCAGCACAACGCCAAGCGGCATAAGCAATTTTATCCCAAAGATCACGGGCTTTCATTTTGTTACATGAACGACCATCAGTACGCCAGCGCAAATCCCAACCATTATCTTTTACCATCGCTTCCATGAAATCGTGAGTGATACGAACAGTGTTGTTGGAATTCTGGCCGGAAATTGTCAAATATGCTTCACCTTCATAACCACCTTCATAACCGGCGGCGATAAGTGCGGCGACTTTGTCTTCTTCTTTTACTTTCCAATTTACAAATTCCTCGATATCAGGATGATCAATATTCAAAACACACATTTTAGCGGCACGCCGAGTAGTACCACCAGATTTTATGGCTCCAGCTGCCCTGTCTCCAATGCGCAACCAACTCATCAAACCAGAAGATTGCCCACCACCAGAAAGTTGTTCACCAAATCCGCGTAAACTAGAAAAATTTGTACCGGTACCACTACCATATTTAAACAAACGTGCTTCACGCACCCACAAATCCATGATACCGCCCTCATTTACTAAATCGTCTTTAACAGATTGGATAAAGCAGGCATGTGGTTGAGGGTGAGAATAAGAATCAGTGGCTCGAGTCAACACACCAGTATCAGGGTCAACATAATGATGACCTTGAGCGGGGCCATTGATCCCGTACGCCCAATACAAACCAGTATTAAACCATTGTGGTGAATTTGGAGCTACCATTTGGTTGATAACCATATACACCAGCTCTTCATAAAAAATCTGAGCGTCTACAGCACTGGCGAAATAACCATATTTTTCTCCCCAATATCTCCAGGTACCAGCCAAACGATGAGCCACCTGCTTCACACTTTTTTCTGGACCCAAGATTGGGGTTCCATCGACGTTCAATTTAGGTAGACCATTTTCATCATATTGTGGGACACCCGCCTTACGGAAGTATTTTTGTGCCAAAATATCAGTAGCCACTTGAGACCACTGTTTTGGGACTTCTACATCATTCATCTCAAAAATCAGTTTACCGCTTGGTTCACGAATCACTGAAGGACGCAAATCATAATCAAACATATCAAACGGGCTGACACCTTCTCGAGTATAATGTCGGGAAAAATGCATGGCATTTTCAGGGTATTGGAATTCTTTATCCAGTTTAAAGGTCTTAGTTGCAGTAGTAGTCTGCATAAAAAAGTGATTATGTTTTATTTTTCCTATTTTTGTTATCGATTACTACTGATTGTGTTTATTTTTATTTTTTAACACAAGATATAGTATTGTCCTCTTTAGCCAACATATTATACCACAACAAAAAATGCCTGCCAAATAGGCTAGATCTAAACAAAAAACTCGCGTATTCGCGAGTTATCCACAAACCATTAACTGGCAGTGCACCGATAAAATTATTTTAAATCAATCCCAACTCAGAAAATAATCTATCAGACTGCTTTTGCGCCTTGACTTCTATTTCTTGGTCGGTCAAATTTTTGTTTTTATCAGCAATCTCTTTTTTTAGCTCAATAATCAAAGCCACTTTTAGATCACCCAACTCACCACGTAGGTTTGCTAGCTTCTTTTTCAAGGCCTCAATATTTTTTTCGTCTCTTTGAACCGAAGGAATCGAGCCACCATCAGACAATTGTAGTTGAGCCCGAATAGCCTGCACAGATTTTACCACCTGTTGCATGTTGGCCATGATGTTTTGCATCTGTTTTTGGGTGTTTTGGACTTCTTTACTCACAACTTCGGCTCGCTCCATAGCCGCCGCCTTTTTTTCTTGTTCATCAGGTTGCTTTTCTTTATTTTCCACTTGTACCTCACGCCCTTCCGCCGTGTTGTGCTTTCGCCATTCTTTATTTTGTGATTCAAACTCAGACATATTGGACTTTATGTTAGGTATTAAGTATAATAATAGCATTATGACAGAAGAAAATCAAACAGAAAATAGACTGGTCACCTCAGAAAGTACTGCAGATGAAAATATGATTGAGGTCACCTTGCGACCGGAACATTTGACTGATTTTGTCGGCCAAATTCAAATTAAAAAAAATCTTGATGTTTCTATTACTGCGGCGAAAGCGCGCGAAGATGTTTTGGAACATATTTTATTATATGGAAATCCAGGTTTAGGAAAAACTACTCTCGCCCATATCATTGCTCGTGAAATGGGCGGAAATATAAAAGTAACATCTGGACCAGTATTAGAAAAAGTTGGTGATCTCGCCGCCATTCTTTCCAACTTACAACGTGGCGATATTTTATTTATTGACGAAATTCATCGCATCAATAAAACTATCGCCGAGGTACTCTACCCGGCACTTGAAGATTATGCACTGGATATTATTATTGGCCAAGGTCCAGCGGCACGTACCATTCGCATGCCTTTGGAAAAATTTACTTTGATTGGAGCAACTACCAAAATGAGTTTATTGCCAGGACCATTACGCGATCGCTTTGGTCATGTTTTTCATTTGAATTTTTACGAACATAGCGACATAGAAACCATTGTGAATCGCAATGCTATTTTATTGAAAACAAAATTAGAACCAGAGGGATCGGCTTTGATTGCTCAGCGTGCTCGTCGTACCCCTCGCATTGCCAATAGATTATTAAAACGAGCACGCGATTTTGCTCAAGTACAAAATCAAGAATTTATTGGAAAAAAAATAGTGAGTGATACGATGAACATGCTAGCAATAGACGAATTTGGACTTGATGAAATCGATCGCCTTCTTCTTACCACTATGATTGAAAAATTCAATGGCGGTCCAGTAGGCCTCAATACAATCGCCGCCGCAATTTCTGAAGAAATGGACACCATTGAAGATATTTATGAACCGTTTTTATTACAAATTGGTTTTCTTGAACGCACCCCTCGCGGTCGCAAAGCCACTCCTGCCGCTTATGCTCATTTAGGTTTTGATCAAAATAAAAATCAAACATTATTATAATTTATGATTACTATCCCGCTCTACATTATATTATTTATTTACCTGGCATATCTAGCAGTAGTCGGCGTTTTTCTATATGTCCATCTTTCCCACTTATTTCACAACGGTGCATTAACTTTTGTAAGTTTTTCGATCACCATTATTATTTTCGCATTAGCGGCAACAACATTATTTTTTACTTTTGCCTATTTTAGTAATATCGATTGGCAACAACCATTAACTCTTTGGAATAATAATTGGATAACCAACACTTTAAATCCTTCAAGTTTTTAAAATATGAGCATTGACGCTTTGTTAAAAATTAAAAATTACGAAAAAGTTGTTTATATACTAAGGCGCCATGGAATTACTTTTTTTCCGTATGTTGTTATATTTCTAGCTATATTATTTATTCCTGTTGCAGTGTACATATTGTTTTCTTCTGCCTTTGCTAGCACTATGCAGAACCCGATTACCTATCCTATTATGATAATAGTCGCCAGCGCATATTATTTGTCTGCGCTTTTGTTTTTTTATGCATTTTTTGTAGAATTTTATTTGGATTCATGGATTATTACAAACGATCGTCTGGTGGATATTCGACAAATTTCGCTTTTTGAACGTACGGTAGCTGAAGTAGATCTTTACCAAATACAAGATGTTTCTTCTGAAGTGCACGGATTCTTTCCAACGATATTTAATTATGGAGATATTTTGCTTCAGACTGCTGGGCCTATTCCAAAATTTATTATACGCAATGTTCATCGTCCAGACAAATTACGCGAGGTTATTGTTGAGTTAGCATCAGAAGATAAAAAGTTTCATGCTGGAAAGTAAATCTGTTTTACAAATAAAAAAGACAGGCAATAGTATCTTTTTCGCTTTCCTCGTCTCGCGAGAGACTCAGGGAATCGCCTCGGGCTCATAACCCGCTCAAAAGAAACTATTGCCTGTCTTTTTTATCTATAATTTTAATATATCTTTTCTACTTCAGTACCACTATAATAATGTCCTAGTAGTTGTATATAACCCCACTTGTCTTTTGTCGCCCGCATCAGAGCGTCGCGAGTGCTCATACCATATCCATGTCCCCACTGCTTCATCTTTTTATCATATTTACATTCCACACTTACCATCCACGGTCTATCGGCAATTCTTTTGGCGTTTTTCCAAGTCTTTGTTTTTCCATTACTACGACTAAAATATGGGGTAGTTACTACATTGTTTTTGTAAGTCACCATTTCACCAACCGTTTCCTGAGCAAACTGAGCTACCCGCGGCATTGATGTTTCAGAAATATACCCCAAATACAATTGATCTTGAGTAGTGGCATACACATCAAACATTCTTTTTTCAGTTGGAGGATCAAAACTAATATTTTTATAAGCATAACTACGCGCCGCTACCAATACTGCCTTGACATATCCTTCGGCAGAATTATTATCAGTTTCAGTAATACCTTTTATATATTGCTCCAATGGAAGCTCGTTGATCAAATATGGCATTTTGCTTTTTGGAGCATAACGATATTCGAAAATTCCCCGATACGAACAAAAAACCGATTTTCTCCCTGAAATTGTCCGCTTGCATCCAGGAATTTCGAACACCCCCTCTGGGTCAGTCGGCTTTAAACGCCAATAAATTTTACTTTCAAGAGCCAAACTTTCACTTGTCAAATAATACAAACCTTTTTTGTAACTAATTTTTGCGATTTCACCAGCTGGTAATAATACTATGAATTCATCACCACCATATATTTCATAATCAATTTCTGATTTGAACTTAATGACGTCAAATGTTTTTAATAAACCCACTCGGATTGTCGGTTCCTCAACAAGTTCGCGGTCTGTTTTGACCTCAAAAACTATTTCCTCAACAGAAATAGTTGTGTTGACAGTGCTAGATACTATACTTATATTATCTGATGAGCTACTAGTAACCAAGATTTCTTCCGCCTTAACAGGAAAAACAATCAGCAGGCTTACAAATACAAATAAAATATATTTTTTCATAGAAATTCATTATATCATCAATTGTAAACAGGGGCAACGCGTGTTATACTAAATATGAATTTTATGACCCTCAAGAGACAAATCGCTCACAATACCATAGTTCAATTGGCTGGCAAAATCATCAGTACCGTATTGGGATTACTGACGATTTTTCTTATTATCCGTAGTTTGGGTGCAGAAAAATTTGGTTGGTATACTACCGCGATTGGATTCCTCCAGTTTGTTGGTATTTTTAGTGATTTTGGTTTTATGATCACTACCGCCAACATGCTCGCTGAACCAAAATTTGATAAAGAAAAATTATTAAACAATTTATTCACTCTTCGTTTTATTAGTGCTATTATTTTTCAAGGACTCGCCCCTTTATTGTTTTTGTTATTCCCATATCCAACAGAAGTAAAAATAGCAGTGGCCATAACATCGCTTTCTTTCTTTGCCATCAGTATTAGCCAGGTCTTTTCCGGTTACTTCCAAAAAGAATTAAAAACACAGATTATTACAGCTGGTGAATTGATTGGCCGAGCTGTTTTATTGATTGGGGTAATTTTATTAATAAAATATAACGCCGCCTTTTTACCGTTCATGTTTATTTTGACCAGCGCGTCTATCATCAATGCCTTATATCTGTTTTATAAAATGCCAAAAATACAGTTTGCTTTTGATAAAGAAATTTTTCAATCTATTTTTCAAAAAATATATCCGACTGCTCTGTGTATCATTTTTAATTCATTTTATTTGCAAGGTGACCGCGTGATTCTACCTCTTTTTAGTACACAGACAATGGTAGGTTTTTATGGTGCCGCCTATCGTGTGCTGGATGTGATAGTACAAACTGCCGCTTTGACTATGGGAATTATTGCCCCACTGCTCGCGTATTTTTATTCACGCGCACAGCACACGGAGTTTAAAAAACATTTACAGATGGCTTTTGATTTGATGTCACTACTATTGATTCCATTGATGATTGGCGCCGCTACCTTATCTGAACCTATTATGCAATTTGTAGGCGGCGATGAATTTGTCGGTTCAGGTAGAATTTTAACATTGTTAAGTTGGACCATATTCGGAATTTGTTTGGGAATTGTATTTGGTTATACCGCCTTAGCAATCAACAAACAAAAACAGGCTATTTGGATATACCTATCCGACGCCATCCTTAGTGTCGCGGGATATTTCATATTTATTCCCCGCTTTGGAATTTACGGAGCGGCTGGGGTAACTATCTTTTCGGAGGTTTATGCCGGTCTGATGCTAATGTTTTTGGTCTATTATAATACAAACTTTTTACCCCACTTAAAAGCGTTAATAAAAATTTTACTAGCCGGATTCATCATGTATTTGTTTATTAAATACGTAAAATTACCTCATGTAATGTTCTCTATTATTCTTGGTGGTGTGGTATATTCCGCTTTCATATTGTTATTCAGGGTAGTGTCAAAAGAAACCATCAGGGAGATCATTCGGCCAAAGAATTGAACAAAACCGTAATTTTTGATAAAATACAATTAATAAACATAAACAAACATATATGGATTTTAACAAACTGAGACATTATATATTTTTCATCTTGCTGGCGCTGGTGACGGTGGGTTTTGTAATTATTATGAAACCATTTTTTTATCCGCTTTTTTGGGCGGCCATTTTGGCAAGTATATTTTATCCAATATACAAAAGGATAAATAAATTTATTAAAGTACCAAACCTCAGTTCAACCTTGATACTGATTTTGGTTTTTATCATTATTGTCCTTCCAACAATTGGGGTGGGCACACTAGTTTTGAAAGAAGCGGTAAACCTGTATGACACAGCCGCAAACAACAGTGGTGAAATAAATACCACTATTCAACAGACATTACAGTGGATAAAACAAAATCCTTATACTACACAATTTAATGTTGATCAATCATTCATTACTCAGAAGGTAGTAGAGCTATACCAATCCGTCACATCATTCTTGTTAGATAGCGCCAAAACAATTACACAAAACTCATTGGTGTTTGCCGTAATGTTTTTTATCATGTTTTATGCACTATTTTTCTTTATACGTGATGGCGAAAAATTCTTGAAGGGCTTGATGCATCTATGCCCACTGGGAGATATTTACGAAAAAATTCTTTATAATAAATTCACATCTACTGTTCGTGCTACTATAAAAGGAAGTTTGATTGTCGGTCTAATACAGGGTTCATTGGGGTGGGCGATGTTTGCTATCGCCGGAGTTCAGGGCGCTCTAATCTGGGGTTTACTAATGGTATTACTTGCCACTATTCCTGGATTAGGTTGCTATTTTGTATGGTTACCGGTAGCGCTTATAATGTTATTGACAGGCAAAATTGCAGTCGGTGTTGGGATGATATTGTTTGGGACATTAGTGATTGGCATAATCGACAACCTTTTACGACCGATATTGGTTGGAAAAGACTCCGAGCTTCATCCTTTACTTGTCTTATTCTCTACTTTAGGAGGTATAGTAACATTTGGATTATCTGGCTTTATTATTGGACCGGTGGTCGCTTCTCTGCTCCTTTCTTTTTGGGAAATGTACGAACAGTATTATAAAAAGGATCTAGACAACAATCACGAATAAAAATAGTAAAAATAAAAAAATCCCTTAATTAAGGGATTTTTTGTTTGTTGCGGGGCTCGGATTTGAACCGAGAACCTTCGGGTTATGGGCCCGACGAGCTGCCTGGTTGCTCTACCCCGCGATGTAATAAAACCAGTTTAACCTATTTTATTGAAAATGTCAATTTTTAGCCATATTTAAATGAGTAAGCCGACCACAAAGATAATGTGGTCGGCTTAAAAAGATCGGGGTGATCGGATTCGAACCGACGACCTCTGCGAACAACTTCAGCTCGAGCGGCGATCTATTACGAACCATTTAAAGGGGGTTGGCATTCTGCCACCCCTTCCGCCTGTCATTGCCGTTGTTAATTCCAGTGCGCCAACCAACTGCGCCACACCCCGATTGTCACTTCGGATTGTTCTTAATCAAGTCAAAAAAAATCCTAATAGTTGTCTTATTATATCAAAAATTGATTAAAAAGCAACAAAAAAATAAGGCTAGAAGCCTTATTTTGAGCGGCAGACCGGATTCGAACCGGCGACCTTCTCCTTGGCAAGGAGACGTTCTACCAACTGAACTACTACCGCATAACGATAATAATTATATAAATTTTTAGACATTTTGTCAATGCCTACTAGCTTTTGACATAATTAATCGAATACGTCTTCACTATTGACTAACTACATAATAAATGTTAATCTTTAGTAAAGCAACTGAGTTGCATTAAGTATCATACTAGATTATGTCAAAGACTAGCAATTACAAATTCACCATTGCCTTTTGTGTCATATTAATAATTAGCATTTTAACCTATCTTTTTATAAAAACTGACACAGGTCAATTACCTATAAACGAGCTAAATCCGCGGTTGCAAATTACTACATCATTTTATCCGTTGTATTTTTTTACCTCTCAAATTGTTCAGAACAAAGCGGATGTCTTCAATATTACCCCCGCCGGTGCTGAACCTCACGATTACGAACCGACCACGAAAGATATGATGAGGATTGAAAATAGTCAGTTGTTGATAATTAATGGTGGAAGATTTGAAGCGTGGGCAGACAATGTTCAAAACATAATCGACAAACCAAATTTTTCTATTGTAAATATTGAAGAAAATTTAGCTCCAGAGGATTTGATTGGCGATAATGTCCAAACTCGTGACCCACATTTTTGGCTAAACCCAGTATTGGTAAAAAAAGAAGTAGAAATAATTACAAACAAAATTGTTGCCACCGATCCATCAAACGCCGATTTTTATATTAACAACTCTAAAATACTTTTAGATAAATTAGAAATTTTAAATAATCAATATAAAACCGGTTTGAGCAATTGCCAGAAAAAAGATATAATTACGGCACACTCAGCTTTTGCATACTTGGCACGAGAATACGGACTTACAGAGACGGCTGTCGCTGGTTTGTCACCAGACGAAGAACCGTCGCCAAAGAAATTGGCTGAGGTCGCGAATTTTGCACAAAAGAATCAGGTACAATATATATTCTTTGAAAGTTTGGTGAGCCCAAAATTGGCCGATACCATTGCTCAGGAAATTGGGGCAAAAACATTAGTATTAAATCCGCTCGAAGGACTTACTGATGAAGAAATCAAAAATGGAAAAACTTATTTTACAGAAATGACAAACAACTTAAATAATCTTAAAACTGCTTTACAATGTCTGTAAACCACCAAAAAAATATTATTGAAATAAAAGATGTGTCGTTTTCGTACGGCAATGTTGAGGTATTAAAAAATATTACTTTAGACATTCATCAGGGCGATTACATCAGTCTTATCGGCCCAAATGGTAGTGGAAAAACTACTCTTTTAAAAATAATGCTTGGACTTATCAAACCACGATCAGGACAAGTAAAATTATTCGGGCAAACACTTCGCGATTTCAATGACTGGTCAAAATTAGGATATGTGCCACAAAAGGCCATAAATTTTGATCCACTCTTTCCAGCGACTGTGCGAGAAGTTGTTGCGATGGGACGTTTTGGAAAAAAAGGATTATTAAAATGGCTAAATAAAAATGACCAATCTTTTATAGACGACGCTTTGTCTAATGTTGAGATGACCCAGTATGCGGACAGACTAATTGGAAATCTATCTAGTGGACAACAACAGCGTGTATTTATTGCTCGTGCTCTGGCTGGAGAACCAGAAGTTATATTTTTGGATGAACCAACTGTTGGAGTTGATATCAAAACTCAAGATGAATTTTATTCTTTGCTTACCCACCTAAACAAAAAACTAAACATTACGTTAATTTTGGTTTCTCACGATGTGGACGTGGTATCTAACGAGGTTACCGAAATAGCTTGTCTGAACCAGACTTTGGTTTATCATGGTGATCCAAAGAAATTTATGAAAAGTGATTACGTCGAAAATTTTTACGGAAAACACGCTTGTTCAGTATCACATCACCACTAAAAATATATGATAGAAATTTTTCAATACGGATTTATTGTACGCGGATTAGAAGCAGGAATTTTGATTGGCTTGATCGCCCCTCTCATCGGAATATTTTTGGTATTACGCCGTTATTCACTTATTGCCGATACACTTTCGCACGTTTCTTTAGCTGGCGTGGCAGTTGGTTTGCTTTTAAAAATAAATCCCCTTTGGACTGCACTGGGTGCGGCAGCATTATCTTCAGTCGCTATTGAGCGTTTGCGTACAAGTAAAAAAATATATGGCGAAACTGCCCTATCCATATTTTTGTCAGGTAGTTTGGCTTTGGCAATCGTTATTATTGGTTTGGCACACGGTTTTAGTGTTGATTTATTTAGTTATCTGTTTGGTAGTATTGTGACAGTAAAACAAACTGATGTTTATATTATTCTCGGACTTGGCACACTGGTAGCTCTAGCCATTTTTCTATTTTACAAAGAACTTGTCTATATCGCCTTTGACGAAGAAGCCGCAACCGTTAGTGGATTACCGGTAAAAGTTTTTAATACATTGTTTGTTTTATTGGCCGCGATAATGATTGCTATTTCCATTCCGATTATCGGTATACTTTTAATTTCTGCATTATTAGTATTGCCAACCATTACCGCCCTGCAATTAAAACTGAGTTTCAAAATGACATTGTTTTGGGCAGAAATTATTTCTGTATTTTCAATTATCACTGGCATCATTACTTCATTCTATTTAAACATTTCTTCTGGCGGGACCATAGTCTTGATAATGTTATTTATTTTTGGAGCAGTCTTATTTGCCAAAGGAAAAATAAAAAACAGTTATGCCAAATAATAAAAAAATAATACCAAAAGAAAGAGTTACCCCGATTCGCACCGCCCTTTTGGAAATATTATCAAAAACAAAAAAACCTCTTACTACTCAAGAAATTCTAACAGCGTTGTTAAAGAAAAAAATTTCGGCCAACAAAACTACGGTTTACAGACAACTCGAATCACTAAAAGAAAACCATCTAGTGACTGAAGTATATTTCAATGACCGTAATACTCGGTATGAACTGGAAGATGAAAAAACTCACCATCACCATCTAGTTTGTTTAAAATGTAAAAAAGTAGAAGACGTTACCTTGCCAGAAGATTTACACCACCAAGAAAAATTAGTTTTGAAAAAAAATAAATTTAAAGTGCTTCAACATTTTCTAGAATTCTTCGGTCTTTGTAAAAATTGCCAAAAATAATATATAAAACAAAACCACCCTCAAAATCTCCTTTAATAATTTCTCAAATTAATTAAGAAATTATTGCAGGGAGGGTGGTCTTGGGGAAAGACCAAGGTGGGAGAAAACCTCCACTGCTTGGTCTAGCTGGCCAGCTTCTTGCGTGCACCGATCCCCGCCACGATCGAGAAGATCAAGCGGCCGAACGGCCCGCTCATACTCTCGACCACGCGCAGGACTTCCTTGTGGTCGACCGGCTCCGTCGAACCGAGTCCGAGGCAAAGATCGGTCACCAGAGCGATGTCCAGCACTCGCTTGCCGAGATGTGCAGTTGCCATCGTCTCAGCACACACGGACATGCTGACGATCTGGGCGACCATCGCCAGAGCGTGCGTCTCCGCAGCCGTCTGGAAGGTGCGACCCATCTTGAACACGCTCACACCGCGATGGACCGAAACGCCAGTGCGAAGACCGACTTGCATCGCCATCTCGATGAGACCGGTGTCATGCACTGATTCCATCGTCGTGAACGAAGATGTGCTGAGCTCGAGTGCGTCACGCCCGCTCGTCGGATCAGGACAGTAGAGTCCATTCTGAGAGCGGACTAGGACGACGTCGCCTGGAACCAGGTTGAGGGTCAACGACCCGACAGCGTGAGTCTGAATGACGACTTCCGCTCCGAGCATGATCATCAACCTGGTCATGAACGCGACTTCCTGAACGCCGTACCCCTCGTTGAGGTGCACGCGTCCGCTCGCGATCACGACCGGAAGGCCTGCCATCCATCCCCAGTGGAACGTGCCGGCGTGACCTTCCACCGTCGGGGTAGGACAATTCGGGATGTCTTCGAACCGACAAGACTGGCCTCCTTCCAGCAGGTCGGTGATGTGACCCATCCCCGACCCAAGCACGATGCCCAGATCAGGAACGAAGCCTTCGAGCAGGAAACCGAGTGCCCGCATGGCCTCGGCCAACTTGAACTTTTCGGACAACCTCTCCGTCATCTCATTCTCCCATGAACGTCTTTGCACACACCCCAACAAACCGCCCATTTGCGGCTCAGTCTAGGTCTGCGCAGAGTCTTACGTTGGCAAGATTTAAACTAACACAATAAATTATTATTTACAAGAACAAAAAACTTCCTTGCATAAGGAAGTTTTTTAAAATTATTAATCTTATTTAAATAAATATTGTTAGATCTTTAACTGTATTGGATTATCGCGTGAAGTGGTAATTTTGTAATATAATAATTTTACGAGTTCTGTAACAACAAAATACGATACCACCACCCCAATTATAATATAGATATCACGAAGAGATGGCGCTACAAAACGGAACCACGACAAACCAACGTTGGTAAAAGGAATAATAATCGCAACTGCAACAGCTATCACAGAAAGCAAGGCGAGGATAATAGATGGAGCCTTTGTCCTTAAAAAGAAAAAATGAGTTCTTACTGAATATATTAGCGCTAGTTCTGTCAGCACCGAACCGATAAACCAATTTGTCTGTAAGATTTGCGGCCCTTGACGGTGAAACAAAGCAAAGAAAATAAAATCAAACACAGTGCTCACTATCCCTAAAAAGATTGCCAGCAATACCACTTCGCGTACATTGTAACAGTGCGGTCGACGTAATTCCGTGGTGTCTACAGTATCCATTGCTATAGCAATCATAGGAAAATCTGACAGCAAATTCAATAACAAAATTTGGACTGGTAGCATTGGTAAATATGTGATAATTAATGAAACAACAGCAATAGCATAAAAATTTCCAAAATTTGAAATTAATGTAATCTTCAAATATTTGATCGTGTTAGCAAAAATTTCCCGACCATTTTTTATACCATCTACGATAACTGCAAGACTACTACTCAAAAGCACGATGTCTGCCGCTTCACGGGCAATGTCAGAAGCACCCTCAACCACCATAGCTACATTGGCCAATTTCAAAGCTGGTGCATCGTTGATACCCTCACCCAAAAATCCCACTTCATATTTTCTCTGTAACAACTGAATTATCAAATATTTTTGTTGTGGCGAAACACGCGCAAATACATTATATTTTTCCACAGCTTCAATACGAAATTCATCAGACATTTTTTCCAACTCTTCTCCTGTAATCACATCTTCTGGACTTTTTGCCAAACCTACTTGATAAGCCACTGACCCAGCCACTTCTTTAGCATCACCAGTTAAAATTTTTACCTTAACTCCCAATTTTCCTGCTTCACTAATAGCCGCTTTTGTTGTTGACTTTATTGGATCCACAAAAGAAATGGTTCCAAGTAATTTTAATCCCTTTTCTTCTTTTCCAATATCACAACTTTCTTTTGCACTTTTAACGGCTATAGCCAAAATTCTTTGTCCATTTTTCCCAGCATCTTGAGCCCACTTTTTGTATTCATTTTTTGTTGTAATATCCATTCCAATGCACAAAGGTAAAATATCTTCTAAAGCACCACGCACTATCAATTCGCACACATTATCTCGTTTAATCAAAACATCATTTCTTCTTCGACTTGGATCAAAGGGAATTTCTTTAACACGAACTTCCGCTTTAACTTTTTTCTTGTCACTTTCCGTTAGCTCATTCCACATCGCCAAATCAAAAGCATTATTGGGTTCAGCTTTTTTCTCTCCTAAAAATGACGAAGCCAGTGCCCCATAAAACAAACACTGTTCTCTGTCTTGCGATTTTACTTCAGCCACTTTCATTTTATTCTCTGTAATGGTGCCAGTTTTATCCGAACACAAAACCTCAATACTACCCAAATCTTCAACTGCCGAAAGACGCTTTACAACTACCTTGTCTCTCGCTAGACGCAATGCGCCACGAGATAGTGAAAGCGTAGTCACCAAAGGTAGAGCTTCAGGAATAACACTCACTGCCAAAGCAATTGAAAATAAAATTAATTCAGGAATATTTGTACTATCACCTTTAATCAAAACATTTGCGGCAAACAATAATACCAATATCACCACGATCATTTTTAAAATAAATGAACTGAATTTTGCTATCCCTTTTTCAAAAGCACTTTCACGCACTGTTTCAATAGTCAACTTGGACACTTCTCCCATTACTGACTTTTTATTAGTTCCAATTACTATTCCCATTGCCTTACCACTAACAACCAATGTGCCGGAAAATACCAAATTTTCTGCCAGATGCACTTCGCTAACTTCCTTTTTTAATGGACTGATTTTTTTATTTGCAGGAGCAGATTCACCAGTCAATACTGATTCGTCTACCGTTAAATCTTCTACCTCAATTATTCGCATATCGGCAGGAACCACATCGCCTGTCTCAACCATCACTATATCGCCCGGCACAAGTTCGACAGCATCAATCAATTCATCTTTACCGTCTCGCTTCACACGCGCACGAGCAATCACGAATTTTTTTAATAGTTGTAATGATCTTTCCGAATGATATTCTTGAAAAAAACCTAAAATAGTATTGATCGTAATAAAAATCACAATCATTATGGCATCAATTCTTTCACCGAGATAAAAAGCCAGCCCCGCCGCAAAAAAAAGCAAATAAATAAAAGGCGACTTAAATTGCCGAAAAAATATATTCCACCAATGAGATTCCTTGCCGACTACTTTATTTTCTCCATAAACTTTTAATCTGGCCACTGCTTCGTTTTTGGACAACCCCTTTTCAGATGTTTTTAAATCCAAAAAAACATCCTCTGATGAAAGCGCTGTATATTTTTGAAAATACATAATATATATTATAAATCAAAGATATTATATCATAAAAATGAAATTTTGTTATGTTTCATTTAAAAAATACAACCTATGATTTAGGTTGTATTGAACAGAGCTCACCAAAATTTGACGCTACTATTTAATAAGAAAATTAAATAAATACCCAGTAAAAATAATCCCCAACCCTACTACTGATGCAAAAATTATAATCAATTTTACTTTCATGATTTTTTTCAAAATCATAAACTCCGGCAAAGACAAAGCTGTGACCGCCATCATGAAAGCCAAAACTGTCCCTACCGCTACACCCTTCTCAGTCAAAGCACTTACCAAAGGAATCACTCCAGCGGCATTTGAATATAGTGGGATACCAATAAGTGTGGCCAGTGGCACCGCGTACCATTTATCCGCCCCCGCATATTGAGCAAGAAAATCAGCCGGCACATATCCATGAATCCATGCCCCCAGTCCAACACCAATTAAAACATACAGCCACACCTTGCTAATAATCCTCCAAGTATAGGCACGTGCATACTGAATTCTTTGTCTCCAATTCTTTTCAATCAAATCTTCACTTAAATTATTTTTATTTTGTAAAACAAAATCAGCTAATAATTTTTCAACTGGTAGTTTACCAATTACTAAACCGGAAATTGTGGAGATAAATAATCCACTCACCACATACGCCAAAGCAATTTTCCAACCAAAACTTCCCAATAATAATACCAATGCCACCTCATTAATCATCGGCGATGCAATCAAAAATGAAAATGTCACACCCAACGGTACACCCGCTTCCACAAAACCTAGAAATAAAGGTACCGCACTACAAGAACAAAATGGTGTGATAATACCCAACAAACCCGCCAATATATTCCCAACAAATTTATGTTTCTGAGATAAAATTAATCTCACTTTTTCTCTTGGCAAATACGAACGCAAAATTGAAACAAAAAATATAATAACCGCCAACAAGATAAAAATCTTTACGACATCATAGATAAAAAAATTGACCGCTTCGCCTGGCAATGTGTTATTCGAAAGACCTAATATAGAAGCAACAAACCAATCGGCAAATAATTTGATAGGATAAAACATAAACATTGAAACTATCTAAAAATTATTTGCTCTTCAAATGATTAAACATGCCCTTTATCTTATCTTCATATTTGTTGATAATAAAATGCAAATCAGGAGTAAATAACTGGGGCATCTTTTTCATTTCATCTTTCAATACATCAAATTCATAATATAGAACTCCACTCGCTTCTCTATCCATAGGTTTTACCGAGCCACCATAAACACCAAGAAACAACCACATATTTTTTGCAATGGAAATTCGTTCACCATCAAAAAAATTATCAATCTCATAAATGTTATTATCTACCAACTCTAAAACAGCCGCACTTTCCAACGAATGAGACAAAATTTCCAATGTTCTGCCAAAATCTTCGTTTTCGCGCAGAACTACCGCTGGAATTTTTAATTCTTGTACACACTCCACCATAGCTGTATAAAACACGGTGTCTCCATATTGAATATGACCACCTACAGTTTTGTCTATCAAATAGGGATTGTGACGTTTGTTGCGGGAACGTTTTTGTAAAATAACTTCGCCTCTCTCAGTCAAAAGCAAAACATTAAATATACCGACCGCACGAGTTGGTTTACCATTTTTCTTAAACTCGGCGATTTGTTCATCATAAAAATGACCACGGTCCATTGGATGAGCGCGCAATCGATCGTCTAATTTGTATGTGCAGATTATTTCGGACATATAGAGGAAGGGGCAGACTATATAGTAATGTGATTTACTATATTCCAGAATCAATGAAAAGTCAAAAAACGTACTTGTGGCTCTTGTTGACAATATCAGAATTCGCGTGATATAGTGAATTTACAAATGGTTACTTCAATGTGAAGTAGCTCCGAGATTCCTACCCGTCAAAAGGTAGGTTTCGTTTTTTATATTAGACTAATTTGTCAATAGGTATAGTGTATACCAAAATTGTACCTATACTATACCTATACAAAAACCCCGCCATTTAGGCAGGGTTTACGGTGAGCTCCTTGGTAAACGACATTAGAACTATTCTGGTGAAAAATCAAACTGTCTTCAAAAATCCATCCGTATATTCAGGCTGAGCTTTAATTAGTTTAGATAACTTCCAAATAACTTCAAATTGAGTTTTTATCAAATCTACAAAGTCTTTACTATGAATTACAAATCCAAAACCTTCAGCACGAGAAGAAATAAAAGCCACCTTGTCAGCATACTGCCAATAACTCATATTCCAATTCATTTCTTTGGGTGCTAATCGTAATTCACGAAGATGCGCTTTCCCTACTCCCAAATAAGGGCATTTTTTGAAATCAACTTTTTTATCATTTGGCCAGATACCTCTTATTGAAATACCTTGTCGTATTCTTCTTCTATTCAAATTTGCTAAATAGTCATCACCTAAAATATCTACCATTTCGCTGATTGGCCACATTGTTGTTGTTTCAATATTTTTATACCACAACATATCTTTCAGAACTTGTCTCATACCCTCGATTCCCGGGTAAAATTTTATTTTAGGATCAAGTGAACTTAAATTAAATGGCAAAGAGGGTAGAAGTTCCTTGATTCTTTTTTCATTAGTGGTTAAATCATCTATTTTTGAACGAACATAATGCAACAAATTTTTGGTGTCGTCTATTCCGAATATTTTTTTTGAACCTTCCTCTTTTTCAATTACCAAACCATCAATAATTAACAACTTAAGATTATCATAAATGGTTGGGCGAGGAAGGTTTAAATTTTCAGATAACTGTCGAGCTGAAGCATAACCAATTTCGGCCAAACGCAAATATATTTGGCTGGCAGTTTCTGATAAACCAACATCTTTTAAGATTTTTTTAAACATAATCAATATATTATAGTTGTCGCTTGGCGACGACAGATTTACAAATATATCATACTCCTATACAATTGCTTGTCAAGCCAGGAATGACCTGGCCTCTGACAGCCTATGGCGAAAAAAAAGGGAGTAAACGGCATGAGCAAGATCACCTTCAAGCAGGTACTCAAACTTCTGTATCAAGCAAGGGCGGGGCGAGTCACTCAGGAAAACTTGGGAAGGTTTCTCCTGAATCCCGACATTTGCCCGGGTTATACCGTATCTCAGGACTACACCGTGACCGTTGACTACGGAAAGACGGTGGAGGAAATGGTCGCTTCTGGTCGTTATACCATCGTGAATGGTAATATAATTAAACATAAGTTTCCGATCAAAGAAAACGGCATGGTTCAAGTCACTACTGTACTCGTCCACTTCAACCTGCGGATGAATACCAAAGACTTGCTGTGCTACCTCAATGAGGGCAACCTGCGACCGGCAAACTCGGCGGAATTTCTGGGATTTGGAACCACCTTCCCCGAGGTAGAATTGGAGTTCCCGATTGTCTGCCTCGATCCATGTCAAGAAGTTCCGATGATTGGTCAAAGGGTACTCACTCTATCCGCGTACGGCCCCTTGGATCGCGTACTCGACCTGCGGAACTTCAACTGTGACAAGTGGGAGGAATACTGTCAGTTTCTCGCCGTTCGCAAGTAATTGCTCTTTCGTGCCGCCGGACACACAATTCCGGCACTCACTTGTGTTCATAAAATTTTGTGAACAAAAGTAAATTAGTTCTACTCCCGTAATATTTTCTCCTTAAGGGTAAAGAATACTAGAACGAAAAACTCTGCCATAATTAGCAGAGTTTTTGTATTTATTTTTATCTGAGCTCCTTGGTACTAGACATTAGAACATTTTTATTCAAGTCTGTGTGCTGATAGCTGTTCTTTTATAATATTAAATAATTCTTTAAAATTACACACCAATGCATTTGAGGTTATTTGCACTGGCGACCCATAAGACTTGTTATTCAAATCCATAAGTCTTCTTTTCATACCAGTTTGTCTGGCGATTATTTCATTAGCATTATTTACTCCTATTATTAATATTTTTTGTTTGTATATTTCAATTACTTTCACATTAGTAATATTTTGCCATTTAACTAACCCTACGCCTATAGCACTAGAATTATCAAAAATTCCTTCCTCATTAATTACTAGTCCTGATTTTTTATTAAAAAATTTGATAAAAATGTAAATTCCACAAATACTAAAAAATATTATGCCAATGAAGGAAATTGTTTTAACTAACAGAGGACTAAATCTAGTTTGAATTTCGGCGATGTTTATCAACCATAAACAAACGAAGACAAAACAACAAGTCCCTAAAAATATAATGGAGGTTTTCTTTTTACTCAATGGAATTAATATTTCCTGCATAGAATCAATATTATATACAGGTACTATATCAAAATATACACATATTCTCAATCGGTTCGACTCTCGTCATTTTTCTCCTTACCAGCATACAAAAAACTCCGCCATTTAAGCGAAGTTTTACGGTGAGCTCCTTGGTACATGACATCAGAACTAAAATACAGAATGAAAAACGGATATCTAGCTATTATCTTACTGTTTAAAACCTTCTTCTGTTAACCCAAGAATTTTTGGATTAGTCGTTGTGCTACAAAATTTAATTTTATTTATATTTTTTAAATCCACCCATTCTGGCGCATCAGCAAACTCTTGCTCAAACATAGTCAAATTTTTCTTTGATAATTTTCCTCCAACCACCTTACATTCAAAATATATTAAAATCGCATGGACATAATTATTGCGTGGTGCTGGCATTCTAAAAAATGAATCTTTACAGGTAATTAAACGTTCAACTTTTACCTTAATGCCTGTTTCTTCAAACACTTCCCTTTTAAGAGCATCTTCTATCTTTTCACCTACACCAATTCCCCCACCTGGTAAATCATACCCACCCCATTGTTTTGACAAAAGTATTTTTTTATCTTTTAGGACAACACCATAAACAGACGGCCTAAAAGTTAATTCATTTTCAGGGACATTAAACTTATTTCCATTGATATCTTTGCATTCTACTTTATGGTTTTTTGTCATATTGTCTAATTATAAAATCATTAAAACTATATCAAAATACTACTATTTAATCAACCCAGTTCTATTTCTCCTTACCAGTATACAAAAAACTTCGCTGTTTAAGCGAAGTTTTACGGTGAGCGGGTGACGGGAGTCGAACCCGTGTTACCAGTTTGGAAAACTGGAATAATAGCCGTTATATGACACCCGCAAGAGAGTAGTAAAATGACAAAATTTATTTTGGCATTTTCTACGAACGCAGTGGGTTGTACCGTAGTACACCCGCGAAATGAGGAAAAAGTAGACAAGCTTGCTTGGATATTTTTTCTGAATGAGCGGGAGTACCTTTGTACACCCGCAAGAGAGTAGTAAAATGACAAAATTCATTTTGGCATTTTCTGCGAACGCAGCGGTTGTACCGTAGTACACCCGCAATCGTTTTGTTTAGTACGTCAATATAGTACAAAATTATCAACAAAAAGTCAACCCCGGATATTGACTAAATTTCCAAAAAATATTAAAATAATTTTATCAAATAATTTATATTATTATTTTCATATATGCCAAATTCACCCATTATCGAAGACGGAAACAATGAACCTGCTGAAAGCGTTGAAGATTTAAGAGACAGCGAATTCGAAGAAAATCTCGACGAATATGGCGACGGCAACCAAGAGGGTGGCTGGGGGGAAACTAAAGAAGAAAAAGACAGCGACGACGAATTGGATGATGAAAACGACGCAGAAATATAAAAACAAAAACCCACGACTTGCAATCGTGGGTCTATTTTTTTGTTTTAAGCGCGTGCACTATACTCACCAGATTCTGTATTGACCAATATTTCTTCACCTTCTTTGATAAATATTGGAGCATTTACCAATAGACCATTGTCTAGTTTGATTTCTTTAGTCACATTGCCTGAAGCGCTATCACCTCGTACTGCTGGTGGAGCTTCCACAACTGTATATTGAATTTTCTTTGGCAACTGAATATTTACCGGTTTTTCTTCATACATACCGACGATTACCCCTAGACCTTCTTTCAGAAACTTGCCATCCGTGCCCACCAAATCTCCATCCATTTCTACTTGTTCATAACTGCTCATATCCATAAACACATATCTTTCGGCATTCTTATACAGATACTGCATGTTTTGAAATTGAACACTGACGATATCCACAGATTCACTAGTTTTATAAGTGATTTCGATCACTTTGCCACTAGCCAAATTTTTCATGCGAGTGCGTACAAAAGCGGCCCCTTTTCCAGGGTTGATATGTTGAAATTCCACCACAACGTATAAATCATTTTGGTGTTTTATTACTACGCCTTTTCGGACTTCAGATGTTGATGCCATAAATTTATAATTAATTTTCTATTTGATCTGAAACACTTTGAAATATCACCTCATTGATATCTCGTGCTCCAGTAAACAATACTACCATACGATCTATGCCTAAGGCAATACCCCCAGCACTAGGAATCCCAGATTCTAGAGCCGCTAAAAAATCTTCGTCTATAGACCAAGTTTCTCTACCAAGCTGATCACGCAAAGCTTTATCCTTTTCCAAATTCACTTTTTGAGCTTTAAAATCAACCAACTCACCAAATGCATTGGCCAGTTCTAACCCACCAATATATAGCTCAAATCTTTGGGAGTAGCGTTCGTCTCCTTTACACAACTGCGACAACGAACACATCTGCGCAGGATAATCATAAATAAAAATCGGTTTTTCCATTCCCAAATAAGGTTCAATCTCATTCAAAAATATTTTATAAAACAAATCTTCATAAGCATCTTTTTCTTCCACCTTCCAACCTCGTGCCGAAACCAATTTTTTCAAATTTTCAATATTCAAATAATCGTCCAAATTTACTTGCAAATATTTTTGCCACAAATCCTTCACACTCAACCTATCCCAACTATTCAAATACTCAATTTCTTTATTATTATATTTTAATTTTCCTACTTTTAATTTTTCACCGACATATTTAAATAAATTTTCGGTGTCATCCATTATATCCAAATATGATCCAGGAGCGCGATACCATTCGATCATAGTAAATTCCGGATTATGGGTGCCACCAAAACTTTCTTCATTGCGAAAACATTTTCCAATCTCAAATACTTTTGGAATACCTGTAGCCAATAATTTTTTCAAGGCATATTCTGGCGAAGTGCGCAGATAAAATTTGTGAGGCATCTGATATGGATCTTTTACATCCACAGACATCGGATTTAGATAAAGTTCTTGTCCTGGCAATCTCAAAGCAATCGGGGTCTCCGCTTCCACAAAATTTTGCGACCAAAAAAAATCACGAGTCAAATGCAGAATCTGCAAACGACGCTCGTAAATTTCTTTTAGACGAGGATTGTTTTTGAGATCACTAAAATTCGACATAATAAAAACATGCCGACTAGGTCGGCATGAATTTTTTATTTTGGAATAAACGCCATCAAACTGGCCTGACGGGCGCGTTTTATGGCATTGGCCACATGGCGCTGATGTTTGGCACAAAGACCACTACGACGCTGAGGTGCTATCTTCATATAAGAAGAAACAAATCGGCGTAAGTTCATGATATCTTTGTAATCTATTGCGACTTTATTATTGACGCAGTAGAAACAACTTTTGATTTCGGTTTTTCGATTGTTGTTATTACTATTCACTGGCATAATTTATTTTTTAAAAAGGAATATCTTCAACTTTAATTTCTTCTTCGATAACTGGTTGTGGGCCTTCGGAAGCTTCGGAACTTTCACTGTTGGAACTTGCTGGACTTGGTGAAGTACCGCTACGTGCTGGACCATCCAACATTATCATGTTGTCACCAACAATCTCGGTGCGATATCTTTTGACTCCATCTTGTCCTGTCCAATCTCGAGTTTTCAGACGACCCTCTACATAAAGACGAGCGCCCTTACGTAAATATTGTCCGGCGATGTCGGCCAACTTTGCCCACATTACTACATTATGGAACTCGGACTCCTTTTGTTTCTGGCCAGCTTGATCAGTCCAAGTTCGTCCGGTAGCCACAGTGATTGTTGCCACAGAACGTCCGGCAGGAGTACTACGCACTTCAGGGTCACGAGTCAAGCGACCAATTAGAGTAACGCGATTTAAGTCCATATATTTTTCGTTTAATTATTAAACGCCACTAATTATTTCTCCTGCTAAAATCTCATCCAATTTTTTGTCGATGTCTTGGATGGAAACTTTTTTGTCTGCAGGTTTTTCAAATGGTTTTTCGTTTCGTTCTACCCGTTCAACTTGGACAGCCACCTCAGGTATTGAGTTGGTATCAGTTATCGGGCTGATAAAAGATAACTTGGAAGCTGAAGTATAATTTGGATTGTAAACAGAGATAATGGCACGCAATAAATCACGCATCAACCCTAATTTTACTTGAATGGCTTTTAATTCTTTGGATTCAGCACTGAAAAGAATGGTATAGAAATATCCATAACGAATTTGTTTGATAGGATAGGCCAAACGCATCTTTCCCATTGAAGCCACATCTGCTTCGGTACTATATTCTTTCACTGCAGAAAGAATTTCGTTTGATCGGTTTTCCGCTTCTTTTTCATCCAGAGTTCCCGGTAAAACCAATAATAACTCGTATTTCTTCATAATTGCTAGATAATTACTAAAAGTTTAAGCCACGTTGAGGCTTAGTGTAGATAAATTTCTTTAGATACTTTGTAGATAGGCAAAAATATAATACCATAAATCCAAAAAAAGTCAATAACGGAGTAAAGAGGCAAAGTTAGAGTTTTGGATGTGCTGTTAAACGTTTTGAAAACTGTCTATTTTCCAATCCAATGAATTTTTTTGGATTCAAAATAAATATACAATTGATTGGCCAAATAGCCAATCATACCGGTCAAAATTATCACTGAGTACATCTTGCCGATTTCATAAGTCAAATGAAAATCCACTATTCTTTTCCCCAATCCATATTCTGTCCCCATAAACATTTCTGCAACCACTACCATAATCAGAGAATAAGAAATCGCATGTCTAATACCCACAGAAATATATGGCAAAGATTCCGGCAAAATTATTTGAAAAAAAGTCTGTAGCTTGTTGAGTTTTAATGTTTGCGCTACCATCAAACGAGTTTTGTTCATGTTTTTTATTCCATAAGTGGTATTAATAATCACGATCAAAACCGTGGCAAAAATTACTAAAAAAATTTTGGCTAACTCCCCTAAACCAAACAAGAGCATAAAAGCGGGAAACAGAGCCGCACCTGGAATAGAACGCAAAAAATCCACCCAAAATGTTATTTGTTTGGTTAATGAGGAAAATCCTATAAGCACTCCGCTGACAATACCCAGAACTATTCCCATTACCAACCCACTTATCATTCTAACAATTGTTAAAAGGATATCATGCGAAATGTTATCTTCTGCAAATATTATATAAAAACTTTTTATAATTTCTTGTGGCGATGGAAAAAGTAGCGCAGGGAAAATATTGGCACTGGAAAATAAAAACCAACACCAACTAAGTGTTAAAATTATTAGTAATTGCTTAACAAAATTACTCATAGTAAAAAACTACTAATATTAGTAAACAGTAATTGTTTTATTTCTTGAGCCTGTACACTACTTAACATTTCTATTTTTCTTGGTCTTGCCAAATTATTTTTTAATATTCGTAATACTTTGGTTGGTGGTGCCGAAAGTATTATTATTTTATCAGATAATAAAATAGCTTCGTCAAATGAATGAGTGACTATGCAAGCGGGCTTCTTAATTAAAACCATTAGCTCAATAAATTGTTGCTGCAATTTTAAACCGGCATGATAATCCATGGCGGAAAATGGCTCATCGAAAAGAAATATGTCCGGATTTTGCGCAATTGCTCGACCAAAAGCGACTAATTGCGACATACCACCAGATAATTGATATGGGAATTTATTTTGATGTTTTGCAAGATTCAGTTGAGATAAAATTTGATCAACCTTTTCTTTTTTGAGTTTATGGTCCATTTTTGCTATCGCAAATTCAATATTACCTCTAATGGTTTTCCATGGAAGTAAAGAAGCACGGTGATCTTGAAAAATGAGGCTAGTTTTTATTTCTTCGTCCCCCACTTTGCTGGTTTTAATTTCTCCATTATCCATTGTTTCCAAGCCGGCAATAATTTTCAACAACGTGCTTTTGCCACAACCGTTTGGTCCGACAATCGCGACGATCTCATTGTCTGCAATTTCAAAATTAATCCCATCAAGAATTTTTGTTTGCCCAAAACTTTTGGTTATATTAATTATCTTTAACATATTTATCAGACAGGACCATCGCTTCTGCATTTACAGGATTTTTAATTTCACCTAATTCTAAAAGTAAATTGGATAATTCTTGTAATTTTACTTTGTTGATTTCGTCGTATCTAAAAAATGGAGCGACGGGTACCTGTGATGCGATATTTGGGTCGACAGCAGTATAAGACGGTAATATTTTACGTAGTTCATCTGGCTGATTGGTAATTATCTCAACACATTCATCGGATGCTTTTACCAAAGAGCCTACGACATTGGGATTATCATCTATAAATTTTTGCGATACTACACTGGCTGAAATTGGGTCTTCTTTCATAAAATATTTGTTCCACAACCCCACTTCTAGCGGGCGACTTATTTTTTTGACTGTTCCGGCGGTAACTAATGGTTCCAGCACGATGGCTGCATCAACCTGTCCTGATTCCAACGCCGGCAATTCCAATTTTTGATCCATTTGGATTAATGTAGTATTTTGTAAATTATTTGTTTTAACTAGACGCTCATATAATGCTTTCATGGCTGAACCTGGTTGGGAAGCAATCTTTTTATTATTTAAGTCGGTGATTTTTAGTGTTGAGCTGTTAGAAATTAACAACGCGGTGCTGGCGTGTGAACTGTCTTCCTGAGCAATCGAAAATATTTTGAAATATCCTGGTGATTTATCTTCGACCGTTAATAAAAGAAAGGTATTTATACCACCTAAAGTTGCATCAATTCTGCCGGCAATTAGAGCGTCGGTAATTTGGTTGGCGGACTCAAATTTTATCGGCTCAACCACTAGACCATATTTTATAAAAATCCCTTTTTCCAAACCGATAAAAAGGGGTGCGAATAGATCATGCGCCCGATAACCTATTTTGATTGTAGTTAACGCTGTTTTATTACTATCTTTTACATTGTGCTGTTTGATTGTTATTACTGCAGTAAATGAAATTATGGCCAAAATGATTATCACCCCCCAGACAATATATGATTTTTTCATATGTGTTTTGATTAAAATTTATATATTAACAAAGACAACTCATTATCATTGATAAAGGTTAAACCGTCAATAATACCGACCAGCTTTTATCCATTGTATTGACAAAATGGCTAATATATCATACAATAACTATTATAAATATGTTGTCGCTTTTACCGACAAAATAAACCCCAAATCATATGAAAATAGAAAAAGCATTGGAAAGCTGCGGTTTAAACCAAAGAGAAAGCCAAATATATCTGGCCTTATTGCAAATTGGCCCAAGTCCGGTGCAAAAGATAGCCCAAAAATCAGGATTTCCCAGATCAACCGTCTATGAAATACTCGATGAATTAGCTAAAAAGAGTTTTGTGAGTGGTTATCTAAAAAAGAAAATTAAATATTATAATGCCGAAGAACCAAGCAATATTGTTGCTTTGGCCCAAAACAAAGTGACCATTATTAAAAATGTGTTACCCGAACTGGAAGCATTATCAGGCAAGTCGCGCAATCGCCCAACCGTGCGATTTTATCAAGGAAGAGAACAGATGAGAATAGTTTTAGATGAAATACTCAAAGAAGCAGATGAGTTGTGCGCCTTTAGCGTGGCCGAAGATTTGCTGAATGTGCTGGGAGATTATCATACGGAATTTTTAAGGAAAAGAATAAAGAATCGAATACCTCTACGTATAATTTTGCGTGATTCCGCAACAGCCAGAGAGCGCCAGCGTTTGGGACCACAACAATTGCGCACTGTTAAATTAATGTCGAATAAATACGAATTCCACGGCCTAATGTATATTTGGAAAAATAAATTTGCCATGTTTTCCTTGGCCAATGATTTTGTGGCAGTAGTCACAGAAAGTAAAGAATTGGCTGATATTGAAAAAGCTAAATTTAATAATCTTTGGAATTTGTTATAATTATATTTAAATAAACAGTTGGATTGGAGGTTTACCGAAATTTGTGATATAATTATACAATAAAATGATTCAAATCTGTAATTTATGCTTTCTACAAAAACACTCAAAGCGGTGCTAAACAAATTAGAAAAAAAGATTAGTGGCCGTACACTTACCCAGATAGAGGAGAAGGCAGAAAAAATGCATAAATCACTCGAGGAAATGCTAGTTGCAGATTCCCTGGTAGATGAAAATGAGCTATATCAAAAAGCCGCTCTTATTTTGGACGTACCGATGGTAAATTTGAAGGGTAAGGAGATTAACAAGGACATTCTGAACCTTATTCCAGGACCGGTAGCTGGAACCCACCAAGTAGTGGCCTTCGAAAAAGACAAAGATCAGCTAAAATTAGCCATGACTGACCCGACTGATATCCAAACTATTGAATTTTTGCGACGTAAAACTGGCCTGGAACCTGTTATATATATTACAACCCCAAGCGATCTCAAAGACGCTATCCGTCGCTACCATGCCGAACTGAAGGACGAATTTATGGTTGTTAGACAGGATACTGGTGATGTAACGGCTCAGGGAGATTTAAAAAAGGCCGCTGAAGAACTGCCTATTATCAACATCGTAAACAGTATTTTGGAACATGCGGTCTATGAAAGTGCCTCGGATATTCATATTGAACCGGAAGAAAAAGAGTTGGCCGTTAGGTATCGAATTGACGGTATCCTCAAGGGTGTCATGACTTTACCAAAAAACGTACAAAGTGGCATTATTGCGAGAATAAAGATCCTTTCCAATCTAAAACTAGACGAACACATGATTCCTCAGGATGGCCGCTTCAAAATTCAAATTCAGGAAGAAAGATTGGCTTTTCGTGTCTCTATTTTACCTGTATATGACGGAGAAAAAATCGTAATGCGCCTATTACATGAGGGTGCAAAATCGCTAACCTTAGATGAATTGGGCTTTTTGGATAGTTCAAAAAAGAAGCTTGAATCAGCCATAAAAAAACCCCACGGCATGATCTTGGTGACTGGTCCGACTGGATCTGGCAAAACTACCACACTTTATTCAATACTAGGTATTTTAAATCAACCAGGCGTCAATATTTCGACCGTTGAGGACCCTATTGAATACCGCGTAAATGGCGTTAACCAAAGCCAAATTAATCCAAAAGTAGGGTTTACATTTGCTAGTGGTCTGCGCGCCCTTTTGCGTCAAGATCCAAACATTATCATGGTCGGTGAAATCCGTGATCAAGAAACCGCCGACATCTCTATCAACGCGGCTATGACTGGCCACTTGGTCCTTTCTACACTCCACACCAATGACGCCCCAACCACACTCCCTCGTCTTATTGATATGGGCATTCCACCATTTTTAGTAGCTTATACAGTAAACATTATCATTGCCCAACGTTTGGTACGTAAAATTTGTACATATTGCAAAAAGGAATTTGTCTTAGAAGGAGCCGCACTAGATGAGCTCGCGAAAATGTTTGATATAAAAAAATTATCAGTACTTTTCAAAGAAGGTATAAAAGATTTTGATGCCAAATCCAACTCTTTATCGTTTTATCAAGGTGCTGGCTGTGCTCGGTGCGGTCAAACTGGTTACAAAGGACGTATGGGTATTTATGAGGTAATGGAAATCGACGAAGGTATGGCCAAAAAAATCAACGAACGAGCTCCAGCCGATGAAATAAAAAAATACGCCAGAGAACATGGCATGTTGACTATGTTGGAAGATGGATTAGTAAAAGCCAAAATTGGCATTACTTCTATCAATGAAATATTGCGCGTTACCAAAGAATAATTTTATGGCCGCAAAAAAAGAAAAATTATTATCACCGCTTGAACAAAAATTAAATGATTTTTTTGGTATATTTTTTGGTCGCATTTCTTTTGTACAGAAAATGTTGTTTGTTTTTCACTTACAAATAATGACCAAAGCTGGACTTTCCATTGTGGCGGCTTTAAAAATATTAAGTGAAGAACTTGAAAGTAAAAAATTTAAAGCAATTATAAAAAATATTAAAGCCGAAGTAGAAAAGGGTCGCCAACTTAGTGAAGTGTTGGCTGAATATCCAAAAGTATTTCCACCAATTTATGTGAGTATGATTGCCGCCGGTGAAACTGCTGGAAAAATGGAAGAGGCTTTGACCCAAGTATCAAATCAAATGAAAAAGAGTCACGCTTTGACTGCGAGTATTCGTGGAGCGATGATATATCCTGCTGTGGTATTGATTGCTATATTTGGCATTGCGACTGAAATGATTGTGTTTGTTTTGCCAAAAATTATGGTGATGTTTGAAGACTTCCGATCAGATTTACCACTAGCTACAAAGATTTTAATTGGAACTGTAAAATTTACACAAAGCTACGGAATTTATTTGTTCATTGGTTTTATAGCGTTGATTGCTTCATTTTTTTGGGCATTAAAAAATATTACGTTTAAAAAATCTATTCATCACCTTACACTTAAGTTGCCGATTTTTGGTGGTGTGATAAAGAAAATAAATTTGGCTCGGTTTACTTTAACTTTATCATCTCTTTTGGAAAGCACCATCCCGATTGTGGAAGCCGTAAAAATTACTGCCAGCGTTCAAACCAATTTGTTATATCATGATAGTTTATTGGAGGTTAGTGAAGCACTCAAGCGCGGCGAAAATCTTTCCAAAATTTTGGCGACCTTTCCAGAAATATTTCCACCTATGGTTACAGAAATGATTATGGTCGGTGAAGAATCTGGAAAAATGGACGACATGTTAAAAGAGTTGGCGGAATATTATGGAAATGAAGTAGATGCCACCATGAAAAATTTTTCAGTGATTGTTGAACCGGTAATTATTGTAATACTTGGTATAGCGGTAGCCGGAATTGCAGTGGCTGTGATAATGCCGATGTATACATTAGCTCAAAATTTCTAAAATATGTTTAACAATAATCCATTTGAAGGGGCTTTTGGACTGGATATTGGCGACTTGTCGCTGAAGCTTGTTCAGCTTTCTCCACCTTCTATATTTGATCGCGATCATCGTTATAAGATCGCTCATATAGCTACTATTACCCTGCCTCCAGGTTATATTGTAAATGGTGAAATTCAACAACCTGAAATGGTTCGCCATAAATTATTACAATTGCTAGGTAGAGATGGTCATGGGAAAAAAATAAAATCACCATGGGTAGTCGCTGATTTACCAGAACCAAAAACTTTTTTAACTTCGATTGAAATAGACATGCCACCAGAACAGATCACCAAAGATGATATCGAATATCAATGTCAAAAACATCTTCCATTTGATATTTCCGAAGCATATTTGGACTGGCAAATCATACAACCTCTAGAAAAATCTCGTCTTACGAGAGTGTTGATAGGGGCTACCCAAAAAACTATCGCCGATTCTTATACCTATCTTCTAGAGAGTGTTGGTCTTCAGCCTATTGCATTAGAAGTTGAATCACTGGCCATTGCCAGATCATTGATGAATGACGAAGGGGCTTCCGGTGCCATTCTAGATATTGGGGCAACTCGGTCTTCTATTATTATTTATGATGCTGGCGGTGTGCGTTTTAGTACTACCATAAATTTTTCTGGAGAGATAATCAACATGTCGCTTATACAACAACTAAAAATTACATACGACGAGGCTGAGGATATAAAAATAAAAAACGGTCTCAACTATACCAAAGAGATTCCTAGTTATCTAAAAATTGTCGATGAATTAGTTGATAATTTGATACTAGAAATCAAAAAAACTATATCATATTATCAAGATCACTACCCTCACGCCACACCAATTGAACATATTGAACTTTGTGGTGGCATGGCTCAAATGCAAAATATTTTGCCAACTTTAGCTCGTCGCCTAAAAATAAAGTTTACTATGGGAAATGGTTGGAAAAATATTAAAACTGAAAAATTTACTGACGAACAAAAAAAATTTCATGAACATACCATGGTCTCTGCAACTGGATTGGCTTTGCGCGCTGTAATCAACCCATACAATGAATAATATGCTATTATCTAGAATTAATCTTATTCCACCTGCAAAAAAAGGACTTCTAGAAAAGTTGATTAAGTTTATATTCTTCAAAGAAATGATTGAGATTGTTTTGCTAGTCGCCGCGTTTCTTTCGGTAATATTGTTGTGGAGTTGGATGACTCTTCAAACTCAATTCAATGACTTGTCTCAAAGTGCCATGCTCGTAAATAAGGAATATTCTAGTTATAATCAAGAAATACGAAAATTAAACGCTACAATTAAACAGTTCGTTTCTGCAAATAAAGGTTACGCTCCGCTAACACCAAAACTTTTAGAACTAATTCAAAAATTACCAAATAATATAAAAATTAGTTCGCTACTTATTGATCGTAAAACAAATATAGTGACAATTTCTGGTACTGCCCAAACTCGTGATGCGCTTTTGGCATATCAAGCATCGCTAAAAGATTATTCATGGATAGATTTGGTACAAACACCGACATCTCAATTGTTCCAAAAAGATAATGTTTCGTTTGAAATCAAAGCTACTACGAAAAATCTTCCTGGAATTATCGGTACTCAACCAAAAAAAGCGGTGCCAGTAAGAAATGTTTTAGAGTAATATTATGAAACTTAATCTAAATACCGAAAAAAGAACATTAATAATACTAGCCGTTTTTACAGTTATAACTTTAACTATTATTTTTGGTATTATTTTTCCAACTATTCGATATATTCGAAATTTAGAAGAAGAGACCAACAGTCTGCGTGTTTATCTTGAAAAAAAATACGAAAACACCAGAAATATTCGCACTTCAAAGAAAAAGATTGATGAGATAGAATCAATCGTCGCCCAATATCCGGATCTGTTGTTTTATCGCGGTGACGAACTTAAACTCATAACTTCACTAGAAAGATTGGCTAGCAACAACAAGGTAATTCAAAAAATAAACAGCTCAAACCTAGACAAGCCGGGTGAAACAGTAAATTTTTCGCTCACTTTGAGTGGCGATTATCAAAATATATTAAAATACCTGTCGTCTATTGAAAAAGAGGATTTTTATTTTACAATTACCAATTTACAGATTTCGTCTGCCTTTAGTACACAAAACAATAACCCTAGCGCTACTATAATGAATTTGGATTTATTATTATATGTCAACGAACGCTAAATTTGACCAAATGAAAAATACCATGTATCTTAAACCATCTAACCGTTATACCATCTGGAAGGTGGCAGGCATACTAATAGTGGGTCTGCTTCTGACCTGCACTATGTTTGTTTTTTATTTTGTATATCAATATTCATATTTGACCTTGGCCAATGCCAATGCTATCGTGTCACTTAGCACAAACTTGGGTATGGATATGGTAGATAACAAAAATTTTACTCTTTCCCAAGACATCATAAATTCCAAAAATTCATTACCGGAAATAACCACTAAAGTAAGAAACATTTTTTATTATGTCGAAACTTCAACCTCTACACCAACCAGCTCAACAAAAATCAAACAACCATAACCTGCTTTTTATTTTGGGTCGAGAGTCGCTCTTGTCATTAGCCGAAGTCAAAGCAGTTTTTTTGTTAAAGAAAATAAATTTTGATATTGTTTATCACAAAGAAAGTAAGCTCGTTTTGTCAGTTGAACAAGTGGTTGATTTACCAGAATTAATGCGACATTTGGGTGGCACAATAAAAATTTGTGAAGTGGCTGACCAAATACATCCTCAAAAAGACGAACTGGCAAAATTTTTGAACATCTACATTCCAACTGGTAAAATTGAGTTTTCAATAAACGGTTTTAGTGCATTGGGTATAGAGGCAAAAAAAATACTGAAAGAATTAAGTCGATCTGCTCGCTATATCGAAGCAAATAATACGGCCACAGTTATTTATAACAACTTAATAAAAAAAGGCGCCGATATTGAAGTCTGTAATAATCAAGTCTTTATCACGAAAGCCATTCAGTCCATTGATGATTTTTCTAAACGTGATTTTGGACGACCAGGACGCGACGATGAAAGCGGTATGTTGCCACCAAAACTGGCTATGATGATGATAAATTTGGCAATGCAAAAAACTAGTAACGTTATTGCTGATCCATTTTGTGGGTCGGGAACTATTATTACAGAGGCAATATTAATGGGTTATAAAAATATTATTGGTTCCGATATTTCTGAAACTGCTATTAGCGATACTACAAAAAATATTACATGGATAGAAAATTATTATAATATTGATACATCTGGTTTGAAACTAAATATTTTCCAGTCAGATATTTTTGATATTGCAAAAAAAATTGGCAATGAAGAGGTGGACGCAATTATCGCAGAATCATATTTAGGAAAACCTCTCAAAGGCAGTGAAACAAAATCGATGATTGAATCACAAGCAACTGAATTGAAAATGCTGTATATAAATTCTTTTTCAAAATTACAAAAAATATTAAAACCAGGTGGAATAGTAATTTTCGTCATTCCTCGTTTCAATCACAAAGATGATTGGATCACAATGGATTGCGAAAAAGACATCCTAAAATTAGGTTTTGTAAATGATACAATATTGCCGGAGCACAAACATCTTATGTATTGGCGTTCGGATCAACATGTGGGCAGGGAAATCTGGAGATTTAAGAAAATATAATATTAATAAAAAAACACAGACAATAGTTTCTTTTGAACGGGTTATGAAGCCGAGGCTTCATCCCTGAGCCTCTCGCGAGGTGAGGAAAGTGAAAAAGATACTATTGGCTGTGTTTTTTGTTTAACAGAATATTTATGCTATGTGGAAATAAACTACATCCCCATCTTTGACAATATAATCCTTGCCTTCTAAACGCAGTCTGCCGCTGGTTTTTATTCCACTCCATCCACCGTATTCGACAAAATCACTGCAATTTACTACATCGGCTTTGATAAATCCTTTGATAAAATCCGTGTGAATTACGCCGGCGGCCTCTGGAGCTTTTGAACCACTTTTTACTGTCCAGGCGCGGGTTTCTGGCTCTCCAGATGTTAGGAATGTAATCAAGTTTAAAAGTTTATAACTAGACAATACCAGTTTGTCTAAACCTGTTTGAGACAATCCTAGTGATTTGAGATATTCGGCCGATTCTTCTTTACTCAACTCTGCCAACTCAGCTTCGAGTTTTGCACTAATTTCAACTTGTTCACTACCAGGCGGAGCAATAAATTTCTTGCCGCCGGTCATGTCTTCGTCTACATTGACTACATACAACATCGGTTTCATGGTTAGTAAATGCAATTCTCTTACTATTTCCATTTCGTCTTCATCATATCCCAATGCTCTCGCTGGTTTTCCATCTTCCAGTTGTTTGTTTACTTTTTCCAAAAGTTCTATTTGTTTGGCCACTTCTTTTGCAGCTGTTCCTTTGGCACCTTTTTTTACATTTTCCAACCGCTTACTAACTGTTTGTAAATCGGCTAATGCTAATTCCAAATTTATTACTTCCGCGTCGTCTGTTGGGTCTACTTTGTTATTAACATGTATTACATTACTATCAGAAAAAGCTCGCACCACTTGTGCAATAGCATCCACTTCACGAATATGAGATAAAAATTTATTTCCTAAACCTTCACCCTCAGAAGCGCCTTTTACTAAACCCGCAATATCTACAAATTCAATAACTGTAGGTATAATTTTTTTTGATTTAGAAACATCTGATAATTTTTGTAATCTTTCATCTGGTACTTGAACCACACCAACGTTTGGATCGATAGTACAAAATGGATAATTCTGACATTCTGCTTGTTTGCTGCGGGTTAAGGCATTAAACAAAGTGGATTTTCCAACATTAGGCAAACCAACAATTCCAATAGAAAATGACATATATTTTTAAAAAAGAAAGGAGCCATAATAGCTCCACTTGTGGACCGTACGGGGCTCGAACCCATGACCTCTTACATGCCATGCAAGCGCTCTACCAGCTGAGCTAACGGCCCATTAACGAATTACATTGTAGCACAAACAAAAAATATTTCAATACCTATGGTGTTGAGGGCGCTGGCTCAGTCGGCGGCGCGACAACCGGCTCAATTGGAGTAGTTTCAACTACTTGTGGGACACTTTCTACAACTGGAGTCACTACTTCTGGAACAATTTGTTCAACCACCGATTCATCTGCTTGAATTGCGCTTTCGATGGCAGAAATAATTTCCTCAGTGGAAGAACTGTTTTGAACTGGAATATTTAATATATCCCCTGATGTTGGTTCAATGCTTTGTACAGGCAAAACAACCTCTGGTTCAACTATTACAGGTACATTTATTTCCTCTTTTCTTTTTGCCACTACCATCCAATCAAATGTAGCCCCACTTGTACCATTGTCCAACTCTTTTATCACAAAACCTTGTTCGTTTTTTTCACTAACATAAATACCTTTGGCTTCTCCGGATGTTAAAGTTACATTGATTTTCAAAGGTTGAGTAAAATCAATAATTTCATTTACAGATTGATCAAACAAAACTCGAACTTCACCAGCGATCAATTGAGAAGAGCTTGAAAACACAAACTCAGATGTTGGCGACTGTATCGCAAACATTTCTTTTTCACCTTGTGAAGTATTTATCCTAGTAATAAAATGTCCAGATGCGTCAATAGACCAACGATTATCTTTACCAACAATCGAAGCTACGTTCAACAATAAATTTCCTTGTAAGTTCAAATCACCGCTAGAATATAACAGTGCACCATTATTATTTTCAACATTTAGATTTGCTGTACTAGTAGCACCCAAAACAATTCCTTGGGCCGCCGCCAGTTGTGAAATATTTTCCTTTATACTAGAAATAGTTTCGTAACGACTATTCACCCAACCAGTGCGCACCAAAGCCATTATTTTTCCTTTACCTTCACCAAATGAATCCAAAGCCACACCAACTATACCGATCATTTTATCATCACTATCTTTTTTCGAATTATATTTCATCGCATAGCCTGTGCTCGATGCGGTGACCAACAAATCTCCACGAACGATGTCTCCATTTTCATCAGACACCTTCAAAGGCACACGTCCAACCATTGCCATCACTGCCGTATAGTCGGTTTTTCCATTTCCTACTACTATAGTTGGATTGGTAGAAACCACACCAGCTACTGCCTGCTCATTTACCCCACTGCTACGTCGATAAGTGTCTGAACTATTCATATCTACTACCAAAACATCACCAGGCTCAACAATATCATCTGTGGCAATATCTACTCGTTCGGCCAAATCACCTGGATTGGTGGATGTCCCAAAAACAGCACTTGCCGCATACAAATTTCCAGTCGCACGAATATCACCATTGGCCATTACTGAAAATCTCGGCTGATCATTGGATCGCAAAGATAACAAAACTTGTTCAGTACTATCACCAAAATTTACCGCATTAAAAATAAAAGCGTTATTATTATTTGTTCTGGATTCAAACAGTGCGGTAGTATTAAAGACCAATTTATTTATTACATTATTAAACATTGTGAGCTCTCCATTCAACGCCAAATTATATGGAGTAATATCAGTACCCACATTTAAAATTTTACTATCTGTATCCACCGATAATATTCTATACAATTCATTTTGCCATCCCAAATTTACAAACACAATTATTTCACCAACACCATCTCCAGAATAATTTTCCATTGCCACACCCACTGTTTGCACCTCGCCCACTGCTTTCGCCGCTACACCGGAAATACTTGATAGAGTTAATTTGTCCCCAACATTTATTGGTCCGTTTTCGGTAGACACTTTAGTTGGCACACGACCGGACAGTGCCACTTTTACTTTCCCTGAATAATCATCAGGAGCAGAAAAATCTCCACCACCTAATAAGAAACCAGGATTGATAGAAACTATACCAATAATATTATCGTCATTTTCCAAACTACATTTTTTTACTCCAGCCACTACTGTCTCATCCGAGCAAACCACATCACCAGCAACTGGACAACTATTATTCAAATTACAAGATAAATTTATCGGATAAGTTTCCGCCAGATCAAGTGAGCTAGTACCAGAAATATAACCACTGGCTACTATAAAACCATTGACTCCCAAGCCAGCACCAAAACTACCTTCAGCATCAATAAACATTTTATAACTGGTACCAATAGAAGAAGTGGAATTTACAAACACATTACCACTACCATTTATAAAAAAAGCTGGAACAGTTGAATCTCGTGAGACACTAAAAATACCATTAGATGCGGTAAGCGAACCATCTACATTGATAGCTACCGCGCCATTAGAATAAATACCTTGAGAACCGACATTCAGCCCTTCTTGGATAGACAAACTTCCAAAATCACCTTTTTCAGAAACCGTAAGAGCGCTGGCAAACATATTACCAATATTTGCCGAACTAATATCTGCACCTTTTATATCAACAACACTAAAAGTCCCATCCCCATCGTCAATTGTGTAAACATATTTACCAGAAATTTTAATATTCCGACTATCTTTCAAACTAATATCAGAAATTGAACCGACTACATAAGGAGCTGTAGAACTAGAAATATCTACTACGGCTATAGTACCAGAAGTATTATCTCTCGAAATCAAATAAGCATATTTACCGGAGACCTCTATATCCTTCGCTCCACCCAATAAATCTTGATCGGCCGTAGAAGTTACATAACCTACTACAGTCATTGCCATAGGATCACCCACATCTACTATCGCTAATGTACCTGTTGAATTATTTGACGCAACCACATAAGCATATTTACCAGAAACATATAAAGCTCTTGCACCAGACAATATTGCTTGTTGACTTACATCAGTAATTTTTTCAAGAGCAGAAGGACTATTAGGAGCTGAAACATCGACACATATTAATGTGCCAGTTGGGCTTACTCCATCGCTAGCAGTCAAGAAAGCATATTTACCCTGCACATAAACAGAATTAGCATCTGCTAACGTTGCTTGCTGACCCATACCAGGTGACAAACTAACAACTTTTGGATGATTTGATTGAGTTACTTCTATAATCTGAAATGTGCCAGTAGCAGAATTACCACCGGTTGCATACACATATTTACCCACCACAAAAATTGAATTTAATTGTGAAGAAAGTGCTCCATCGGTTAACGATCCAACTGCATTTAAAGCACCGCTGTCGGATAAATTCATAATTGTCAAAGTTTTCAATCCAGAAGTATCCCCAAATACATAAGCAAGCTTCCCTAATACCTGAACATCATCAATGTTTGTTGGCAATTGACCAGAAGTAGAAGTACTAATCAAAGAAGGAAAAGCCGGATTGGAAATATCTACAACCGACAAAATTGGAACCCCACCACTTACAGCACCTACATAAGCAAATTTGCCAGCAATATCAAAATGCCCAACACCTCCCAAACTTTCTACATCAGTCAAAGAGCCCTTGATGGTCGGATTGACTGGATTGTCCACCAACAAAGTCCCATTATACAGATGCATTTTTTCAGCTGGGACTGCTGTTCCTACACCAAAATATCCACTTGAATTATTCCAATAAAGATTCGCATTTTGTGTCAAAGTAGTGCCGTTTGAAAAAACTATTCCACCACTAGAAAATGTGCTCGTACCAGTACCGCCATTAACAACAGGTAAAATTCCAGAAACATCTGTGGCCAAACCAATCGTACTGGTCGCCCACACCCCATTGGTGACTTTTGTAAACCCAGTCCAACCGGAACTATTTTGGTTGGTTCCGCCATATGTGCTGGAAACCACGTTACCTTTCCAAACACCACCTATTATATCTCCAAAAGTAGAATTGCCAATTACACTCAAAAGCCCGCCAGTGTATATATCATTGGAAACATTTAAATATCCAATAGTGGAACTAGAAATAGTAGTGGTGGCTAGAGTAGTGTTGCCAGTCGCATTCAAAATATTAAAACCAGCTCTATAAGAAGAAGTCATATAATCCAAATAGGCATTCGTTGACTGCAACAAAAATATATTTGAACTATCAATATCAGCATAATAGATGTCAGCATTGTTACTTACAGTAATATCTCTAACAACTGAGGTAGTAGCTGTTAAATAATTAAAGGTGCCAGTGGCGAAAGTATTTGAACCAGTAAAAGTTTGGTTGTTTGCCAAAAACGCCAAGGTGTTAGCATTGGTTAAATCACTAGTTGAAATCGAAGATGTCGCCCACACCCCATTGGTAACTTTTGTAAAACCTGTCCAATTTGAACTGTTCTGGTTGGTACCACCAAAGGTGCTAGACACGACAGTGCCTTTCCAAACACCAGCTGTTATATCTCCAAAAGTAGAATTGCCAATTACACTCAACAAACCTCCAGTGTATATATTGTTAGAAACATTTAAATAGCCAACGGTAGAACTTGAAATAGTGGTGGTAGCCAATGTTGTAGCGCCAGTTGTAGTCAAAGTATTTAATTGTGTGTGCCCAGTAGAAGTAGCATCAGTCCAAAACAGATCTGTAAACCAACCAGTAGCGGCAGTAAGAAGGTCTGCCCAAAACGAACCAGTGGTGGTAGCGTTAGTAAAGGTAGCAGAAACAGCAATAAGATTATCAGTATTTATTTCAGTAGAGTTTAAATTTGAGATTGTTCCAGATGCTGAGTTCAAGTTAGAAATAGTTGTCGTGGCCAAAACAGAATTTCCTGAAACATTTACCCCAGTAGAAGTTACATTATTAAAATTAAAATTACCACTACTGTCTGAAATAGGTATATATATAGACGACTGAGGTGTAGAACTCGCTCCGATGCCCTCCAAATATTTTGCATTCATCGCAAATGGGCTAGCAGTAATTCTTTTTCGAGGAACAAGAGTTTCTCCTGCGATAGTAACTTCTAAATAAACAGTTTGATTGTTCTTAAATATTGTGGGATCAACAATGTTTGTACCAGTGTCTCCCAAATCAATAGTAAAAAAACCATCATTCACCGTTGTGCTGACCGTCGCAGGCGAACTTGTATTACCGGCGGCTGAGTACAAAGCATTTCCACTACTTACTGCATCATACAAAACATACGATATGGCCTGGGTGGTAGTCACAGCCGAACCGTTCGTTAATAGCTTTCCTTGATAAGTGATAATGTTGGGAACAGTAGCAGCAGTCGCAAAATTTAAATATCCAAAAACAGCTACCAAAAATGCAGAAAACAAAACTAATCCCAAATACAAAAAATTACGGGATGAATATTCCTTGAATTGTTTCCCTACAGAAACATCCATAAATAAATTCTGTTACTATTATACTACTTTTCCGTGTAAATTAGAATAAAAAATGTGTATAACTATCTACTACTTTTTCTTTAGATTCACGTCTTTTGCAATCGTTTCAGATTCCTTACCTTTTAGGTCAATAATATCTGTCTTTAATGAATTATAACCGTCGCGATCATAGGCAACATAATACTGATTATCCCCCGCCATAAAATAATATTTTCCATCAGGTCCAGTAATTTCAGTGGCCACTAATTTATTAAATTTGGAATCAAACAAACGCGCTACCACTTTGGAGAGAGGTTTTTTGGTCTGTTCATCATACACAATGCCCCACCCTTTGTTTGTGGTGGGCTTGGCCAAACGCCTAAATGCAAACATCAAAGCTAAATGTACCCCAAGCAACAACCACATATACCAAACTGGAGAAATATATAACACACCGACTGTGACTACTAAACCAACCCATGAGATTGCATTCTGAATTCTAAGAACCATTTTACTAAATATTAATCTAAATGGAGTTTTCAATTTCTGACCGGCTGGATCCAGGGGAATATTGGCTGTAATTACTGACCCCTGATTAGTTACATCCACCTCTTCACCATGATAAACGTCTACGCGATTACCATCAACCTGAAAACCTTTCAACAAAGATGATGGAAATTCAAATGCTCCCTTCCTAACTTCCATGCGATAACGTCCAACGTCTGTAGTAAAGAAATAGCGCCCATCTGAACCAGTAACTTTTGTCTGTACTAATTTACCAGTGTCTATGTTGAATAAACGAACCAATGCCAAATCTACCGGCAACTTACTCAATGAATTATAAACCGTACCCCACTTTTCACGCTTACCACGACCCAACATTAAAATTGGCTGTATAAATAGAAATCTAAG
>JBAYIZ010000010.1:0-36363 GCA_041665405.1 Candidatus Magasanikiibacteriota bacterium
ACCAACTCTTGTATGTCCATCATCGAAGGTGGTCAGCCAAAAGTGTTGGAAAATAAAGAAGGTGCTCGCACTACTCCATCTATTGTCGCCATTTCCAAAAGTGGTGAACGCTTAGTGGGTATGTTGGCCAAACGTCAGGCAGTAACCAATCCTGAAAACACTTTGTTTTCTATCAAGCGTCTTATCGGTCGCAGTTGGACAGATGAAGAAGTGCAACGCGATCTCAAACTCATGCCATACAAAATTGTCAAAGCCGGCGAAGGTGTGAAAGTTCAGATGCAAGGCAAGGATTATAGTCCACAAGAAATTTCGGCTATGATTTTGGGTAAAATGAAAGCTGATGCTGAAGAACGCCTAGGAGAAAAAATTACTGAAGCGGTGATTACTGTGCCAGCATATTTTAGTGATTCTCAACGTCAGGCGACAAAAGATGCCGGTGAAATTGCTGGTTTGAAAGTTTTGCGTATCGTAAACGAACCAACAGCAGCGGCTTTGGCTTATGGTTTTGATAAAAAGACAGAACAAAAAATTGCCGTATACGATTTAGGTGGCGGTACATTTGATATCTCTATCTTAGAAGTTGCTCCAGATAATGTACAAGTACTTTCTACCAATGGGGACACCCATCTTGGTGGTGATGATTTTGATCAAGTAATTATTCGCTGGATTTTGGATGAATTCAAAAAAGATCAAGGTATTGATTTGAGTAATGACCCATTGTCATTGCAACGTATAAAAGAAGCCGCTGAAAAAGCCAAGATTGAATTGTCCACTGCTCAAGAAAGTGAAATCAATCAGCCATTTATTACTTCCGATGCTGGTGGTCCAAAACATTTGGTAATGAAATTAACTCGTTCCAAATTGGAAGAATTGGTCGGCGCTTTGGTAGAAAAAACAATGGGACCGGTAAAGAAAGCTCTCGAAGATGCTAAATTGAAAGTAATTGATCTCAATGAAATAGTAATGGTTGGTGGTATGACTCGCATGCCACTAGTATTGGCCGCTGTAGAAAAATTCTTTGGCAAAAAACCAAACATCAGTGTAAATCCAGATGAAGTAGTAGCTGTGGGTGCCGCTGTACAAGGTGGTGTACTCAAAGGCGATGTAAAAGATGTTCTATTGCTGGACGTCACTCCATTATCCTTTGGTATCGAAACTATGGGTTCTGTAATGACCAAATTAATCGAACGCAACACTACTATTCCAACTTCCAAATCTCAGACATTTTCTACAGCCGCTGACAATCAACCAAGTGTAGAAATTCATGTTTTGCAAGGTGAGCGTCCAATGGCTGGTGATAACAAATCTTTGGGTCGCTTTATTTTGGATGGTATCCCAATGGCTCCTCGTGGTATTCCTCAAGTTGAAGTTACTTTTGATATTGATGCCAATGGTATTTTGAATGTGAAAGCCAAGGACAAAGGAACAAACAAAGAACAAAGTATTCGCATTGAATCATCTTCTGGTTTGAGTAAAGAAGAAATTGAAAAAATGAAAAAGGATGCTGAGTTACATGCTACTGAAGATAAACAAAAACAAGAACTAATTGAGGCCCGCAATATTGCTGATTCTATGGTATACACTACCGAAAAAATGATGAAAGATGTTGAAGAAAAGAAAATTGAGGTGACTGCTGAGGAAAAATCAAAAGTGGATGAAACTTTGAAAGCGGTCAAAGAAGTAAAAGATAAAGATGATGTAGAGGCAATTAAAAAAGCCGCTGACGAGCTTTCTAAAGCCGCTCAAGCGATTGGTCAAAAAATGTATCAACAAGAATCCGCCGCCGCTAAAGCTAAGGCGGACGAGGCAGGTAAAGGCGGTGCTCAACCAAATGCCGACGAGAAAAAAGGTGATGAACCAATCGAAGGCGAAGTAGTGAAATAATTATAAAATAATGATATAATATACGGGCAGAATATTAAGTCTGCCCGTGTGTTTATTAAATAACTTTATGACTGGAGAAAGAGAAAGCCAAATACAAATTGAGGTAATAAGAGCCGAACAAGAACCATTGAAGAAATTTAAAATGTATTTTGGTTATTTGAAAGATAAATTTAGGGAAAATGGTGATTTAAAAAATTTACATAATAAAATTTTAACTTTTCCCGACTTAACTGTTTACCAAAAATATCTTTCTTTTGTCAGGTCGTTAAGTGCCGATAATTGTAATATGGATTACATAATTGAAGAACTTTCAAAATTACACGCTGAAGCCAAAAATTGTAATGAAATGTCTTTTAAGGCATGGATAAGAAATGAAATGGGATCTTTTCTATTACTGAAAGGCGAAACTATGGTTTGGGAGGGTGAAGATGGTATAAAACAATTAGTAGATTCTACTCTCTATCACGTCGATCCAGAAAATCTATTTTAAGTAGTATAGTGAATTATGTCCAAAGATTATTACAAAATATTAGGGGTAGAAAAAAGTGCTACCACCGACGAGATCAAAAAAGCCTTCAAAAAAGCTGCAATGCAACATCACCCAGATCGTCCCGGTGGTGATGAAAAGAAATTCAAGGAAGTAAATGAAGCCTATCAGGTACTCAATGACGCCGGCAAACGTACCAAATATGACCAGTTTGGTTCAGATTTTGAACAACAAGGTGGCTTTGGTGGCGGTGGAAATTGGGATGATTTTATGCGTCAGGCACGTGGTGGTCAAGGTGGTGGTTTTCAGTTTGATTTTGGTGGAGAAGACCTCGGTGATATTTTTGGCAATATGTTTGGCGGTGGCGGTCGCTCTCGCGGTGCTAGACAAGCTCGCGGTAGTGATATCCAGGTAGATGTCGAATTGGATTTCAAGGAAGCGGCTTTTGGAATTGAAAAAGAAATTCATCTTCGCAAACAAAGCCAGTGTGATACATGCCACGGAACCGGTGGAGAACCAGGAAGCAAACTAGAAAAATGCAACACCTGTGGCGGACAAGGACAAGTAGCACAAAATCAGCGCACATTTTTGGGTACGATGCAAACAATTGTGACTTGTCCAAATTGCCAAGGTAGGGGAGAAACATCTAGCAAAAAATGCAAAAGTTGTGGCGGTGACGGAATTACAGCAAAATCAAGTAATATTAAAGTAAAGATCCCAGCCGGTATTGATACTGGCGAGTCATTACGATTGACTGGCTATGGTGAAGCGGCACCTCACGGCGGTCAAAGCGGTGATCTTTATGTACGTGCTCACATTAAACCAAATAAATATTTTCATCGTGAAGGCTTTGATGTGTATACAGAGAGTGAGCTTAGCTTCACACAAGCCGTGTTAGGTGATAAGATAGAGGTAGAGACAATTGATGGGCCTGTGACGCTCACAATTCCAGAGGGGATTGAGTCTGGACAATTGATAAAAATGAAAGGCCACGGAATTTCTCATCTGGGAAGAACTACCCGTGCCGATCATTTTGTGAAAATCAAAATACGCGTGCCAAAAAAAGTAAGTCGCGATGTTCGTAAAAAATTAGAAGATCTAAAAAATGAGATTTAAAATTAATTTAAAAATCTTCCCTAATGAGGAAGATTTTTTTTGTCCAATATTTTGTTTACCTCGGCGTCGGCTTCCTTATTATTTTCTCTCAAGGTGTGTCGGTATTTTACTTTTTTAAATTGTGCGGCGGCATTGTATGCCTGAATGAATAATTTTTGTAATATCGGTTCACGCACTTTATAAAATCCTTGCATTTGTTTGGTGACTAGTTCACTGTCCAAGACACATTCAACTTCCGTAGCCCCAAGTTCCTTTGCCCGTTTTAGTGCAGAAATCAAGGCAGAATATTCCGCAAAATTGTTGGTTTGTTCGCCTAAATATTCACCATAGGCATCCATAGTGTGGCCGTCTTCGTCTTTGATCACCACGCCTGTCGCCGCCGGACCTGGATTACCTCGTGCTCCTCCGTCTGTAAAAGTAGTTAACTTCATAATATTTTAATAATTTATTCTCCACAAACCATCTTGACCGTTGATGTTGGCCGAATAATATAATTCTCTTTTTTGGCTATCCGCCACAGCGTCATAAATTTTATAATTTAATAAATTATGACTAACAAAATAGTAGGGGAATAGGGCAGTCATTTTGTCTACCCAAATCAATCCTAATGTATTATATTCGTCCAACACGATTACTTTTTGTAACTGTTCTCCAGAACGATTTAGTAAAAATGGATCTTCGCCTTGACTATATGTAGTGATTTCCCACGGTGTCCACATTATCCACCAATTATTAAAATTGGAGGATAGTAATTTGTCACCAAAAAAATAAAATTGTTTGTCCTCAACGAGTAAAATCATTTCCGAAACGTCGGACTTCTTTAATAAGATACTGTTATTTTGTGTTTTGATTATTCGCCAGTTTATTTTTCTGTTGTCAACATTAGAAATATTATTAATTTGAGTTAGAATATTAGAAAAACCAAAAGTATCTTTTACGACAGTTAGCTGTTGGTTTGTTGAAGTGGTTTGCAGTGTCCAAATTTGACCATTTTCTACATACCAATCCAAAAAGTTATTTTTTCCAATGGTAGATTTTTGTTTTGTTGTAGCATTAATAACTATTAGTTGATTTTTAGTGGAATAAAATATTTCTGGTTGAGAAGAATCACCCCACTGAGTTTTAATAATTTTATTTTTTTCTTCTTTTGCTAAATTCCATAGTTTGGCTGGTTCTTCTACATTAATGACATATATTTCCGAATAATCTATAGCTGTAATGGTTACAAAATTATTTTTCGATACCGGCCAGTTCACCTGGTAGGTTTTTCCGAACGTTCCTTTAATAAGTATCTCTTCAGTATTGTCAAGTAGATTTTTTAACCAAAAAGTTGTAGGGTTGCCAAGTGTTTGATAAATAATGTAATTATTATTTTCAGCTAGATAAAGTTTGTCAATTTTATTATCAGATATTTTTTGAGGTTCAGATTTCTGAATTAATTTAATTTCTTTAATATAAGCGGTTTGTTTGTTTTCTACGATTACTTCTTTTTCCCAATCATAATATCCCTCGGCAGTTAATTTGATTTTGTATTTACCCTTAGCTAAATTTTTCAGACGAACAGGAATGAATGTCTCTAATTTTGCGTCGTTTAGGTAAGTTACTGCATTTGCTGGTAATATATCAATACTAATAGCACCGGTTTCTTGGACAATGCCGTTGGTAAAATCATAACGATAACCAGAAGAGTACAAAATCAAAAGCGGAGAGATTATTATGAACGCCAAAATAAACAAAGATAACACAGCCAACCGCCACGGACGGGTAAAATGGGAACCAGGATATTCCATAATAAACGTTATTTAAGCCACAATTAATCAAAATTCTGGTTTGCAAAATTTTATTATTTGTAGTATAGTATAAAATGATAAAAAAATAAAGACATTGGGTATGTCCTATCTAGTTATAAATGGTGGTAAAAAATTAAAAGGGTCTATTGAAAACCAATCCGCCAAAAATTCGGCAGTGGCGATTTTGTGCGCCTGTGCTACTATCAAAGGAAAAACTACATTGGTAGATATGCCAGAGATCGAGGAAGTAAAGAGGATTATTGAATTGTTACAAAGTATTGGCGTAAAGATCAAATGGCTCGACAAAGGAAAATTAGAGGTGGATGCCTCTGGCGATTTGAATATGGAAAAAATCGATCCAAATGCTTCGCAAAAAACTCGTTCATCTGTGTTTTTGTGGGGTGCACTGGCCACTAGAGTCAAATCATATAAAGTTCCGAAAGCCGGTGGTTGTCATTTGGGTGAGCGCACGGTGCGACCGCATTGGTATGCTCTAGAAAAACTTGGTGTGCATATTGAATCAAACGATTGTTTTTATTTGGTAAAAAATTCCCTATTAAAAGGGACAAAGATTGTGATGTATGAATCTGGTGACACTACTACCGAAAATGTTCTTATGGCGGCGGTATTGGCACAAGGAAAAACTGTCATCAAGATGGCCTCAGCCAATTATATGGTGCAAGACTTGTGTTATTTTTTGAACAAAGCGGGCGCCAAAATAAAAGGCATTGGTACCACTACGCTAGAAATAGTTGGAGTCGAAAAACTAAAATCAGTAAAAAATTATCCGATTATGCCTGATCCGATAGTGGCGATGACTTATATTTCCATCGGTGTTACCACAGGATCGAATATTACGATAAATAGTTGCCCGTTAGAATTTTTAGAATTAGAATTATGCAAATTGGAAGTAATGGGGCAAAAATATAAAATTAAAAATGAAAGAAAATCTAAAAATGGTGAATTTAATTTGGTAGATGTTGAAGTGTTTCCAAGTGAATTATCTGCATTATCCGATAAGATTTATGGGCGACCTTTTCCAGGATTGAATATCGATAATTTACCATTATTTATTCCGATACTAACTCAGGCTCATGGCCGAACTTTGGTACACGATTGGGCTTATGAAAATAGAGCAGTGCATGCACTAGAGCTACAAAAACTTGGCGCGATGGTGACGCTTTTGGATTCTCATCGTCTATGGGTGGAGGGTCCGACGAAATTTAAAGCCAATGAAGTAATCTGTCCACCTGCCTTGCGTCCAGCTGTAAATGTACTTATATGTATGTTGGCAGCTAGTGGCAAATCTGTGTTACGAAACACTTATGCGATTGATAGAGGCTATGAGAATTTATATGAAAACTTAAATTCCATAGGTGCGGACATTAAAATTATCAATGAATAAAAATATGCAAACAGAAAAAATTACTCCTATCAAAGCTCGCGCTCGCAAATATGCGGGAATATATTTTACCGTAATAATGGCGATAATGTTATTTGGTTTTGGAATTGCCGCAGGACAATTTTTAGCTTTAAAGAGATCTACTACTAACGCGGCTGAAAATAGTGATTGGAGTACCAACATTATAAATTTTAGTGTTGATAAAAATTTAACAAAAGATGTTGAGTTCGATCAATTTTGGGAAGTTTGGCAAAAAGTGAAAACTAAATATGCGAAACAACCAGTTAGTGACTCTGATCTTTTTTATGGAGCAATGCAAGGTTTGGTGGCAGGAGTAGGTGATCCTTATACTGTTTATTTTCCACCCAAAGCCGCTGAAGAATTTAATAAAAATCTAGATGGCGAATTTAGCGGTATTGGTGCGGAAATTGGTATTAAAAATAATGAACTAGTTGTGATAGCTCCGTTGCCTGGTACCCCCGCTGAAAAAGCTGGGCTATTCCCTGGGGATAGAATCTACGCGATTGATAAGGTAATAACCATCAATATGGATGCCAGTATGGCCGTGTTAAAAATTCGCGGACAAGCTAGCACCACAGTAGTTTTGACTATCATGCGCAATGGTTTTACCAAAACCAAAGATATTTCCATCGTCCGTCAAAAAATAAATATCCCATCAGTAATGTATTCAGTAAAAAACACAAATATTGCTTATTTGCGTGTAATGCAGTTCAATCAGAACACCTTGCCTGAATTGGAGAAAGCTATCAAACAAATTCAAACTAAAAAAATTAGTAAATTAATAATTGATTTGAGAAATAATCCTGGCGGTTATCTTGATTCGGCGGTAGATATGGCTAGTAAATGGATACCAGAAGGAAAAATTGTTAGCGAAAAATATAGCAACGGTGACGTAAATGATCACTATACATCTGGTGATCATCCGTTGGAAAAAATAAAAACAGTAGTACTGGTAAATGGAGGTTCAGCATCCGCCTCAGAAATTTTGGCTGGTGCACTGCAAGATCATAAAAAGGCCACTATTATCGGAGAAAAAACTTTTGGCAAAGGATCTGTGCAGGAATATGAGAGTTTGTCCGATGGTTCATCGGTAAAAATTACTGTCGCTCTTTGGTATACCCCAAATGATAAAAATATAAATGAAGAAGGTATCAAACCAGATGTGGAAGTAAAAGAAGATTGGGCTAAGGAAAAAGTTGGAACTGATATTATGGTTACCAAAGCAATTAGTATATTGAATGCAAAACCAACAGTTGTGAAACCAGTCGCTGTGAAGCCCGTGGTGACAGGAATAAAATAGGGAATTTTTGAATAATAAAAAACACCACGGATATAATTACTTATTGAGCGGGTTATGAGCCGAGGCTCATCCTTTCACCCTCGCGGGTGAAAAAAGCGAAAAAGTCATTATATCCGTGGTGTTTTGTTTGTCAGAATAATTTATTCTTTACGCGCGATCTTCCCAATGGTGGTCAGTCTCAACTTCCAATTCCAAATATATTTTTTTATTTAATGCAGTTGCCAATTCCTTGCGTGCGGCGATGCCGATTTCTTTTATTGCTCTTCCGCCGGCTCCGATGATCATTTTTTTGTATCGTGCTTCTGAAGTTAGAATTACGGCCTCGATAACAATCAGGTCTCCCTTGTCTTCAATATTCCTCACCTCCACATTGATTGAGTATGGCACTTCTTTGCGAAGGGCCAACAATATTTTTTCTCGGATAACTTCCGCGATCCATTTGCCTTTGCCGATATTAGTAATTTGGTCACCCTCGTACATCGGTATTCCTTCTGGAAGTAATTCAAATACTTTTTCTATTAGTGGTTGAATGTGGCGATTCATTAGAGCAGAAAGTTCAAAGGTGGCATCAAATTCATCGGACAGTTGTTTGTAATCTTCCAAATAGTGTTTTTCTTTTTCTGGAAGATCGGATTTATTTAATACCAAAATTTTTGGTACTTCCAATTTTCGTAGAATAGATAAAATAAATCTTTCCTCAGCCCCAATCGCTTTGGTTGGATCAACTACGTACAAAATAGCGTCAATTTCTTTGAGAGCTTCTTGAGCACGTTCGGTAAGTTTTCCGGCCAATGGATTATGTCTCTCTTTTAAAATACCAGGAGTATCAACAAAAATAGCCTGCCCTTGTGCAGTATTTAGTACCCCGTGTATAATATCTCTGGTGGTTTGAGGTTTGTGGGTAACTGCGGCGAGTTTCGTTCCCACTATAGTATTAAGCAAAGTGGATTTACCGCTGTTGGAACGGCCAACCATAGTAATAAAGCCAGCTTTGAAAATGGGTTTTTCTTCGATATGTTTTATTTTGGTCATAATTGCGTTAATTATTCATTAGTGTTATAATACTAGCGTAAAATAGGGGAAAAAGCAAGTTATTTATATATTCCGGATAAATTATGAAAGTTGTGCTATTACAGGATGTAAAAGGAGTGGGGAAAACAGACGAAATCAAAGAGGTAAGTGAGGGGTATGCACGCAATTTTTTGTTTCCCAAACACATGGCAGTTCAGGCTCTAGAAAAGAATATTAAGGAATTGAGTGATCGTAAACGCAGAGAATCAAAGGACGCAGAAAAAGAACTGTCTGATTTGCAGTCGTTGGCTGGGCGTTTGGATGGATTAGAGATTGTGATTAAAGAAAAAGCGAGTGAAGCCGGCATTTTATACGCTTCCGTTGGACCACAGCGATTGAATCAAGAACTCACCAAACGAGGATTTAAAATTGAAAAAAGCCAGATTGAGAATTTGAATATAAAGAAAGCTGGAGAATATACTGTGACAGTAAAATTAAGTCACGGTTTAGAGACTCAAATAACAGTCAGAGTTGAAACCTTTTAAAAACGGACGTACCACTGTCCGTTTTTGGTTTGTTAAAATTTCTTTTTTTATAAATAAAATTATCAGTAATTAATACATTATGCAGAAAACAAAATTTATTTTTATCATTGGAGGTGTTTTGAGTGGTGTTGGCAAAGGTGTGGCCGCCGCTTCGATTGGGCGCATTTTTAAAAATTATGGCTTTGATGTTTCGGCGCTAAAGATAGATCCATATATAAATGTGGACGCCGGTACGATGAATCCGGTAGAGCATGGCGAAGTATTTGTGACTGAAGATGGCGATGAGACCGATCAGGATATTGGAAATTATGAAAGATTTTTGGACACCAATTTATATTCTACCAATTATATGACCACCGGTCGTGTGTATTTGAGTGTGATAGAAAAAGAACGTAGTATGGGTTATAAAGGTCATTGTGTACAAGTGGTTCCTCATATTCCAATGGAAATAATTAGTCGTTTAAAAGTGGCCGCAGAAAAAACTCAAGCTGAGGTGATGGTGGTAGAAATTGGCGGGACAGTAGGTGAATATGAAAATATTTTATTTTTGGATGCCGCTCGTATGATGAAGTTGGACAATCCCAACGATGTGGCTTTTGTGTTGGTAAGTTATTTGCCTATTCCATCTCATCTTGGCGAAATGAAAACTAAGCCGACTCAACATGCGGCTCGTACTCTCAATAATAGTGGTATCCAACCGGATTTTATCGTGGCTCGTGGCAAGACCGAATTGGACAAACCGCGTCGTGAGAAGTTGGCATTTTTTTGTTGGTTGCAATCCAAAGAGGATGTGATTTCTGCTCCGGATGTAGATAGTATTTATGATGTTCCTTCTTGTTATGAAAAACAGAAATTTGGTCACTTGTTGGCCAAACGGTTGAAGATGAAATTGAACAAACAAAACAAGAGTGGGGAGTGGAACAAGTTTATTACTAAAATGAAATCGGCTAAAAAGAAGGTTAAAATTGCGGTAGCCGGAAAATATTTTTCTACTGGTAATTTTACTTTGGCGGATTCATATATTTCAGTAATTCAAGCGATAAAACATGCGGCTTGGAGTGAGGGGGCAGAAGCAGAGCTTACTTGGATTGATTCTGAATCATATGAAAAAGACCCAGCCAGATTGAAGGAACTTTCAAGTTATGATGCATTGATTGTGCCAGGTGGTTTTGGAAATCGTGGTATCGAGGGTATTATTGCGGCTATCCGATATGCCAGAGAAAACAAATTGCCTTATCTTGGATTGTGCTATGGTATGCAATTGGCCACAGTAGAATTTGCGCGTAATGTTTTGGGGCTAAAAGACGCTGACACTATTGAAGTAAACCCAAAAACAAAAAATCCAATTATTCATATCAATCCAATGCAGGCACAAAATGTTAGTAAAAATAAATATGGTGGTACTATGCGACTTGGTGCTTATGATTGCGCACTAAAAAGTGGTAGCAAAACAGCCAAACTGTATGATGCCAAAAATGTGAGTGAGCGCCATCGCCATCGTTATGAATTTAACAATGAATATCGTGAGGCGATAGATAAAGCCGGGATGAAAATAGTGGGTGTCAACGAAGCGCAAAATTTGGTAGAAATAGTGGAGTTGGTTGATCATCCATTTTTTGTGGGTACTCAATTTCACCCAGAATTCAAATCTCGGCCAACTCAGCCACATCCACTGTTTGTAGGGCTGGTAAAAGCGGCATTAAAATAAAACACAAAACACACTCGTTGAGTGTGTTTTTTGGTCGCCTTTGCTGTTGCTTCGGCGTACCTATGTCGGACTGAGAGGATTTGAACCTCCGACCTCGTGGTCCCGAACCACGCGCGCTACCAACTGCGCTACAGCCCGTTTATTGGGTAATATTAACATGATATAGCGAAATGTTCAAGTTTTAATTTTATGTTTAGATATAATAGTTAATCTCTATCCACATATCCACAGGGTGTGGATTACTTTCAGTGGACTAATGTGGTATAATAACAACAGTCAAAACATATAGATAGATTGTAAATAAAATATGAAAAAAATTATCGGCTCATTTGCTATTAGTTGTTTCCTGTTTGTTAGTTTATTTTTATTTTTTGAAGCGGATTTGGTGGGGGCGGTAGATCAAACAGCCTCAACCACACCTACGTCTACTTTGAGTTTTGATGTTCAAGTTAGTGTCGGGGCAGAATTATCATTGACTTGTCCGTTAGGTACCAAAAATATGGGGTCTATTTCTGGTTTATCTGGTGGTACAGCAAATATAACTGCCGATTGTGGTGTTAGGACAAATGCTGAAGGATATGATTTATACATTAAAGCGTCTACTACTCCTGCCATGATTCACACCACCAATCCTTCTTATGTTTTTTCTGATTACAGGTCATCTACCCCTGAATACATTTGGGGCAACAATACCGCGAGTTCTTCTTTTGGTTATGCAGTTTCTTCCACTGATGTAAAATCAGCTTTTCTAAATAATAGTAGTGCTTGTGGTTTGGGTTCAAATATCAGTTATGAAAAATGTTTTGTTGCCTTAAGTACAACAAATCGTCAAATAGCTAGCAGAGAGGTTTCTACTGGAGTAACTACTATCACCACAACTATTAATTTTAAAGCTGAGGTTGCAGTTGGTAATGGCCAAAGTTTCGGTACTTATAGTGCTGGTATTGTAGTAACTGCTGTTACTAGGTAGGCCTTGCTATGTATATATTAAAATGATAAACTACCAATTGTTATCCAATGGTAGTTTTTTATAGAAGTAATATGAATAAAAGATTATTGTTAATTGTGATGCTTTTATTGGTGTTTGTGGTTGCAAAACCAGTGCACGCTTTTAGTATTGAAAAATTACCAAATTTTTCTGCGGCAGGTGATTTTATTATTGGACCAGGTAAGACCGAGCTAAGATTGAATGCTGGAGACAGAGATGCCAAGAATATTAACGTTACCAACCGTTATGGCACTGCCATGGATTTTAAAATTGAAATAGAAGATTTTGCTGGTTCATCCAATCCAGAAGATGCGTTGGTATTATTGGGAGGAGAAAAAGGACCATATTCCTTACGCGATTTTTTACACCCAGAAGTTTTTACTTTTAGATTAAATCAAGGCGAACGGATTACTATTCCTGTTGTAGTGAATATTCCACAAGACGCTCAACCAGGTGGTTTGTATGGTGCAGTGATTATTACCACTCAACCAATTGCCAACAATAGTACAGCTGATCAAAATAGCACAAAAGGTAACATTACGATTGTCAGCCGTGTGGCTTCGTTGTTTTTTGTTCGAGTAAATGGTGATGTTTTGGAAAGTGGTAAATTATTGTCGTTTACGGCTGATAAAAATTATTATACAGAGCCAAAAATAAATTATAGATTTTTATATCAAAATGATGGTAGCGTTTATTTAAATCCATACGGTTTGTTAACGGTAAAAAATATTATTGGTACAGAAATTGAACAAATACAAATCTCTCCATATTTTGTGATGCCAGGTTCAGTTCGTCAAAAAGATATCAACATGTCACGAAGTTTGATGTTCGGTAGATACAGCGCGACCCTGCAATTGAACAGAGGTTACAGCGACGTTATTGATACTAAAACTATATATTTTTGGGTATTACCTTGGAAACAAGTTATCCTTTCAATTACTGCGTTATTTGGCTTGATTGTAATCTTCAAATTAGTCTCGTCATGGTTTAGCCGCAATTTTGAAATCAAAAGAAAAGGATAATTTGTATGAATGATTATAAAATAATTCATGTAATTATTTTGATTTTGTTTATCGCAACTTCTTTATTTTTGGTGGTGCCGACATCTGCTTTTGTAATGTCTAGTACCAATTATCGTGTTCAGTTTGATTCTGTTAATTCTGGTGGTGCTCTGGGGACTTCAACCAATTATAAAATTGAAGATACACTCGGTGAAGTGGCTAGTGGAACTGTTTCCAGTACTTCGTATAATTTATATGCTGGTTATCAACAGATGGATCAAGAAACTATTTTGTCTTTAACTATTCCAACCAGTATAACTCTTTTACCTAATATTGGAGGTTTAACTGGAGGAATAGCTTATGGTATTAGCACCACTTCTGTTTTGACCAACAATAACGCTGGTTATACTTTATCTATTCAAGCGAGCACATCACCAGCGATGAAATCAATCAATGATGAAATTTCTGATTATGTTACCTTATTGGCATTTACCCCCGACTATCTGTGGTCTGTAGCACCAACCACTAGTGGTTTTGGATTTACACCAGAAGGAATAGACATTAAAGATAAATATCGTGATGTAGGTGGAGTGTGCGGAGGTGATGGTGGTTCTGATAATCCAAATACTTGTTGGGATTATTTTACTACCGCCCCTAAAGATATTAGTACTTCTCAAATACCAAACGACCCTATTTTAACAGAAACATTAATTCGTCTTCAAGTAGAATCTGGTAATCAGAATTCATTAAATAGCGGTATTTACACTGCCAACATCACTGTCACTGCTGTTGTAAATTAACAACGACATGAAAATAAAGTTGTTATTTTTTTTAGGCCTTGTTTTGCCCGTTTTAATTATTCCAGCGGTAGTTTTTGGTTTTACTGATGTGAAAAGTTTTAGTGTGAATGTGGTGGTAGAAAATTGTAACAGCAATGGTACTTGTGAACCTTTGATAGGAGAAGATTACAGTGTTTGTGCGGCAGATTGTCCTTTTGGTTGTAATAATAATAGCACTTGTGAATCTGAATATGGTGAAACTAATATAAATTGTGTAAACGATTGTCCAGTTTGTATTGTCAACGGCACTTGTGAAGCTGATATAGGAGAAACTATTATTAATTGTTCAGCGGATTGTACCACACCAATTTGTAATAACAATGGAACTTGTGATATTGGCGCGGGGGAAACCGTCAGTAATTGTGTAGGGGATTGTTATGTTACCCCAGTAGTGCCCGTCAGTGGGGGAGGAGGAGTAATGAATTTAGGAAATCCTCCCCAAATATTAAATTTAGCAGTTAGACAATTAAATCAAACTTCAATCAAGTTATCTTGGGATACAGATATTTTGGCTTCTTGTATGTTAAATTGGCGAGAAGATAATGCTGATTTTTTTACAAAAAAGAGTGAAATTAGTTATTCTTTTGCTCACCAATTTGTTATCAATGATCTTGTGTTTGGTTTAGATTACCGTGGCCAGATCAATTGTTTTAATACCAATAAAGTTGAATCACAATTAAAAAATATATTTTTTAGGATAGAAAAAACACCGGAAATACCAAGAATTAATTATGGTATTAAAAATTTAAAGGCAACAGCGCTAGATTCTTCTGTTAGTTTTATTTGGTATCCAATTGACAGTGTGAACTATCAAGGGGTGATGGTCAGGCGTTCCGATTGGTTTTTCCCTAGCAATGTTAATCAGGGCGGTATTTTGTATAAAGGGGCAGGGGATAAAAATATAGCGGGATATTTTTTTTATAAAGACACTAACCTAAAAAATGGAAAAAGATATTATTATACCTTTTTTCCATATGATATCGCTGGTAATTATTTACCAGGTTTGAGTGTATCGGTCTTGCCTCAAAGCAAAGAAATGGTTAAACCGGTTGAAGATTTGTCAATTCCACCAATAATATTAACACCAGAGATTAGTATACCGCTTGTTAAAGCTGTGGTTACGCCAACCCCAAAATTTAGTGATTATGTCTTTTTTCAAAATAACCAGAGTGTCCCAACTATTAATAATACTGTAAAAGTAAGTACTGGTACCATACTTAGTGTTTTGCTTGACGCCAAGAAAGTACTACCCCTAACACGCAATATTCTCATGACTATTGAAGATAAAGGGGAGTACCAGACCTATTTTTTAGAAAAATTGGCCGATGGTAGCTATATTGTATCATATCCTAGCCAAACATATTTGACTAAACAAAGAGTCTATTTTACCTATCTCAATGATAAAAATGAAGCAATCACCAGAGTATCTGGCAACTTGTTGACAGAAGAGAAAAAAATAGAGGCAGTGTTTCCTTCTTTGGTATCCAAACCATCTGTATCCAGTTTATGTGCCGGTTTTTGTGGTTTATTTGGTTTGGAATATCACTTTTGGTTTTGTTGGATTTGGTTGGTCATCCTCTTAATAGTTTTGTTATTTTTGGCAACTCGGTGGTGGAATAAAAAATAAAAAGAAGAGAAAAATAAAATTGATTAAGTTATCCACAGTAAAAATATTATTTTTTGGTATAAAAGCGTTCCGAAAGGACGCTTTTTGTGGTATAATATTATTATAATTAATAAATCGGATAGACGATATGCGATATCGGATATCCGATATAAGTAATATTGGTTTATGGAAGGCTTAATCTCTCTTCGAGAGGCCTCCAAGATTTCTGGTTACCACCAGGACTACTTGAGTTTCCTCATTCGACAAAATAAACTCTCCGGTATTCGTGTTGGACGAAATTGGGGGGTGAACAAGCAAGACTTGTTAAATTTTATGTCGACAAAACCGGATTCCGCTCCAAGAAAGAACGGACAGGCTTTGTCGTCCAACAGTAATGCTAGAAATAAAAGCGTTGTCATATATTTAATAGTGTTTATTTCTTTAATTTTAATATATGTAATAAGTCAACTCAGCAAAAATTCAACCAATATTACTGAAAATACTTCCAAAAATGTCGGTCAATTCCAGACCAACATTCTTTTTTCTGAAGAAAATGAGTTTTCTTCAAGTAAGACAGCGACCAATTCGTTAAAATAAATTATGTCCAATTGGCGGGTTAAAATATTTATAGCGACGACAGTGGCAATTATCAGTTTGTCTATTTTTGGTATTGTCCGTGCCGCATATAATCCGCAAATAAATTATCAAGGTAAACTGACCAACAGTAGCGACGTGGCGGTGGCCGATGGTACATACAATATGCAATTCAAATTGTGTACTGATGTTGCTTGTGCTGGCACTATATGGACAGAGGCTAGGACTGGTGCTGATGTTGTGCAGGTTACAAACGGTTTGTTTAGTGTTATGTTGGGTTCGGTTTCCACTACGTTGGATACTATAAATTTTAATCAAAATCTTTATCTCGAGTTTAGTGTTAGTACTAATACAATAAATTGGGAAACACTATTGCCAAGAAAACAATTGGGTACAGTACCGTCTGCTTTTGAAGCTGCCAAATTAGGTGGGCTAGCTTCGTCATCATATGCAAAAATAGCGACACCCGAGACGATTTCAGGTGCATGGACATTTAATAATATTTTGTCTATCACCGCCAACTCTGTTTCTCCTGCTTTGAATATTTTGCAGTCTGGCGCTGGCACTGGTTTAAGTGTTGGAAATGGCACAGCCACCACCACGATTTTTGGTGGAGCGACTTCTACTTTCCCCTATGGTGCCACTTTTGCTACTACCGGTGGAAATGTGGGGATTGGCACCACGACAGCCAATTCAAAGTTAACCATACAAGGTAGTGGCGCCACTTCAGCGAGCGCGGCGTTAAGTATTACCAATAGTGTGGGCACGTCAACTTTATATGTGCGCGATGATGGTAAAGTTAGCATTGGGACAACCACTATTGATTCTCTTTCTATGTTGAGTGTTGTAAAGTCGGATAACACTAACCAAGGTTTAGCTCGTATTTTAGTTCACAACCCAAGTTTAACTGGTTCTTTTGCTGTTTATGAAATGCGTGTAGGTACATCAAGTGGTGGTATGTTTTTTGGTTCAAACACTGCTGTTGTTGGTTCTGGTATTGTAAATGGTGTTTCTTTTAGAGCTAATGTAGGTCAAGATGTAGGGCTTAGTATTCAAAACCAAAATCCAGCTTTAATAGTTCAAGGGACTACTAATAGAGTTGGTATAGCCGCTTATAATCCAACTCTTTATTATTGGCCACAATTTTTAGCTTCAGGATTGACGATTGGTAATGGTGGCACTTCTCAGCTTCCTACTGCGGGGACACTTACCCCTGTTGTTCGAATTGTTGGTGCAAATAATAGCACGGCTGATAACACCATTTTACGTTTGGTAAGAGAAACCGCTGCAGCTGCATATTATGGTTCAGCTGTAGATTTTAAATTAAAAAGTTATGGACCTGGTGGAAACCCTTTTGCCCCTGACACACAATTTACTATTTCTCTTAAAAATTCGAAATCATTTATCGAAAACGCTGATGTGGATGTTATTACTTTTAGAGATAATGGTTTTGTTGGAATCGGCACTACTGCGCCATCCACCACTTTACATGTTGTTACTACAACCGAACAACTTCGTCTTGGCTACAACGGTGCCAATTATACTTCATTTACTGTTGGTACAAATGGCGCTATTACTATTGCTAGCACCAATTCTGCTACTACGACTATTACCAATGGTTTAGTGGTAAATACAAATAGTTTGGTGGTAAACAAATCAACTGGTTATGTCGGTATTGGGAATACGAGCCCGTCTTATCAATTATCAGTAACTGGTGATATCAACACTACAGGCGCCCTTCGAATAAACGGCAATGATCTGAGCCAATATTTTGTAACCACCACAGGAAATTATGGTGAGGTTTGGATGTCTGATGCTGTTGGTGCTGGTGTATGGACCCCCACATCGTCGCTTGGTATAGGAGGAGGTACTGGTATATCAGGTTCGGGTGTGGTCGGTCGCTTGGCATATTTTTCAGCGGCGGATACTTTGACTTCTACTAGCACATTATATTGGGATTCTACGAATGGGCGACTGGGTGTTGGTACATCAGCCCCCTCACAAAAATTACATATTACTGATGGCACTTTCTTGATAGATACTCCTACCAATCCAACTATTGTTGGTTCTTTGACTGATACCACTAATTATATCACTGGGGCAATTATGGCGGTGTCTGGTAAATATGCATTCACAGTTTCACAAATAGTCGAATTTTCTTCATTAAAAGGAATGTTGATAGTTACAGATGTTTCTAATCCGACTAAACCTGTTATTGCGGCGACTTCTACAGGAGGCTTATCACAAAATATAAATATAAATTCTATTTCTGTAGTTGGTAAGAATGCTTATTTGTTAGGTAGTAATAGTACAGGCGATACGCAATTTAATGTTTTTGATATTTCCGACCCCATAAGTCCAAGTCCATTAGGATCTATCGATAATTCATTACCAAGTAATTTAAAATCTATTCATATGTCTGGACAGTATGCATATGCAGTGAGTGGAAATTCATCTACTGGGACACTTTCAATTATAGATATAAACAACGGTGATTCTCCAGCAGTGGTTGGAGCAGTAGATAGTTTTAGTCAATCCTTTCTCGCTCATGTGAATTCAGTCTTTGTATCTGGTAAGTACGCTTATATGACCATCGGTACTTCTACTATCCCAAGCGTCACTACAGGTACAATAATAAAGAAAGATATTTCTAGCCCTAGTTTGACCATAAATATTTCTAATAATAATCTTATTAGAAATTCTTCCGAACAATCTATATTAGCTGGAGTTAATGATATCTTTGTCTCAGGTAGATATGCTTATGTTTCCATTTCAAATGCGACTACAGGTACAGTAGCCATAATCGATGTATCAGCTTCGAACGGGTTTGATAATAACACAAATTATATAAAAGGGTATGTTTCTTCTACGGCAGATCAAACGTTATTAGTAGGTGCGAATTCAATTCAAGTTTTTGGTAATTATGCTTATGTCACTGCCTCTAGCTCTCTAGTGGTAGTAGATATCTCTAGTACTACAGCTCCATATGTGATTGGATCTATCTCTAATTCATCTTTAAAAAATATTTCTTCATTTTATATAGCAGGAAAATATATTTATACAGTTAATAGTACAGATGGGATATTCAATGTTATAGACATTAAGGGCGCAGATATTTATGCGGCCAATGTGGGGGTTATGTCTGTGAATGCTTTGACTGTATTTGAAGCTGGTGAGTTTGGTAGTTTGTCCGTTCAAAATAGTTTGAGCGCCGGCTCTCTAAATGTTGGTTCGGGAGGTATTGCCTCAAATGGTAAAATGATTGTTGATGTGGATAGCTCATTTTCAAGTATGGATTCTAATTATGCTTTTAGTGTCACAAAATCTGGTACTCAATATCCATGGTTCTATATCAATGGCAACGGCAATGTTTCTATAAATGCCACCACCACTCCAACTGATTCTGATAGTGGTTACAAGAAATATAAAATGTATATTAATTCTGGAAATGATACTGACCCAGGATTGGCTGTTAGAGGATTCATCAGAGCCACGGGTTTTATTTCCGGCACTAGCTCATTCGATTTGGCTGAAACGTATCCAATCAATTTGGCTTGTAAATTAAATAATTCTTGTCCAGTTGAGGGTGATATAGTTTGTTCAGATCCGACTATTGTAGCAGGTGTAAAAAAGTGTAAGTTTGAAAATAGGGATAATATTATTGGAATAGTTTCCACCAATCCTGGTTTTTTGTTAGGTGGTGCGGATTTTAATGATCTTATGTCGACTAGTACAAATAAAGCCAAAGTTGCTCTCGCTGGTCGTGTACCGACCAAAGTGTCTATTATGTATGGAGAAATAAAAGTAGGTGATAAATTGACTATTTCTACGATAGATGGTGTTGCCGCCAAAGCAATTGGTGAGGTTCCTGTCGTTAGTATGGCAATGGAAAATTATTCTGGAACTGAGGTTGGATCGATCATTACTTTCGTAGATTTGGGTTGGCAAAATGAATTGTACAAAGCGTTGACTTTAGATACTTCCAATAGCACCTTAACTTTTGGTAGTGAAAATTTACCATACAATTTATTATTAAACGGCAGTTTAAATATTTTCAAAGAAAAAATTCAAACATTTGCACTTTCTCAAGATGGTGCGATGATGTTGTCTGGTGGCACTTCCGTCAATTTGAGTTTGAGCAATATTACTAACACCAGTACAGGTATATATTTTGATAACAATGGGGGAATTGGATTTGTAACAAAAGGCGAAGAGAGAATGAAAATTGATGCAGATGGCAATGTGATAATAGATGTGATAGTAGCTAATCGTCATGTAGTGGCAGAAAAATATAATTTGGTACAAAATTGTGAGTCGAATAATTCGTGTCCAAAAATAAATGAAATAGTATGTCTGATGGTCACTTCCACGAATTTTACAACCAACACCGTGTCATATTGTGAAAATAATTATGGAGAAAATCAAGTTGGTGTAGTTCTGAAATCTGCAAATTTGGTATTTTCTAGTACTACTCCGGTCTCAAATTCTGTTTTGGTAATCACATCCGGTCGCGCCAAAGTAAAAGTTTCTTCGATAAATGGTGAAATAAAAGTTGGTGATTATTTGACCACCGCTACATCTGGTGTCGCAGTCAAGGCAATCGAACCAGGCAAAGTACTTGGCACTGCTTTGGAAAATTTTAATGGCGCTGAAAATAGAGAAATAGAAATTTCGGTAGATCCACAATTTGCGCTAGGTTATCTTGATTCAGAAGGGGATTTGGCGATAAATTCATCTACCCCATATGCATCAAATTTGGTGGATAAATTTACTTTAGCGATAAAATATAGCTTGAAAAAACTTGGCTTAACAATTCAAAACGGCATTGCCAATTTGAAAGAAATTTTTGTAGAAAAAGTTACTACGGAAAATTTGTGTGTGGGCAGTACTTGCGTGAACGAAGAACAGTTGAAACAATTATTGGAAACCGCTGGACAGACATTACAAAATATACCGTTAGCACCAACTGGATCAATACCCGACCCATTACTTGATACGGTTTTAGAAACCCCCTCCACTACACCATCTACTGACACACCTTCCAATTTCATTCCACCACCATCATCAGATCCAGCACCTCTAGTAGAAGATATAATTCCAATTCCGCCGGCAGAAATTCCCCCTATTTCAGCACCTGAAATACCTCCAGTAGAATAAAAAATCGCGCTGATTAAACTGTGCGATTTTTTTGGTCGCCTTCGCAAAACTTCGGCGACCGATGTCGGGCTGACAGGGTTTGAACCTGCGACCTCATGCACCCCATGCATGCGCGCTACCAACTGCGCTACAACCCGCCTTCGACCGCCATAGCCTTGGCGAAGGCGGTTAGTGCTTATAAATTTACCATATTATAGACATCTTTTCAAGTTTGAGGTTTTGTAGTACAATATAAGTGCTCAAAAGCGCAATTTTTGTTGTTAAATTTAATTTAAAAAGTATGAATGTTAAACAGTTTTTTAAGGATGCAATAAAAGAAGAAGCCTCGGATTTACATTTGGTGGGGGATGAATTGCCAATGATTCGTATTGAAGGAGAATTAAAGGAATTAGCGGACAAACCATTAAATGCCAAAGAATTGGAAACGGCAATATTTGAAGAAATGTTGTCCAAGGAACAAAAAACAAAATACGATGAAGAAAAAGAATTGGATTTTAGTTATGATCAAGATGAAATTCGTTTTCGTGTAAACTTACACCAACAAAATGACGTCATCGGTTTGAGTGCTCGTCTGATTCCAGCAGTTATTCCTAGTCCAGCCGATTTGCGTTTTGAACCAGCGTTACTTGAAGTACCGAATATGTTGGATGGATTGGTGTTAGTTACTGGCCCGACTGGTTGTGGAAAATCCACTACACTCGCATCTATCATTGAAGAAATAAATAAAACTCGCAAAGCTCACATAGTAACAATCGAAGATCCAATGGAATTTGTTTTTGAAGATAAAAAATGTTTGATAGAGCAACGCGAAGTAGGAACTGATACAAAATCATTTGCCAACGCGTTAAAACATGTTTTGCGTCAGGATCCAAATGTAATTTTGGTCGGTGAAATGCGCGATCCTGAAACTATCGCTACCGTTTTGACTGCCGCCGAGACTGGTCATTTGGTTTTGTCTACGCTACACACTAGTAGTGCGGCTGAAGCGGTAGAGCGTATTGTGGATGTATTTGAAGGTTCAAAACAAAAACAAATTTTGATTCAATTGTCTTCGGTTTTGCGTATGGTAGTGGCACAACAACTTTTGCCTTCCAAAGATGGTGGACGAGTACCAGCACGAGAAATTTTGGTGAATACTCCCGGTGTTGCTAATTTAATCAAGGAAAATAGCATCAATCAAATAAAATCTGCGATTCAAACTGGATCAAAAGATGGTATGGTAAGTATGGAAAATTCCATCAAGCAACTTGTTAAAGATGGTTGGGTGACAGAAGAAGTGGCCGATAGACGTTCTGGTCGTAGCAAAAAGGTATAATACATTATGGATGTTTACAAAATAATAAAAAAAATTAACGCCTGTTCCAGAAAAGAAAAAATGCCAGTATATTTGGTAGGTGGTTTTGTGCGTGATTTTTTATTAGGGCGCGAACAAAAAAAAGATTTGGATTTTGTGGTAGCGGGAAGTGGTTTGGAATTTGCCAAAAAATTTGATGTGTATTTCAAACAAGCTGGTAGTTTGGTAGAATTTCTTGATTTTGATACCGCTAGATATGTGATTGGCGAAGATGACAAAAAAATTGTGGTGGAATTTGCCGGTGCCCGCAGTGAAAATTATGATGTGAATTCACGCAAACCCAAAGTAGAATCAGCGACATTGGAGGATGATTTGAAAAGACGCGATTTTACGGTGAATGCAATGGCTGTACCAGTTGCGGCTTTTTCTGGTATTTTAAAACCTTCGGTTAAAAAAATAATTTCTCAAATTGTAGATCCGTTTAATGGACAAGATGATTTAAAAGAAAGAATTTTGCGTACTCCACTTGATCCAGATGTCACTTTTAGTGATGATCCTTTGCGTATGATGCGGGCTATCCGTTTTTCCGGACAGTTAAATTTTTCTATTGATTTAAAAACATTGGAATCCATTCATAAAAATGCTAAACGATTGGAAATAATTTCAGCAGAACGGATTCAGGAGGAATTGTACAAAATGTTGTCGGTAAATATGCCGTCTATTTGTTTGACATTACTTTTTCAAACAAAATTATTAGATTTAATTTTGCCCGAAGTGGTTGCTCTGGATGGTGTTGAGGAAGTTTTTGGTCATCAGCACAAGAACAATTTGGTTCATACTTTTAAAGTGGTTGATAATATCGCAGAACGTTCCGATAAAACCATTTTGCGTTTTGCCGGTTTATTGCATGACATTGGAAAATCGAAGACCAAAAAATTTCTACCCAGTATTGGTTGGACTTTTTATGCCCATGAATTTGTTGGCAAAAAAATGGTATATAAAATTTCTCAGCGTCTACATTTATCAAAACATGATACGGATTATTTGGCCAATTTGGTGCGATGGCATCAACAGCCAATAAGTCTGATGGACGAAGATATCACTGATTCCGCTGTGCGTCGTCTGATTGTATCAGTGGGGGAAGAATTGAATGATTTGTTAATTTTGGGACAAAGTGATATTACTACTGGCAATCCTTTAAAAAAGGAAAAACGTCAGCAAAATTATGTGCATTTGCGTAAAAGAATTGAAGAAGTAATGGAACGAGATCAATTGCGTGCGTTTCAATCTCCTATTCGAGGAGAAGAAATAATGAAAGAATGCGGATTGAAACCCGGGCCAACTGTTGGCAAAATAAAAGAGGCTATAGAAGAGGCAATACTTGACGGCAAAATTCCCAATGAATACGAAGCCGCGAAAAAATATTTTGAGACAATCAAAAATGAATATTTAATTCAAGTAAAAGATTGGGAAAAAAATTAATTTAAAATTTTGATTCCCGTTGGAATTTATCCTCGTGAAAACGGGGACGGGAATGACTATAAAATAAATTCTATTATGAGCATATTTAAACAAAAAAAGTTTTATTTTATTTTAGTAATATTATTGGTTGCTGGTTGGTTTGGATATTCTCAATACCAAAAATCTCAATTACCTCCAGTATATGATACTGTAAAAGTTGAACGCGGAACATTATTACAAACCGTAGATGCTACTGGACAGATTGAATCTGCTCAAGATTTGTCTTTAAAATTTGAAATTCCTGGTATGTTGAGTAGTTTGCGAGTAAAGGAAGGCGATAGCGTCAGAGTCGGTCAATTACTGGCCAATTTGCGTTTGACAGAATTAAACACTGCCATTGCTCAAGCACAAGCTAATTTGAATAAACAGTTGGCCGGTTCTACCCCTGAATATATTTCTCAATTGCAATCAAACTTGGATAAAGCAAAAAATGATTTAATGCAGGCTAAAGGCAATGGTAATAGTGTTGAAGAAAGTAAATTAGTTCAAAACGTTTATGATAATTTGGTGGCTATTTTACAGTCTGTGCAAGTTGTACTGTCAACTTCACTCACCTCAGCGGATAATATATTAGGGATAGATAATAATTTGGCTAATGCGACTTTTGTGAGCAATCTAGGAGTGAATTCTACCATGGAAACTTCATATTTAAATCCAGCCAAAACACAATATCACTTAGCCAAACAAGCCAAAAATATTTTTGATTTGTCTGCTAATGCTATCACAAAAAATTCTTTGCACACTGAAATAGACCAAACGGCTGAAAAAGGAGAAGCGGCGATGTTGGTCATGAAGGATTGTTTGTTTTATGTTTCTGGTGTTTTAGATACGACTCCACCGGGCGGGTCTCTCACTCAAGCCGCTCTTGATATTATGAAAACTAATATTCAAACTGCGCGCACAACTTTGTCTACGAAGTATGCCACAATAGTTGATCAAATTCATGATGTTATCACTGCTCGTAACACCTATTATTCATATCAAACATTAGTTGAAAAAGCTCAAGCCGCTCTTGCAGATGCGGCCAATCCTCCACGTGAAGTAGACGTGGCATCATATCGCGCGGCTTTAGATCAAACTATCGCTAGTCGAGAGAAAGCTAGTATCAAGGCTCCGATTGACGGCATTATTACCCAAGTAAATATTAAAGTTGGTGAATCGGTAAATGGCAGTGAAATTGCGTTCAAACTTCTTTCGCCTCACTATGAAATAAAGGTAGATGTTTCCGAAACTGATATTGCCAAAGTGCAATTAGGGGATTCAGTAGCCATTACGCTGGATGCTTTTAGCGATGATGTGAAATTTTCTGGAAAAGTTATAAATATTGATCCAGGTGCTACTATTATTCAAGATGTAGTTTATTATAAAGTAAAAATAAGTTTGAATGATTCGGACAAACCAGTGAAACCAGGTATGACAGCTAATGTTATTATAAAAACAGATACTCGCGAAAATGCTTTGTTGATTCCTTCACGTGCGGTACGAACCAACGGTATAAAATCTGTGAATATACTAGAAAATAATCTAGAAAAGAAAGTAGAAATTAAACTTGGTATAAAAGGTAATGATGGCAAAGTGGAAGTGTTGGAAGGGTTAAATGAGGGGCAATTAGTAATTTTGGGAGTTCAAACAAAATAATATGTCTCCAATTATAGAGTTGCAAGACGTATCCAAAGAATATCACAATGAAGATTTGGTGACGCCTGTTTTGCATAATATAAATTTTAAAATTGAAAAAGGTGAGTTTGTCGCCATAATGGGGCCGTCCGGATCCGGTAAATCTACTTTGATGCATATTCTGGGTTTTTTGGATAAAGTGTCTGAGGGAAAGTATATGTTTGACGGTCGTGATGTTAGTACTCTTGACGAAGATGAATTGGCACAGATGCGGGGTAGTTCGGTTGGTTTTGTTTTTCAGGCGTTTCATCTTTTGCCTCGCACTACAATTTTGGAAAATGTAATGTTGCCGTTGGTATATACAAATGTATCTGAAAAAGAAAGAATAAAACGCGCTACCGCGGCATTGGATGCTGTGGGTCTTTCTCATCGTTTGCAATATTCACCAGGTCAACTTTCCGGTGGTGAAAAACAACGAGCGGCCATTGCGCGAGCTTTAGTAAATAATCCGTCGGTAATTTTTGCCGATGAACCAACTGGAAATTTGGATTCAAAATCTGGTTTACAAGTAATGCGCATTTTACAAAAATTAAATGAAGATGGGCATACGGTAATTTTGGTAACTCATGAAAAATATACTGCTGATCATGCCAAAAGAATTTTACGTGTTAGTGATGGAGAAATTATTTCTGATGAATTGGTAAAAAATCGTTTGATAGCTAGTTCTGCCAATGATTTGGTAAAATAATTATGAATTTATTAGAAAATGTACACGGAGTTTGGAATTTGATAGGTCGTAATAAAATACGATCCTTTTTGACCATGCTTGGTATTATTATCGGTATTATGTCTGTAATTATTGTAATGTCAGTGGGGGCCGGCGCACAAAGTTTGATTATCAATCAGGTCAGTAGTTTGGGATCAAATTTAGTTGGGATAATGCCTGGCCAGTCCGATGAAAAAGGTCCACCTGCTTCGGTTTTCGGTGTGGTAGTAACCTCTTTAATGGAAGATGATCTAAAAGCGTTAATGAAAGAGTGTCCACATTTTGTTGCAGTTACTGGGTATGTAAAAGGTACAGAAACAGTTGTTTGGGGTGATCAAAAAACCGATACAACTTTTGTTGGGGTAAACGCGGATTTGCCGAATGTAGAAGACGCTGGAATCGAAAAAGGACGATTTTTTACAGATGACGAGGATCGCGGTTCAGATAGAGTGGCAGTGTTGGGTGGACAAACCGCCAAAGATTTATTTGGTGATCAAAATCCGTTAGGTGCGAGAATAAAAATCAAAAAAACCACTTTTAATATTATCGGAGTGATGAAAATGCGCGGTTCCTCTGGTTTTCAAAATCAAGACGATCAAATTTTTGTGCCATTAAGTACTGCTCAAAAATTATTATTAGGAATAAATTATATTAGTTTTGCTCGATTAAAAGTAGATGATGCTAATAATGTAAATGAGTCAATTGAACAATCCAAAATTATTTTGCGCGAACGACACAAAGTAGACAGTCCAACTGACGACGATTTTTCGGTGCGATCTATGGCGCAGGGATTGGAAGCGATTACCAAAATTACCAATGCCTTAAAATTTTTCTTGGTGGCGGTGGCGAGTATTGCTCTGGTTGTTGGTGGGGTGGGAATTATGAATATTATGTTGGCGGCTGTGCAAGAACGCACACGAGAGATAGGTTTGCGCAAGGCAGTCGGAGCAAAAAATAGTCATATTGTGCAACAGTTTTTAATTGAAACAGTGATGATTACTTTTATTGGGGGATTGGTTGGAATTGTTTTGGGAATTTTGGTTTCATATATAGTAGCCAAAGTAGCGCAAGGAATGGGTTATGATTGGTCGTTTGTTGTGCCTATTTCTTCTGTTGTTTTGGGTTGTCTTGTGTCTGTTAGTATTGGATTAATATTTGGTATTACGCCAGCGCGTCGAGCATCCAAATTGGATCCTATTGAGGCGTTGCGGTATGAATAAATTTACATGATAAAAACAAATTTTAAATTAGCAATTATTTCTTTGAAAGCGCAAAAATTGCGCACGATTTTGACTATCCTTGGTATTGCTATTGGTATCTCGGTTGTTATCACAATTATGGCCGCAGGGCGCGGGTTGGATAAAATGGTTATGGGACAATTGGATGTTTTTTCTCCCAATACAATCACCATAGAAACAAAAGTTCCTTCCACCAAAAAAACTTCCAATGAAAACGCGATGGGTCAATCTACCGGTATCACCATTACATCTCTTGTTGACAAAGATATTGAAACAGTAAAAAAACATCCAAATATTGTAACGGCGTATGGTATGGTAATGGGACAAGCAGTGGTGAAATATGGTGGAGAAACAAAAACGGTCTTGTTGTGGGGTGAAGGCGCAAATTTGCAAGAAGTGGAAGTATTTAATTTGGCTAAGGGTAGATTATTTTCGGCTGATGAAGAAAATTCTTTGTATCAAGTAGCAGTTTTGGGTTCGGCAGTAGCAGATAAGTTATTTGGCGCTGACGATGCTGTCGGAAAAACAGTTTATATAAAAGGAAAGCCGTTCAAGGTAGTGGGTGTAGCGGCCAAAAGAGGCGCGTTGATGGGTATGGATATGGATAGTGTTGTATATCTACCTACCAAGACAATGCAAAAAAGAATTTTGGGTATTGATTATGTCCGCGAAATTGTTGCCAAGGTTAAAGACAAAGCAGAAATTAACAATACAGTATTGGATTTAGAAGAATCAATCAGAGAGAATCATGACATTACGGACCCAAACAAAGATGATTTTGCAGTGAATACCATGGAAGAAGCGGCCAAAATTTTGGCCAATGTTATAAATGGTTTGACATTTTTGTTGGTGGCTTTGGTTTGTGTGTCGTTGTTGGTTGGTGGTGTTGGAATTATGAATATTATGTATGTGTCGGTATCGGAGCGAACTTTTGAAATTGGTTTGCGTAAAGCGATAGGTGCCAAAGATCATGATATTTTAATGCAATTTTTGATGGAAGCAGTTGTGTTAACTGTGATGGGTGGAGTGTTAGGAATTATTTTAGGTGCAATATTGGCGTTGATTGTTTATTGGATCGCGCAATATTACGAATTTGCTTGGATATATTCTATCCCTATTTCATCAATTTTATTATCTCTAGGTTTTTCTGCATCCGTCGGCTTGTTATTTGGAATATACCCAGCCAAAAAAGCCGCCACACTGGATCCGATTGAGGCATTACGACGAGAATAGGCATTCCCTTGTTATTTTAGCTAAACAGTGGTAAGTTTAAGATATTATGGCCGATACTCAACTTATCAAAGACAAACTAGATATCGTGGCTACCATCCAAGAATATGTCCCTTTGAAAAAGGCGGGCGTATATTGGAAGGCGCCGTGCCCATTTCATCGTGAAAAGACACCGTCTTTCATGGTAAATTCCGAAAAGCAAATTTGGAAATGTTTTGGTTGCGGAAAAGGTGGGGATATTTTTTCTTTTATTCAAGAAATGGAAGGGATGGATTTTGTTGAGGCGTTGAAATTGTTGGCAGATAGAGCGGGAGTAAAAATAGATACTTATCGCAGTGAAATAGACAAGAGTCAAAAAAATCGTATTTTAGAAATCAATCAAAAAGCCGCGCATTTTTTTCATCATATTTTGACCGAGATGGACGGAGCCAAAATTGCGCGTGAATATTTGGAAAAACGCGGATTAAAAAAAGAAACTATTGAAACTTGGCAGGTCGGTTTTATCCCAGATCAATGGGATTTACTTACACAATATTTTTTAAAAAAGGGGATTGGTGTGGATGATTTGGTAGCCGCTGGTTTGGTAATAAAAAAAGATCCTGCTCGAGCGGGGCAAGGATTTTATGATCGTTTTCGTGGGCGCATAATGTTTCCGATTTGGGATGTGCACGGCAATGTGGTTGGATTTACCGGTCGCGTATTAGTGGAAACAGAAAATAGCGGGGGAAAATATGTAAATACACCTCAAACTTTGGCTTATGACAAATCGCGTGTGATTTATGGTTTGGATAAAGCAAAAATTGAAATAAAAACACAGGATCAAGTTGTATTAGTAGAGGGGCAGATGGATGTAATCGCTTGTCATCAGGCCGGTATGAAAAATGTAGTAGCGTCATCAGGCACCGCTTTGGGATTAGAACAAATAAAATTACTCAAAAGATATTCCAATAATATTGCTATAGCCTTTGATGGTGACAGTGCTGGTGTAGCGGCAGCCAAACGTGGAATAGATATCGCTCTAAGTGAGGGGTTGAATGTAAAGGCGATTCGCATCCCAGAAGGAAAAGGAAAGGATGCTGATGAGTGTCTGAAAAATAATTCAGAGGTGTGGTTCTCTTCAGTAAAAAATGCTAGTGATGTTTTGCATTGGTTTTTTGAAATGGCTTTTTTGAACAAAAGTACTTCTGATCCAAAAGAAAAGCAAAAAATTGCCAATGAACTTTTGCCGATTATTGGCCTTATTCCTTATGCTGTCGAGCGTGATTATTGGCTAAAAGAATTAGCGGGTAGATTAGGTACAGATACCTCGGTGCTTAGGGATGATATGAAGCGTTTTAATAAAAATAAAAAAAGTATTCAAGATGAAAAACTTGGTGGTAATAGTAAGAACGTCGCAAACTTGGACAGGTTGGATATGTTGTTGAAAAGATTTTTGATGATATTAGTATATTCGCCTCAATACATATCATCTTTGCTGAGTAGTTTAAAAGAAGAATATTGGCAGGGTGGCGTTTATGAACACCTTTACGAATTCATAAAAAATCATTATAATAGTAACCAAGGAAACGCTGCTGACGTTTGGCGGAATTTTTTTGATGGATCAGAATTCAAAAATGATTTTGAGGATTTGAAAATGACAGCTCAAATTCAGATAGAAAATCTAGAGGATGTTTCTATCAAAGATGAATTAGTTGAGTTGGTTGTTCAAATTAAAGAAGAGTGGGTCAAGAAAAGAAGAAAAGAAATTGGTCAGAAATTAGCATTGGTTTCTGCTGAAAAAAATCCAGACAAACAATTGATGGAAAAATTATTAATCGAACTTCAGAGTATTTAATTAGCTTAGATTTTATGCATAAAAAGGCAAAACAACCGAAAAACAGAATTGTTGCAAAAAAGCATACACATGTTAAACCAATAAAAAAATCGGCTGTTAAGCTGTATAAAAAAAGAGAGATGAAAGTAAAAAAAGTGGCCAGCAAGGTGATTCATAAAGTAGCCCATAAGGCACTTCCAAAGGTTGCTGGAAAAAAACTTTTTAAATTACCAAAAGACAAGCCTTTTAAAAAAGGTAAATTTTTACAAAAACATACTGGACCGATTGTAGAAACAGAACCAGAGCTCGAACCAACCAATGATGAGTTGTATAAATTGATTAGTAAGGGCCGTCATCGTGGTTTTATTACCGATACTGAACTGCTCGGTCTGATGAAAAGGCCAGAGTTATATTTGGATTTATATGAAGGATTTTTAGATGCTGTTGAAAGAAATGGTGTAAGTATTGTGGAATCCAATCAGAGTATTCTAGGTGTAAAAGAACAACACAAGGAAACATTGAAGGAGTTTCAAGGCGCGCAACCAGATATGGATGTGCCGTTTGATTTGGGAGAAATATCTTCTGACTCTATCCAAATGTATCTGCGTGAAATTGGTAAGATTCCTTTATTGACAGGTGAACAAGAAGTATCTTTGGCCAAAAGAAAAGAACGCGGTGATAAAGCGGCGGAGCGAAAAATAATTGAAGCCAACTTGCGTTTGGTAGTTTCGATTGCCAAAAAATTCGTCGGTAAAAGTTTGTCTTTGTTGGATTTGATTCAAGAAGGCAATATTGGTTTATTTCGCGCGGTGAAAAAATTTGATCACCGCAAAGGTTATAAATTTTCTACTTATGCTACTTGGTGGATTCGTCAGGCCATCACTCGTGCTTTGGCCGATCAATCCCGTACGATTCGTATTCCGGTACATATGGTAGAAACCATTAACCGTTTTCAACAAGTTCAACGTCGTCTTACTCAAGACTTGGGGCGTGATCCAACACCGGAAGAATTGGCCGCTGAAATGGGCGAAGAGGTAGAAAAAATTAATCATATTATCAAGATTTCTCAAGACACAGTATCGTTGGATGTTTCGGTTGGTGATGATGATGAAGATACACAGCTTGGTGATTTTATTGAGGATATTAAAAATGTTTCTCCAGATCGCGCGGCTGGTTTACAAATCCTGAAGGATTACGTAAAAGAAGCAATTTCTTCGTTATCTCCTCGTGAACAAAAGATTTTGGAGATGCGTTTTGGTTTGACTGATGGTGTGACTCATACTTTGGAAGAAGTGGGTCAAGAATTTGGTGTGACTCGTGAGCGCATTCGTCAGATTGAAGCCAAAGCTTTAGAAAAAATTCAACATACGGATTTGATTACCAAATTACGAGATTACTAAACAGGGAATTTGATAAGTATAATTTTTTGCTTTCCTCACCTCGCGAGAGGTTCAGGGAATCGCCTGTGGGCTCATAACCCGCAAAAATTTATACTTATCAAATTGTTCCATAAATCAAAATATGAAGATCGTTTTTTCAGGAGGGGGTACTTTAGGTCCGGTAACACCGCTTTTGGCGGTGGCGGAGATGTATTCATCGAGATATCCTGGTACTAGTTATATTTGGGTAGGTACAAAAAATGGACCGGAAAAGGATTTTGTTGAAAAACACGGAATTCGTTTTGTTCCTTTGACATCTGGAAAATGGCGTCGATATTTTTCTGTTTGGAATATTTTTGATATTTTTTATATTATTGTTGGTTTTTTTCAGTCATTTAATTTCCTTTTAAAAGAGAAACCGGACTTGTTAGTTTCGGCGGGTGGATTCGTGAGTGTGCCATTGCATTGGGCTGGTGCGCTGTTGGGTATTCCTCAGTGGATTCATCAACAAGATTGGCAGGTGGGTTTGGCCAACAAATTAATGGCTCCGTTTGCGGATACTATTACCGTGGCTTTAAAAAAGAATTTAACAGAATTTAATTCAAACAAAACTGTGTGGCTTGGCAATCCGGTGAGAATGGAAATTTTGAAAGGGGATAAAGAGCGAGCAAAAAAAAGATTTAACATTAACTCAGATTTGCCAGTAGTCTTTGCAATGGGTGGTGGAACCGGGTCGTTCAAAATTAATCAGATGGTGGTAGAGTCTATTTCGCACTTACAAGGATTTTGCGAAATTATTCATCTATCTGGCAAAGAACGTCCACAAGAAATGTCCGACCACGCCGCCAAGTTTTTTGATTTTTATCATCATTATCGATTTTTTACTGATGAAATGGCGGATGCTTATGCTGTTGCTGATATTATAATTTCACGCGGAGGATTTGGATCAATAAGTGAAATCGCCGCCTTATCTAAACCAGCAATCTTGATTCCGAAGCCTGGTCATCAGTATGAAAATGTGAAATTTATTGCCGATGAAAAAGCCGCAATTTTTGTAGATGAGAGAACTGCTGATGGCAATCTTCTTGCCAAAATAATTAGAGAATTATTGACTGATGATATTGAGAAGAGAATACTAGGCAATAAAATCTCCAGCGTAATGCCTCTGTCAAAATCTGAAGATGTCATTGGCATTATTGAGCGTTTGGTCAAGCACTAAAACAACCCTCAGTTGTAATGTATATAATTTTGTAAAAATGTGATATAATTATTGTACCAGTAATACAATAATTTTTTTATATTAAAAATATGTTTATTTGGACAAAAAACAAAACAATTATAGTGGTAGTTGCTTTTGTGGTAGCAATCGCTTCAGCTACATTTTCAGTATATTTCGCGCCTACTTCAAACGCTAGTGTTTCTATCTCGCGAATTGATACCAATGGGAGTCAATTTGTTGTTGGTGATGAGTTTTCGGCTACAGCTCAGTTGTCCGATTGGAAATATGCCATGGCTGTCAATATTTTTGTAGACGGGAAATATTTTAATAGTTGTTCTATAGGTTCATCATGCGAATTTTCTTTTGTTGCTACTCCTTCCGATATTGGCGAACATGAGTATGAGTTTGTAGTCACTGATAAGAAAGGTCAAATAAATAAAAAGAGTGGAAAATATACTATCCTCACAGATTTGCCAGAATTGAAAAGTATAACTACCAATAGCGCCAACATTCCAGTTGGGGGCGCATTTTTTGCAAAATTAGATGCTACCAGTGCTAGCCCAATCACTTCTGCCAAATTATACATTGATGGTGCTTTGGCTCAAACTTGCACTGCGATGCCTTGTGTTGTACAAATTGGGGTACTTACCTCAAAAGATGTAGGTGAGCATGTCTATACATTCGAGGTAGTAAATGGCAAAGAAAAAACCATCACTCCTGGTGGGACATTTACAGTAGTGCCTGTTTCCAACGATCCAAAAAGTAAGGAACCAAAAGTAGTAGTTTCTAGCCCGGAAATCACAACATTAACACTTTCAAAAACACCAGTAGCCGTAGGGGAGACACTAACAATAAATGTCACAGCCAAAGATGAAAAAGGAATAGTCGCAATAATGTTATTTATTGACGGAAAATATGTTGGTGGTTGTGATCAAACGCCGACCTGTTTAATTTCTATTGCTGATTTCAACAACTCAAATATTGGCGTGCATAAATATAAAGTAATTGTAATAAATAAGGATGGCAAAACAATTGAAGCTGATGGATCTTTTTCGGTTGTTGCCAAAAAAGTAGCTTCTATACCGGCAGGAGAGGCAGATAATAATTCGCCTGTGCCAGTGTCACCAGTTGTAATTCCACCAACTAGTACTGATCCAAAGACAGGGTCCGAAAAAGTCGACCCATCAGAACCTGTACAACCATCTCAACCTCCTGTAGATGAGTCACAGACCAAAACCACTACTCCACAAATTGAATATACAACTACTGGTGGAAATAAATATGCTGTCGGTGAGACATTTTTTGCAAACATTTTGTTGAAAAATAAAAGTGGGATAAAAGAAATAACTGGTTATATTGATAATAAATTAATTTCGAAATGCGATAAAATTACTTGGACATGTCATATCAAAAAAGGACCGTTGACTGTTAAAGATGTTGGTGAGCATACATATTATTTTAGTATAAAACCTAAATCTGGGAATACCATTAAATCAGAAGGAAAGTTTACTGTTTATAATCCTTCCGCTGGGGTTTTGCCGGTTATTATCGCTGGGATGTCACTTATAAATAGTCAAGATTTATTGGTAGTTCCAAGTTCCAATCAGGAAACGCTTTTAATTCCAAAAATTCCTCTGGATACATCAGGGACAAAAGCTTTACCTCTTTGGATAGATACGGATGGTGGTATCAATGAATTTAATTTAGGCAGATGTGTGAGTAATGTTTTGGGGGCGTCTTTTCAGAAATATGTTCAAGATTTTTGTTTAGATATTTCAAATTTAAATGAATATTATGTGAGCGCAAAAGCTGATAAGTGTTTATCGACAGTAATCAAATGTGCGGGCACATGTTATGACGGTGTATGTATATCGGCCGGTCATCGTCCCGGAGCTGGTTTTGAATTACCACCCACCACGGCAGAAGAGGCATTGGCTGATCCGCCTACTCGTGTGGGAGCAGGTTATGAACCACCTACTCGTGTAGGGGCTGGATATAATGATTCTACAGATGCACCTTTACCTGTGGTGCCTACCGCCGCAGATACACCGCCAGTTGTTGTTCCTTCTGTTGGAACCTCAGTTGTCATTCCTAGTGTTTCAGAGTCAATGCCTATTCCTCAAGATAATACAGTAATTGAACCGACAGATTCAGTTTTATTACCAACCACAAGAATTGACACAGAAATTCCTGCGGTAGATGTCTCACCTTCTTGGGAGGATACAGACGGAGGGATTTATCCAAATGTATATGGTGAATGTCGCAGTTTGAAATATGCTACACAAAAAATTACCCCAGATTATTGTTTGGACAGAAGCACATTGATTGAAAATTATATGGATGCCAGTGGAATAAATTGTTTGCAAAAAGCCATCACCTGTACAAATGGTTGTTCACTTGGAAAATGTACGCTCGTAAGACCAACCACCACGCTAATTAGATAATATAGAATTTATACAAAAACACCCCGACTTAGTCGGGGTGTTTTTGTTTGTGGGGCGGCCGGGGCTCGAACCCGGGACCTTATCCTTAAAAGGGATCTGCTCTACCAGCTGAGCTACCGCCCCACTGCGTTGCCCGCCGTAGCTCACATGAGCAAAGGAGGGAAAGTTTTGCGTAGACAAAACAACAAAAAGAATGATATAATAAAATCAAGAAAAAATCAAGGGGTATTAATTATTAAAGTGGATAATTTATGTTGGATAAGAAATATATTCAGTCAGTGCGTACAGAATTGTTGAGCTATTCTCTCAAAAGACGCGAGGTCATAAAGATGTCTGGTGATGCCCAACAGCACGCCAAGAAGGCCATTTTTGCCCTTCAGAGAGAGGATAAGG
>JBAYIZ010000011.1:0-30623 GCA_041665405.1 Candidatus Magasanikiibacteriota bacterium
GTCTTCGGCCACTTCTTTGGCTTTCAACATTTCAGCAATAGCTTCAGAAAATTTATCAATCAGAGCCACGCGTTCTTGACGATTCTTTTTTGGAGTTCCAAAAATCCAATCCTGAGATTTTTCAGCAATGAAAGCATCAACATCTTTTTCAACCGCGCGTAAAGCAGTTTCCTTTTCATTCAAATTATTATGAATATCCTGTTTTGGTAAACCAACTTCTTTGGTAATTTTGGCGATAAAATCCAAAACTGGTTGTAATTGTTTGGCACCAAATTCGATAGCTTCAACCACTTGGTCATCAGTACATTCTTTACAGCCGGCTTCCACCATAATTACTCCCTCTGGATTACCAGCTACTACGATATCTACATCACTAAGAGCGCGTTCTTTTAGAGTTGGATTAATTTTCCAAGCTCCATCAAGACGGCCAATACGCAAACCAGCAATATTTCCTTTCCAAGGAATGGATGAAATAGATAACACCATACAGGCGGCTACCAAAGCGGTGATCTGGGAATCATTTTCTCCATCATATGACAATGCAGTCAAAATAACCTGCGTATCATTGCGCATGCTTTCATCAAACAGAGGACGAATAGAACGATCTACCAAACGACCTGACAATGTAGCCTCTTCAGTAGGGCGACCTTCGCGTTTGATAAAACGACTGCCTTTGATTTTGCCGGCGGCGTACAATTTTTCTTCAAAATTAACCATCAATGGGAAAAAATCAAGCCCATCGCGAGTTTTGCTACTCATAGTAGCGGTTGCCATAATCACTGTCTCGCCATATTGGACAAGACAAGAAGCATTGGCTTGAAGAGCCAACTTACCTGTTTCCACGGAGAGCGTTCTACCTCCCCATTCCATGGACCATTTTTTGTTTTCCATATGTGTATTTTTCTGAGGCTGATTCAAGAGCTAAAGACCTATTAGGTCTGTATGTCCTTGAACCAACTTCTTAATTAATAAAATAAAATAATTTATTTATTTTTTAAACTTCGGACTATAAACTTTTGGGTTGTATGTTCTAGTGTTTATTTGTCGATTTTGGTTAACCACATAATCGGAAATCAAAAACTTGCTTTTTTCTTCACCGCCAAGATCAATAAAATCATCGGCCTCTTCACGCAATTTTCCAGATGAAGTATTACCAAAAGCCATTACTTCAACTTGTTTGCCCTGATTTTGCAGATATTCTACCAATGGCAAATAGTCACCATCACCAGACACCAAAATTATTGTATCCAAACTTGGAGACAAACGAATCGCATCTACTGTGATACCTACATCCCAGTCGGCTTTTTTCTCACCACCATAAAAAATCTGCAACGGTCGTGATTTGGTTTCGATACCCAAATTGTATAGCGCATCAAAAAATGGTTGCTCTTCTTTCCCTTCGGTACTTACTACATAGGCGATGGCACGGATTAATTTTCGTCCAGCAGTCGCTTCCGTTACAATATTGCCAAAATTCACTTTCATATGAAAGAGGTTTTTGGCACTGTAATACATATTTTGAACGTCAATAAACACCCCGACACGTTGCTCGGGGTGTTTTAGCGGATGATTTTTTTTAAGCGGCATCTTCATCTAGCTTTCCGATTATTTCAGCTTCGGCGTCGATATCCTCTACATCTTTCACCTGTGTGCCAGTTTTTACGACAGCACGAGCTCCTTTTAATTTAAGTTTTTTGACAATATTCTCATAACTTTCTGCGTTTTCCTTTTTCAAATAACGCATCAAGCGGCGGCGGGCACTAACTTTGCGTAACAAACCGCGACGAGAAGAATGATCCTTTGGGTGTAATTTCAAGTGGCCAATAAGCTCTTCGATCTCTGTAGTCAAAATGGCAATTTGCACTTCGCTACTACCGGTATCACCGGCATGAGTCTGAAATTTCTTGATTACTCCCTGTTTCTTTTTTATGTCTAACATACATGCATAATATTTACCGAGCCGAATCAAGGCATGTCTTGATTGGTTCAGAACCCGACTAAGTCAGGTATATATAAAACAGAACTAATATAGCTTATTTGTGGTTTTTTGTCAATGCCACTAGTCTTTATTACAAAACCAAAAGGGCTGGGGTCTCTTCCATACACGCGTCCTTTTTACTCTCACAAGTCTGACATTTTGGAGTGGTATTTATAGCTTTACAAGCGTCTAGAGTGTGCGGAATATCACTACATTTATATAGATTCTCGATAGTCACACCACATTTACTAGTAATACACTCTGGGGCTGTCAATTCACAACTACTTTCACAAACAGCTAGTGTGTCTTTGGAACTCGTAAAAAGATCTCCACTACATTTAGCCGTAGCAGCTTTCATACAATTTAAGGCACAATAATAAGCCTCTGCAGAAGAACCAGGACAAGCAACCATGCACTCGGCATCTTTCACGTGTTGACATGCTTTTGGATCATTTATACGCAAGGAGTCTTCAAAAACACAGTCTGCTTTACAACCAGAGACACGCTCATTACAAGTATCTACACAACTACTTTTTGCTATATTTTGGTTATTAACACATAAATCGTGTTGTTGTTGGAACAAACCTAATAATTTTTGATTATTAGTATCACAATTATTTTGTTCTGCCTGACAATCTGCTTCATCTTGCTTGGTCAAACATTTTCCAGTAGTAGCATCTCCCCACCATAAATTTAACGGATTATTCAAACATTTGATTTGATTTGAAGCAACAGAACACATGTGAGTGTTAAACTCACAATAACCGCTTTGACAGTCACTGTTTATATCACAAGAATAAAAATTAAGCGGCTCGGTTGGACATTTTTTACAACTACCTCCACAAGCATGCTCCTCGTCGGTACAACTTTTCTTAGCACAAATATTTAATACACCACAAGTTTCACCGATAGCGCAATCTTGGTCTGACGTACAACTTTTTCCAGTTAATCCAGTGACAACTTTGGGGATGCAAGCATTACCATCCCATGAACAATCAGCGGTACAATCTATAAGGTTTTTAAAATTAGAACAGTCTACAGCAATTTCACATACCTGATCTTTACAGTTTCCACTAGTACAATCACTGACAGTCGCACATTTTTGACCAACCTCACATTTTTTAACACAAGCTCCACCACACTGATTTACTGTATCAAAGCAAGATAATTGAGTCGTTGGTGTCTGTAGTGAGTTATCAGTTGTCGTTGGTAAACTACTGAATACCAAATTGGATACCGCATATGATATAGAAATTACAACTAGTCCGATCACTGCCGCCTGTAAAGTTTCCTTTGCCTTGGTAATATTTTCTTCGATACCTCGAGCGGACATCCATTTGATGCCAGCGTAGAGTGTCAAAAACAAGAATAAAATGCCTACAATAGACAAAACTACATTAATAATCAACTGAGCCATGTTTTCGAGCGAAGCTGTGTTCCCAATAGTAGAATAACCCGCTCTGGTTGCAAACACATCTAACTGGTAACCAACCGCCAAAGAATTATTGGTAATAAAAAAAGATAAAAATATCGATACCAAAAATAAACTCAAAAAACTTCTAAAAAAAATAGTCATAATTTTTAATTACTCATCAATATTATAGCATAACTTGATTTTTCTGTAAAAATAAGATAATATGCAAACGTGTCTTGGCCCCGTAGTTCAATGGATAGAACGAAAGCCTTCTAAGTTTTAGATCTAGGTCCGATTCCTAGCGGGGTCACTAAACTTGAAAAAAAAGAAAAACTGTGATATAACTTATCTCAAGTCCATAGTGGGGTGGCTATAGTTTAGTGGTAAAACTGCGGTTTGTGGTACCGCTATCGAGAGTTCGATTCTCTCTAGCCACCCCAGTGTGGATTTCAATATAAAAAAGCCTCGATTTTTTCGAGGCTTTTTGTTTTTAATATCCTGAAGGACCAGATGACGGAGGTTCTATAATTGCACTATTTCCCCAATCTGTGCCTGGCTGACCTAGAGCTAAACGGAGGACAAAATAAGTAATAGAATAGGCTGTTAATATTATAACCAAACCAATAACTGCTTGAGTCAAAAGTGTTTTAGCTTTGGTGGCTTGCTCTTCATTCCCAGCCGCAGTCATCCACAAAAATCCGGCATAAATAGTAAGCACAAAAAAGATGGTGCCGAGTAAACCAAGTACTATTCGAATTATTTGAGCAACTATTTCCCGGGGATCTCGAGCGTCTTCAAACCCCGCTCCTTTTTGAGTCGCAGCCAATTGTTTTCCTATATCACCACCAATGGTTTGAGCACTAGCTGGTACAACAGAAAACGCCAATAGGTTTGTTACTGCTAAAGTCAAAACTATTGCAACTGATATTTTTCTAAAAAACATACAAATAATTATTTTTATTCTCCAAGTGGATGGTCATCTTTTTGTTTTACAAATCCACCCCACCAAGCACTCCAAAAACCTTGTTCAGTAGCCGGAGCAGTTGATGTTGTAGTTCCACCAGTCGTAGCGGACTGAGTAGTCCCTCCCACTCTAGAAACTACAAACACTGTTATAGAATAAGCTGCCAAAGCAATCACTAAACCAATCGTAGCCATTTTTATTATATCTGTGGCTTTGGTTACTTGTTCTTCGTTGCCACTGGCAGTCATCCACAGAAAACCCGCATAAATAGTCAATACCAAAAATATTGTACCAACCAACGACAACACAACACGTATATAACCACCAATTGTTTCTGATAATGTAGTATCAGTAGCTTTGTCATATCCAGCTCCTGTCGCAATTTTTTCAGTATAGGCATTAATGTTTGGCGCCGCCAAAGCGAAGGTTGGAACCAATATTAATGAAAACAATATAATGTAAAATAATTTTTGCATAATCACTAAGTATTTAATTTTCCAGTCACAAACGCCGTAATAGCATAAGCCATTAAGGTAATCGCTAAACCAATAATAGTCTGGGAGATTATTCCTTTTGCTTTGGTCACCTGCTCCTCATTCCCCTGCGCAGTCATCCATAATATCCCAGCGTACACAGTCAACACCAAAAATATAGTACCAACCAGTGATAATACCGCCGTTATTATGGTACTAATTGAAAGTTCAAAATTATCAGTCAAACCAGTTCCCCCAACTACTGTTTTCAATTTGTTCTGAGCCTCGCTAAACTGAGCAGATACTGTCAAAGGTGCAACCAAAATACCAAGCAGAAAAATAAAAGTTAATATTTTTTTTATCATACAAATAATTATTATGGTAAACAACAGTTCCCTGAACTCGGACAGCCTATCCCATCTGTAGCATTTGGTGCCACAGTTTTTCCGTTTCCACACGGTGCTGTTTGACACACAGCGCCAGATTTGTGAAAACGACAGGCTGGCTGACACTCAGCCGGAGCTTTTGTATTATATATTCCTTTTGCACCATCAGTAACAAATGGACTAACCGCCCACTTATTTCCTACTATCGTGCATGCGTCGCCTTCCTTGAGTGTACTTGGTGTTTCATTTCCTCCACTACTTCCCCCACCGCCAGTCGCACCCAAATTTGTAAACACAAAATTGGTTATCGCATAGGCCGCCATCACTATTATTAACCCTATGATGGCTTGGGTAATCATTTCTTTGGCTTTCTCAACATCCTCTGATCTCCCAAATGCCTTCATCCAAGTAATACCGGCATAAAGCATCAACGCAAAAAATAAAATACCAATAAGAGATAAAACTACCTTAACAATATTTCCGGCCAATTGGGGTAATGTTTCTGCCCCCTTTATAGAGGTTGGCAACAACCCACCTGTTGCTTTTACAGTTGTGTCCAATCCATATTTATCTTGCGCCATTGCTGGAGCAAAGACAAACATAGAAAAAACCACGCCGAGAATAATAAAAATTTTAAATCGCATAACCGGGTTTTTAATTTTTATTGAGCAAAGAAAGAATTCTTTTCTTTCTCTGACCAATAAACAATAGAGGGCGGCGCGTCCGGTTTCATGAATATGTCGACGAAACGAACGCGCCTTTTTGACTCTCTATCTTATATTTTAGTTTATACTCCTGTAGCAGTCACTAATTGTTTGATCACGAATGAGGCCAATGCGTAAGCGGATAAAATAATGACCAAACCGATAACACCGGAGAATAACCATTTCTTGGCTTCTCCTACTTGTTCGTCGTTTCCACCTGCAGTCATCCATTTGAAACCGCCGATTAAAACGATCACCACCGCTACGATACCAAGTAAGCTCATAACTACCCTGATAACTCTGGCGATAGTTGTACGAACGTCGGTTGATGATAAACCAGTTTCTCCTCCGTAGGAAATTCCGAGTGAATCTACGGTAATAGGACCAGTTTCGACAGCGCTAGCTTGTAAAGGAGCGGTGACAGCAAAAGCCAAAGCCAACATTGTTGTCAAAGACAAAATCGTTGCAATAATTTTCTTCATATTGTCACCTCCTCTCCAATTTTTTTGTTGAACATAACAAATTTATTATAACATACTACCAAACCAAACGCTACTACAAAAACAGCTTCATTACAGTATTCAATATTATATAACTAGCAGTGGTAATAATCGCTCCCAATAGCGCCCATAAAATAGTTTGTGATCCTGCTTTCACTTTTTCAGGATTGCCAGCCGCCGTTAACCATGTAGTTCCACCCCATACCACCATCAACAAAACTAGACCGCCCATTATCCCGAGTAGTCCCTTTATTACTGTGCCAATAATTACTTTTACATCAGTAACCAGCGCCAACGGATTATCCAGTGTGACAAAATCTGGGCTTTTGTTGTCTGGGGTCGCGCCTCCACCAGCAGTGGGACAAGCTCCACTCAACACCCCACCGGTACTTTTACATTCTGCTCCACTACAAAAATCTTCCACAACCTTCAAACTTTCCATAGTGTTCACATATTCTTTGTCTGTACATTTACCACCACAGTCGCAGTGAACTTTGCTGGGAACAGTACATGTTGCATCGTCTTTAAACGGATATTTGCTGTTACAAGTCGGCAACCCACAAGCTGTTTTGGCAGCTTCCCATTCCGTACTGTCCTTGTAGGAAAATTGTTTACATTCTTTTTCACATACACAAATCCCGGTTTGTTCAGAAGTGGGCGCAGGAGCAGGATTAGCTGGGTTTCCACCACAATTTCCACTGGTGACAGTACATGTTGCACCCTTTGCTTCTGCTTGTTTTTTATAATTATCAGCTTCAGCGGAAGTGGAAAAGGAATAACATGGTGCAGCCACAAACAACAGGGTACATTTTAATTCAAAACTTTCAGCCCGTGCAGGTTTTACAATTACAAAACTTAATACAACAATTAATAAAATTAGTTTCTTCATAATATTTCAGTAAACACCAATTTAACAATTAAATAACTCGCCAAGGTAACCACCACTCCTAACGTTGTCCAGATAAGAATATTTTTGGATTTTTCAACATTTTCAGCGTTGCCTTGGGCAGTCATCCACAAAAATCCTGCCCAGATATACATAACCATTGTAAGCATACCAATTGGATACATTAAGAAACCTACTAGCGTTCCGATAATCTGAATCACCCCAGAAGTACCAATAGCAAAATTGGCTGGGTTCAATTTTTTTGCTTCAGCTCTTAGTTTTTCCATTGTATCACCAACACCAACAACAGGACAAACTCCATTTCCCTTTCCACACGTATTAGGACATTCGGAATTCAATTTTGCAATAGTATCATATGAGGCGCATTTTGTTTCATTCCCCTTTCCACAAGTACATGTAAACGGCCCATTTTCTTTAGTGCCTAGAGGACAATCAGCACCTGGATTTGGAGGTGGAAGTCCGCAACTCACACAGTAATCAATAGCCTCTGAAACAGTTTTAAAATTATCTCTACATTCAAATTTGGGGTTTACAGCATAACAATTACAGGTGAGCTCAGCTGCCTTTAGTGCTTCTTCCTCCGCTGCTTTTTTTGCTGCTTCTGCCTGTGCCTTTGAAGCAGCTTGGCTATCTTCATATGCCTTTTGTGCGGCTTTATCCGCAGCTTCTGCTGCTTTTTGTTCAGCTTCTTGTTGGGCTTGAGCAGCAGCCTGCCCGGCCAAAAATTCTTTCAACGCTGATTGACAATTTGTACCATCATAAATTTCTTCGTTGCATTTTTTATTTGTTGTATAATAATCGCCAAAACAACCCCACTTCATTGTTGGCTCTTTTGCTCCATTAACATACTCTTTGTATTCACAAATCTTAAGCTCTGTTGCGTCTACTTTTACTGGAATAACCAACAAAAAAAATATTCCAAATGAAAAAATAAAAATTATTTTTTTAAAATTCATAATCTATTATAATAAACGAAACTCTTTTCTTAGTTCTAATATTTCTCCCAAATAACTAATCAATACATAACCTCCAAATGCAACCAGCAATCCAATTACTGCGTTAATCATCACTCCGGTACCTTGTTTTACTTTTTCTGGATTACCTTGAGACAAGATTAGGACAAAACCTCCATAAACAAATGCTCCCAACGCCAAAGCTCCAATAATTCCAAATAGATAGGAAACTATTGTTAATAAAAGAGAAACAAAAATTGTGATGTCTTTGCATTCTGGTTCCCAAGTTTCGATCTTACCTCCCTTACCACATTTGGTAATCCACTCGCTCAAAGTGCTTTGACTTTTGGGTGCGGTTTGAGCAGGAGGGTTTACTGTTGCCTTGCCGGCATTGACCTTGCTCTGATAATTTACAGACCATTCTTGCATTAGAGTATTACAATCACTAGTCGAACTTTTGATATTACACTCCGGAGCAATTTTATTTTTAACAATTTCCACTTGACTCTCTTTATTACATTTAGCGGCTGGTGCATCTACACATTGAGCCTTCAACACCAAGGATTTTGCTCCTAACTTGAAATCCTTATATATTATTGCGTCAGATGCTTCAGGCGCATCCAGATTGGTAGCACAAAGACAACTACCTCCGGCCGCTGACACTTTTGTTGAAACAGAAAAAAATAAAATCAGGCAAACTAGCCCAAAAAATATTTTATTAAAAATTTGCATATTATAATGTCTGATTTATTTTTTCCGCTCCGAGATTTAATATATTCAATCTCCATTCATTTATTTTTCCTGGATCTGGAGATGGCTGTAACCACTGAGCCAACATATCCCGAACCGCTTTTGTCGCACCAGCGTAATCTCGCCCACGATACCAATTTTCTGAAACCAAAATTTGATCCACGAATGGTTCGAGATCTGGTTTTGTTTTTTGATCAGCTATATAGGCGCGTAACGCAGTCGGCCGATTGGTTTGATCCAAATAATCTTTGGTAGCTTTCGAATGGGTGAGATAATCTACCAGTCCCCACGCCTCGTTTTGATGTTTGGATTTACTCGGTACAGTTTGCAACCAATAACTGGCCACATTTACCTGTGTTTCTGCACTTAATTGAAACAGTGGCATGATGCGAGAATCAAATTGAGAGGCTCGAGCTTTTATGATAGGTAGATGATAACTATACCCAAAGAAAAATCCTACTTTTCCGGCTAGATATGCCTCAAGCGCATCACCTTGGTCCGATGACCAAGCATATGTATCACGTGTCGGATTGGCAAAATCAGTATAAAAATCCATAATCTGCCCAGAGGTTTGGCCTGATAGATTGAAAATAGCCCGACCGTCTTTTGTTTCAAAACCAACATTACTTTGTCTAAATAATAAATATAACAAATCATCACTACCAGGCACGTTGTCACCTGTTCCCAGCGCCGCACCAGATTGAATAATTTTGCCAGTTTTTTTGTCGTATTTAGTTATTTTTTTAGCGGATACTTGAAACTCTTCCCAAGTTCTTGGCGCTTCTGGAATTCCAGACCTGTCCAATAAATCTTTGTTATAAAAAACAGCCATCATATCCATAGATAATGGCAAACCAAAAATTTTCTCATCGCGGACAACATCATCACGCACGGCTTTGACATATTCTCGATCGAGTTGGGCCAAATTCACCATTGGGCGAACATTCGTCGTGATTACTGTATTGGTTCCGAGAGTAGTTTTTTCTATAGTAATCAAAGTATCATTTACACTGGCTGGCATCGGCGCCAGTTTGGTAACAAATTCTCCCAAACGACGATTTTGTACAGAAATAATATCCGGCCCACTGTCTTCTGCCAAAGCCTCCACTAATCGTGGGTACAATTCGTCTGCTCTCAACTGACGTAAATTTACAGTAATATATGGTCGAGTAGCCCGATAGGCATCAATTTCTTTTTGTAGCGCGTCCACATCGTCAAACACTGTCCAATATTCCAAAGTTACTGGCGTAGTGGCCTGAACCTGTGTCTGGGTCAAACCTTTACAGCCAAAACCGGCCGTTATCAAAAAAGCAAATATCGAAAATATTATAACTAGTTTCTGAAATTTCATACTACAATTCAAATGAAATTTTAAACTATTTTAAATTATACCACACTCTTTAAATATTTCCTAAATTCATCTTTCAATTTTGGATTGCGCAAAGCGAACTCAACATTGGCTTTCAAATAACCCAATTTTGAACCGGTATCGTAATAAGTGCCATCCACCAAACAAGCATAATAAGGACGTTTTTTCAAAATCTGGGCATTAGCATCTTGCAACCATAGTTCACCGTCTTTTCCCAGCTTAGTATTTTCCAAAGCTTCAAAAATATCTGGGGTCAAAATAAAACCACCCAAACTAGCGATCCTTGATTTTGCCTTTTTGGGACCTGGTTTTTCTACCAATCCTTTTACTTGCACAACATTATCCTCAACCTTCACTCCTTCAATAATAGCGTGCTTGGTCGTACCCTCATCATCAGTTATGTGGGCGGTCATTACCGGATCACCATATTTTTCATACACTTCAATTAGTTGTTGAAGTTGAGATTTTTTGGGAGTATAAAAAAATTCGTCACCCCACATTACTGCGAATGGTTCATTCCCCACAACATTCTTGGCACACAATACCGGCGTGCCGTTACCATATGGACCTTTTTGGCGAATAAAAATAAAGTTGGCCATGTCTGCGATTTTTTTAATATCCTCAGCCATCTCATCTTTTTTCTGTTTTTTCAACCAATTTATAAGTTCATAATTTGGACTAAAATGGTCCTCTACCGACCTCTTATTTGGCCCAGTCACCAAAATAATATCGGTAATACCAGCCCTCACCGCATCTTCTACCACATACTGAATGATCGGCTTGTCGACAATCGTCAACATCTCTTTTGGTTGCGCTTTGGTAGCTGGTAAAAATCTAGTGCCGAGACCAGCGACCGGAATCACTAGTTTGCGAATTTGTTGAGTCATAATAATATAATTATAATAATGAAATTGTATCAAAAACCACAATTTTACGCAATGTTAATACCATATCCTAATGGGCCGAAAAATTATAAAGTGGATTCACAGAAAAGATATAAATATTTGCCATGATAAAAACGATGGCCCAAATCCACATACTAATAAAACCAAATCCCAATAGTGTTCCACCAAAGGTTAGCAAAAAAGCAACCAAACCAAGCGAATCAATAAATATTTTCTTTTTTAATAATTTTGAAAAGTCGTTGATTAAACCTAAATTCAAATATTTTAGGATCGGTGCCATAAAAAGTAAAATACCCCAAATACTAAACCAATAATAATTGCCAATACTAAATGATAAAAACAAGTACATCAAAACCAATACTGCATCTACGGTGTTTTGGAATAAATTTTTTTTATGAACCATAGGGCCAAATGTGAGAATTGAAAAATAGGTATTTACCAAAAGAACAATATAAAAAATTAAATTCGGTAATGCCAATTTCCAATCACTAACCAAAAATAGGCAAGAAAACAAACCGCTTAAAGAAAAAATAATACAGGCACCTATTGATTTTGCACTGCTGGACAATGATAACATAAAATTTTATATACTCGACAAATAGTTTCAATAGTCTATCGTACTTCCTCCCACGAAAGCAAATTATATTCCGACCCTACCGGAAATCCTCCTGGCGGTCCATAAGTCAAATTCACATCATAAGTAGCATTGGTATTTTCGTAACCAGAAACTATCGCACCCCCGCCAGATACCCAACTCCATGTCCAAATTCCCGCCGAAATCACTGATCCGTATATAGTCAACTGGTCTTTGGTGTCTCCAGGATAATAATATCTTTTGGCTGCGCCATTTTGTGCCAAGACCGCCGCGTTTATTTCCAAAACATTTGGGGAATCATGTGGCACTAAAATATTCTGTTCAGCAATCAACCCCAAAACATTACCGTCATTTTTTGTTTCATAAACTAAATTTCCGTTGATAATAATTGACTTCCCCTCCGCCGTGCCAACTGTCGCTCTTCCCTTCACCACACCATCCACCCAGACATCATCTTCTACAAAAATAAATCCATTGGCGGGCATATCATAACTAATGGGATCGCCCATAGTTTTTATATCAATACATGGCCAGAAATAATTATTATCACCAATATCTTTTGCCTTGTAGCAATTCGTGGCAGTTACTTTATATATATTCATTGTTTCGTTATTTTTAAATTCAATTCGCCATCCCTGTTGCCCCGAAGAAGTCAGGTATATTCCTCCTTCTTCTTGAGAAGCTTCTTTAATATTGGCCAACTTTTCTGTAATCACCGAAAAATCTTGGGCTGGCATTGGAAAGCTCCAATAATCTGTCGGCTCACCCTGTCCCCAAATACCAGGCTTTTCTATATTGCCACAGCCATGGTGTGCCTTACATATATAGGTAGGCACTGCACTAGTCACGGGAGCGTCACCAACACCATCAAAACGAATTCCACCATTGGCATGAAATTTGCCATGTAACTCTTCAGTATCGCCTATCCAAGCATCAGTATTGGTCAAAAATGCAAAATCAGTTAATGAAGGAAATCCTAAACGCACTTTTATGGTACGCCGACTATTAGGCTGAATGTCCAACCATCCAGTAGATTCAATAGCCACAATAGTTGAACCAAAAACTGGCGGCGTAATATTTAGAGAATAATGACCAACAACATTTCCATCTTTATCCTCATACTCGTGAATATATGGTCCAGCCACACCTGTACCGTCCTGATAATCTGTTTTGTTGTGCGCCAAATGCCAACGGTAATAATTTATACCCGCTTCGGCTACTTGAAAAGCCATTTCACGATTAAAAATTTTATTTGATGCCTGATTTTCAAAAACTGCATAACCGGTCACTCCCACCACGATCAAAGAAAAACTAATAGCCCCAAAAACCATGACAAACATCAAGACATTTCCTCGCTCGTTCAATTTTTTAAAAAAACTTTTTCTCATTTAATTCGTTTTTAAATTTCTAATTGCTGTTTTGGCTTCAATATAAAACGGTGCCGGCGAAACATTTGGTCTTTCTTCCAACATCAATTGAACTCCCACTACCCGCACATTTGAAATATTTATTGGATATGACATTGGTGTATCAGTAACGCCGGTGTAAACTTGATCATAATAATAAAAAATCGGACCTGCACCATTGGCTACATCGTGAGCTACTTCTATTATAGTTTCGTTGACTGGCGGATATGACAGCGGCGTTCCACTTGGTTTGGTAATTCCTTTTTTCAAAATTTTTCCATCCAAAAAATATCGTGTTCGCTCCAACCAATTGTCCAAATCTATGTTGCTATAAAAAACAATTTGCTGACTGGTAGCTGTTTCCAATGGATACGCACCAATGTTTGAATAATTTGCACGTCTCAAATCATTTACAAAATCCTGCACAACTTTACGGCCTTCGCTTTGGGTGGTCAGCTGTTCCCAAACTACATCTTTACCGTGATTGGCCCATATCAACATCTCCACAAATCCGCCCATTAGCAAAACAAACAACGAAGTAGCTATTAATACTTCAATAAGTGTCATCCCGCGATTGTCAAATTTTTTATTAAAAATTATATTCTTCATAGAGGAGACATATTTACAACTGATTCACCGCGACCACTAATATCGATGTCCCCGCTATTGGTTGTGTAGCCATCTTTACTTACGGTGAGTGTATAAGTGCCTGCAGATAATCCAGAAAAAAACACTTGCCCAGGAGGTGTACATTCGTTAGTAAAAGTGATAGCCACCTCGGATAATGTAGGGGTATAACGATTTTTTTCGGTAGATAGGAAAGCTTTATATCGCAAATAGCGTTTATTGTTCAGACTGGAATGAATAATAGTATTGGTCACCGTATAATAACTTGTGGCCATGCCGTCTGGACCAGTAAAATTCCAAACTGCTGGGCTACTAGAACTGCTTGCCGCCAATTGAAACACAATGGGATTAACACCGGTTTGAGATAATTGCGAAAGTGGTTCCCAAATAATATTTCGATAAGTCAAACCTTCACCCAAATCAAAAGTGGATGATTCCAAAATTCCACTGACTGCATAATAATTGCCACTTTTTTTCAAAGTTAAATCACCAGAAGTTTTGGTCACACCACCATTGTCTGAAAAATATTTATTTTCAACTGTAAATAATACCTGCCCACTACCCCCAGACCAATCTGTCTGACGAACATATCCCAAACTAGTCTGAATTGTTTCATCATAACTAGTTCCCACCAACCGCACTGATGCGTCTGATAGTGGCAGTCCAGTCCCCGCATCTTTTGCTTTTACCAATAAAGAATTGGTCGTGTGTGGACGCAAAATTAGAGATAAAACTTGTTGCGACCCTGGTTCGAGTGCCAACGGCAACATTGGAACAGATCCGGCAATATCATATGTAGTGCCAGGCAGATTAAAATAATAACTGTCTTCCTCTATACTACCAAAATTGTAGTTTCCACTCGCCAAAGAAAAAGTCTGCGAAAGCTTGTACACATTCGGATCCGTGCCGACAATCTTGGCGCCATTTATATTTACTGTTCCACCATTTATTGAAGAACAAGTTTGGTTTAATGATTCTACATTTAGTGTCGCCAAACGATCTATGCTAAAACTTATTTCTGTCACATTTTGGCTCACTACATTGGATGGCGGTTTTAGAGGATTCGGATTATCAACCGATGACACTACGGATGAGTCTGTGGAATAACCAGCTTTGGTAACCGTAATATTATAACTTAATGTACCAGTAGGAGTATCCACCAGTCTCAACATACCATCGTTATCCGTCACATCATCAATAATTAGATTCGGGGAAACCGCCGAATTTACTATATGCACATTTGCACTTGAGACAGCCTGTCCGTCTGCATCAAAAACGTGAATAAACAATGCACCATTGGTACTTTGTCCTTCTAAATTTTTTGGGGCTACCGTTGTGCTCAAACTTACCGGATTTTTTTGGCTACAACTATCACAAATTACTGAAATTTCTACCAGTTTAAAATCGGCTGGAGAAGTATCGTTGGGCGTGCCACCAATTACCCCATCAAAAGGGTCGTCGATATTGCGAACCGTTGTTACCAAATTAAATTTTATATCATTTCTATACACTGATTTGGTGTGAGACAGCAAACCAAGTGGCGAACCGTTCAAAATACCCACATCTTCATAAGGTAAATTTCTTACAATTTCCAATTCCTCACTGAGCACAGCTGTTTCCAAAATTTTCACGCGCGATTGATAAACAACCTTAAAAACCATACTAATAGATCCATACACTCCCACCGCAAAAATCAAAAACACGGCCGTAGCGACTACGACTTCCACTAAAGTAAAACCTCTGTGACCTCCCAACTTTTGCATAATGATATTATACCAGAAAAATACTAAATTGGCTTGCCACTTTTCCATGCCATATTAAAAAGAGTGCGATAAGTTTCTGCAATACCCGCTGATTCAATAGTAGTAGCAAACATTTGTTCTTTCACCGAAAAAATTACTAAATTATTTCCATATAACATGTTGTCTGTTTGAAAAAATTTTCCTTCATTGCGAATTAGACGAATCTCATGACGCGGATTTATTTTATTTGATGCGCGAAAATATTTTCTGGTTTCAAAATCATCATTACCAATCTCACGCACTGGATTTTTTGTCTTGGCCACCGATTCATAGAAAAAATCTAGCACTTGTGATTCAAAATTCGCTAACGCATCTTTTAACGATCCAAAAATAAGCAGTTCTTCTTGCGGGTGAAGGGATAGGTAACTAAATATATTTCGATATGTGTTTTTTACACCTTGCATACCATCACTAATTTTTATATTTGGTTTAGCTGGATCTAAATTATAAATAGCGTTCAACGACGGCAAAATATCTCGTGCCATTTCTTCTTTCAAACGCAAATCATTAACAATAAATTTCGGATCTTCGGCTTTGTATAATGTTTTATGTTCATTTACCACTTTACTAACCAACCCTAGATTTTCTAAATTTTCTAAAATCAAATATACCGTCGGACGTTTGAGTTCGGCAAAATGGGCTATGCTGGCGACAGTATCAATACCAAGTTGCAAACAAGCCAAATACACCTTCGATTCTTTTTCAGAAAGGCCAATCTTAATCAATTTTTTGGATAAATCCATATCACATTGTCATTCCCAACCCAAAAGTGTCATTCCCGCGAAAGCGGGAATCTATACTCATCATAATACACACAGACCATTTTGTCAATTTTATTGACAACATAATACTTATATTTTTGCTAATTATAAACCAATATTTATTATTAATTAATCATAATGAAAGTTGTATTGACATTGTTTTCCAGACTCAATAGGGTTAGAACAGCCCTCTGACAATCCAAACCTGCGTACATATGCAAAGGATATTAGCATGAAGTTCAAGCACCTCGACCCATTCTACTGGTACATGGCCTTGGCCCACCGCCGCCTGCTCAAGGCCAGGCTGAAAGAGGAAGATCAATCCTTCGTCACCACGAACATGAACAAGCATCGGCTTGTACAGTGGATCAATCTCGTGGCGGCCGTCTGCATCTTTCTGTCACTGCGCGAAGTGCCGACCGATCAGCTCGGACTGGTCATCACGGCGCTGATTGCGCCTGTGATGGTCATGGGTGCGGCGTGGTTCGCTATCAGCTTCGGTGCTATTCCAGCCCATCTCATCGAATGTTCAATCGAGGTTACCTTCTGGATGTACACGGCCTTCAAGTTGAGCTTCACCACTATGTTTCTAGCTATTGGGTTCGTGACGCCGACGACTCTGTGGCCGGTGCTCGTGGTGATCTACATCGCCGTGGACTTCAGTTGCGCGCAGTACGACACTTCAGACGGACTGAAGGCCGGCCTCGATGATGCTCTACTGAAGCACTCCCGCGCGGCGCTATTGTTTTACCAGAGACAAGGCATCACCGCGTCGGATGCGGACAACAGCCCTCACCAGGAGTAACGCATACCGACTAAGGCGGAGCTTGGGTTCTCGGATCCTCGCTCTCGCTGTCTGAATATTAAAATAGTATTTGGACAACGCGAGCGATTCGAGATAAATAAATAAAAATAATCCCAATTCAAATGGGGTTATTTTTTTATTAAATATTTTTACCTATTATACACAGGCCATAAAATCAAAAATGTGCTATAATAGGTTTACAAAAATTTATGGTCAGAGTGCATCGTCATTATCAAAAACGGCCGGGCCGAGAAAAAGTACGAGTAAACCTAAACCCAGAGGTTAGTCAGGGTCTTTTGGCGATCTTGTTATTTATTATCGCCGGTCTTTCTATACTTAGTTTCTTCTCTATGGCGGGAGTGGCTGGGATTTTTATTGATTCCACATTGGCTTTGATTTTTGGACAGGTACGTTATGTCTTTCCTATAGTAACCATAGTTATTGCGACCTTGCTTATCAAAGATCTTGAATATAATTATCGCAATACTCATACTTTGGGTGCATTTTTATTTTTCTTGAGCTTCAATGGGCTGGTACATATTCAAAACACATTGGATACTATGTACAGCCAGGCAACTCTAGGTTTTGGAGGTGGTTTTGTAGGTATCGCTTTGTCTTGGCCACTTTTAAAATACGTTGGTTATTGGGGCGGCACCCTTATTATACTTGGGTTGCTTTTAGTTTCTTTTGTATTTTTGTTTAATACCTCTCTAGCTCAAATGGTAAACCTCAACAAAAAGTTTTTTATGATGTTGGGTTGGTTGGGAAATCAGATAATCGCTTTTTTTGCTAAATTTAAAAAAACAGGTGTCGGATCTGCTTCGGTTAAATTTAGTATAAAAGGCGAATACGAACCCAAATCAGTACCAAACAATGAAAATGAAATCGAGGAAGAAGACGAAAAAAGAATTTTCCATAAAAAATCTATTCAAGATACAACTGGCGAAGGAGACGAAGAAGTGGAAACAACTGAAATAAAAAATGACTCATTAGAAAAAATTGAGGAGGTAGTTGAAGAAAAACCAGACTATACCAATTATAAATTACCACCAGTCAGTTTGTTGTTTACTTCCAAATCCAAACCAACCTCAGGTGATATCAAAGGCAACGCTGAAACCATCAAAGATACCTTTCAAAATTTTGGTATTGAAGTTGATATGGGTGAGGTGCGCGTCGGTCCGACAGTTACCCAATATTCTCTCAAACCAGCCAAGGGTATCAAGCTCACCCGCATCACTACACTATGTAATGATTTATCTCTGGCTTTGGCCGCTCATCCGATTCGTATTGAAGCTCCAATTCCTGGTCAATCTTTGGTGGGTATCGAAGTGCCAAACGAAAAAGTAGCCATGGTGACATTAAAGGAATTGCTCGAGAGCAAAGAATTTTCAGAACGCCCACACAACATGCACATCGCTCTAGGAAAAGATGTGGCTGGCAAAGTATGGTTCGCAGATTTACTCAAAATGCCTCACCTTTTAATAGCTGGCGCTACTGGCTCTGGAAAAACAGTTTGCATCAATACAGTAATTCTCAGTTTGCTTTATCAAAATTCTCCAGAAATTCTACGTTTTATTTTTGTCGATCCAAAACGTGTTGAACTTACTTTATATAATGGTATTCCTCACCTATTAACTCCGGTAATCACTGACGCCGCCAAAACAGTCAACGCTTTGAAATGGACTATAGCTGAAATGGAAAGACGTTTTACCGTTTTAGCCGCCGCCGGCAAACGCGACATTCAATCATACAACAAAGTAGCCAATGAAAAATTGCCTTACATCGTGTTTGTTATTGATGAGCTAGCCGACCTGATGGCTTCGGCGGCCAGTGAAGTGGAAGCGGGTATTATTCGTATTGCTCAGATGGCGCGTGCCGTTGGTATCCATTTGATTGTAGCTACTCAACGTCCGAGCGTGGAAGTTATCACCGGTTTGATGAAAGCAAACATACCAGCTCGTATCGCTTTTTCCGTTGCCTCATTAGTTGACTCTCGTACTATTTTGGATTGCCAAGGTGCAGAAAAACTTTTGGGTCGTGGCGACATGTTATTTTTAACAGCCGACTTATCCAAACCAAAACGTGTCCAGGGTGCATTCGTATCCGAAGAAGAAATGAAACGCGTGGTAAATAATATTAAAAATGACGAGCCACCTCAATATGATGACGCCGTCGTTTCAAAAAATGCTAGTTCAAATGGTGGAACGGTAAACTTGTTTGGTGGAGCAAATGATGACCAAGATTCATTATTTGATGAAGCCAAAAGAGTGGTGGTAGAATCTGGAAAAGCCAGCGCCTCCCTACTTCAGCGCCGTCTTCGTGTTGGTTATGCTCGTGCCGCTCGCTTGCTTGACGAACTAGAGGAAGCTGGTATAGTAGGACCTGCAGACGGAGCCAAACCACGCGAACTTTTTACTGAACATTTATCCGCTCAAGGAGGATTTGTTCGTCCCAAAGAGGAAGAAGAAATTCCGGTAGACGAACAAACACTAGATTCCGGCGGCACCGTTTTCAATGACCTTGCTGAAAAAGAATAATTAACACCGGTGAAATTGATTATGTCAATTTTCTGCTATAAAAAAATAGACACTTCAAAAAACTTGGGATGGGAATTAAAAACTGCTAGAGAAAATAAACTTCTATCATTGGAAGATGTAGCTAAAAAAACCCACGTCCCATTAAAATACTTGGAAGCGTTTGAAAACAATCGCTTTTTTGTGCTTCCAAAATCAAAGTCCCACCGTCAGGCATACATGCGCGAACTTTGTGATCTTTATGATTTAAGTTTTGAAACAATTACCTACAAATTTAACTGCGAAGGTGGTTTGAAATTTTTTACCAAACAATACTTAGCAAAGATTGACCCAAACAATTTTCAACCTTTTTCGTTAATCATAAAAAATATTGCATTAATCAGTTTCGTTTTATTTTTTGTTATCTATTTAGGCTGGCAAATACACGGCATCATTACACCTCCAAAATTGATTGTTTATTCTCCAATCGAGGGACAAGTTTCCAATCGGGCAGAAACAAGTATACAAGGTGAAACAGATAAAGAAAGTCAACTAAAAGTAAACGGCAAAGATATAAAAGTGAATGAACAAGGGAAATTCAGCGATGTAATCATATTATCCAACGGTGTGAATACAATCACCTTGTCGACTACCAAAAAACATGGTAAAACTACTACTGTCATTCGTCATGTTGTCGTGACGGTAAAAGAACCTGTCCGAGCAAGTGTCAATAAGGACTTGGGAACTGAGGCTGGTCAGCCTTAATTCTTAATTTCTTATAAGCTAACTATGGCAAAACATAATAGTGAGGAGATAAAACAGAAACTCAAGGCCGCCGCCAGCGCAATCGAGCAGATCAAAACCAAATTTGGCGAAGGGGCTATCATGACTTTTGGAGAGTCCAAAACCATGCAAGTGGACGCTGTACCAACTGGTTGTTTGTCGTTGGATATTGCCTTGGGCGTTCGAGGTGTGCCACGCGGACGTGTTATCGAAATCTATGGACCTGAGTCTAGTGGTAAAACTACTCTGGCTCAACACATCGTAGCTGAGGTACAAAAATTGGGTGGCATCGCCGCTTTCGTGGACGCCGAACATGCTCTTGACCCAGACTATGCCAAAAAAATTGGTGTTAAAATCGATGAACTGTTGATTTCACAGCCTGATACCGGTGAACAAGCTTTGGATATTGTGGAGACATTGGTACGATCCAATGCGGTAGATATCATAGTAATCGACTCAGTAGCCGCACTCGTCCCTAGGGCCGAAATTGAGGGTGATATGGGTGATTCACACATGGGTTTACATGCTCGTTTGATGAGTCAGGCATTACGCAAATTGACTGCTATTATTAGCAAATCCAAAACCGTAGTAATCTTCATCAATCAGACTCGTATGAAGATCGGCATCGTATTCGGCAACCCAGAAACCACTACTGGTGGTATGGCCTTGAAGTTTTATTCTTCTGTGCGTATCGAAGTACGCCGTGCCGCTCAAATAAAACAAGGTGATAAAATTATTGGCAACCGTGTAAAAGTAAAAGTGGTAAAAAATAAAGTAGCTGCTCCATTTCGTACTTGTGAATTTGATATTATGTACAATGAAGGTATCTCATTATCTGGCGATGCCTTGGATGCCGCTATCTTATATAAAATTATCGATAAAAAAGGTGTCACATACACTTTTGGAGAAGAAAAACTTGGGGTAGGCAGAGAGGCCGCCAAAAGATCTCTAAAAGAAAACCCACAAATGTTGAAACGAATAGTTTCTGCTGTGTGGGAGGCGGTTGAAAAAGGCGAAGCGCCAGAAGAGGAAGAACCAGCCAAAGAAAACGGCGATGAAGTGCCACCACCAATCGAAGAATAATCATTTACCCCGCTTAATAGCGGGGTTTTTGTTTGTGTCTTATTAACTTATACTAATCTAGTATGTTATCCACTTGACGTTTTAATAATAAACATTGTATTATACATACGTTAAATAATTTAATTAATAAGAATATATATGTCAAACCCAATCAATACATACAACTTACTTCCAAAAATTGGAAGCCCAATTGCTGATTTTGAACTCAACTCTTTCCAGAATGGAAAAATTGGAAAAGTAAAGTTGCCAGACTATCGTGGCAAATGGCTAGTTCTGTTTTTTTATCCTGCCGATTTTACTTTTGTATGTCCTACGGAACTTGAAGAAATGGCAGACAATTACGACGAATTTGTAAAATTAAATACTGAAATTGTTAGTGTTAGTACCGATACCGCCTTTGTACACAAAGCTTGGCACGATACTTCCCCAGCCATTAAAAAGATAAAATTCCCAATGGCCGCTGACCCAACAGGTGATTTGTGTAAAGAAGTTGGTGTCTATATAGATGGTGAAGGTTTGGCACTTCGTGGCACTTTTGTTTTCGATCCTGAAGGCAAGTTGGTGGCAATGGAAATTAACGAAAATAGTGTGGGACGCAATGTACAAGAATTGTTGAGAAAATTACAAGCCGTTCAATATGTCTACAGCCACAATGGTGAAGTTTGTCCAGCTAGCTGGAAACCAGGTTCTAAAACGCTGACCCCAAACGAAGAACTAATCGGAAAAATTTAACTGTCATTCCCGCGAAAGCGGGAATCCAGTCACTTTATTTAAGAGATTCCCGCTTTCGCGGGAATGACAATAATAAATATATGTTCACATTACCAAAATTAAATTATGCCTATGATGCGCTCGAACCATTTATCGATGCCACCACTATGGAAATTCACCACAGCAAACACCATCAGACATATTTAAATAATTTTAATGCGGTATTAGAAAAATATCCTGCTCTATCCAATTTATCTGCCGAAGAATTGTTAAAAAATTTGAACACTTTTGAAGTGTCCGAAGAGGATCGAAAAAAAATTAAAAATCATGGCGGTGGTTTTTTTAACCACAATCTATTTTGGGAAGTAATGGGACCAAAAAAAGAAGTTGGTGACAAATTGGTTTCTGATATCAACGCCGAATTTGGTTCTATAGAAAAATTCAAAGAGACTTTCACACAATCTGCTATCGGACAATTTGGGAGTGGTTGGGCCTGGCTTGTTTATGATGAAAATGATAAACTAAAAATCTATTCTTTACCAAACCAAGACTCCCCGCTCACTATCGGGCACAAGCCAGTATTTTGTCTGGATGTCTGGGAACACGCTTATTATCTCAAATATCAAAACCGTCGCGCCGATTATATAAATAATTGGTGGAACGTGCTAAAACTTGTCTAAATTATGTCTATTGACGAAATATCTCTAAGGTTGCATAAAAAATTAAAAGGTAAACTGGAAACCCGCAGTAAAGTAAAAATCAATAACAAAAAAATACTCTCCGCTGTCTATACTCCAGGTGTGGCGGCCGTTAGCAAAGCTATCGCCGCTGATTCAACACTGGCCAAACAATATACTTTGAAAGCAAACACCATCGCCGTAATCAGCGATGGTTCTGCCGTTTTGGGCCTGGGTAACATCGGACCATTAGCGGCATTGCCGGTCATGGAAGGCAAAGCGGCTTTATTCAAAGAGTTCGCTGGCCTTAATGCTTTCCCTATTTGTTTGGACACTCAAGACACTGAAGAAATTATTAGAACGATAAAAAATATTGCTCCAGTTTTTGGTGGTATCAATCTCGAGGACATTTCTGCTCCTCGTTGTTTTGAAATTGAAAAAAGACTGATGAGCGAATTGTCTATTCCAGTCATGCATGATGACCAACGTGGTACGGCCACGGTAGTACTGGCCGCGCTTATCAATGCTTTTAAAATAAAAAAAATAAAATTCAGTCAAGCTAAAATTGTGATCAACGGTGCCGGGGCGGCTGGCACTGCAGTGACCAAAGCTCTTCATTCTTACGGTGGCACACACATTGTTGTTTGTGATAGTCACGGCGTGATTAAATTAGAGCGACCAGACTTAACCACCGAGAAAAAAATTATCGCTAGTTGGCTTCAGGCGGATATGAAAAATGTCTCCACCTTAGAAGACGCATTAAAAAATGCCGACGTTTTCATCGGTGTAAGCAAAGGCAATCTTCTCACTCCAGCGATGATAAAAACCATGGCCAAAAAACCAATTATTTTTGCACTAGCTAACCCCACACCAGAAATTATGCCAGAGACCGCTTTAAAAGCCGGCGCATACATTGTCGCTACTGGCCGAAGCGATTATCCAAATCAAATAAATAATGTTTTGGCTTTCCCAGGAATATTTCGTGGAGTCATAGACAACCAAGTCGCGACTATCACCGACAAAATGTTGGTAAAGGCCGCAGAAAATTTGGCTGCCTGTGTAAAAAAACCAACTACTAAAAAAATACTACCGGATCCATTCGATAAAAAAATTGTCAAAGCCGTTTCCAAAGCGATCAAAAATTAATTTATTTATTATGTCCACAGAAACTCAAACTCCACCCAAACATATAGCCATAATGATGGACGGAAATCGCCGTTGGGCAGTAGAACACCATTTACCAAAATTAATGGGACATACTGAGGGCGGAAAAAATTTAAAAAGAATTTTAAAAGCGATGTTGGATCGTGAAATTTCTTTTCTCACAGTCTGGGCATTGTCCACAGAAAATTTGGCCAATCGAAGTCCAGAAGAATTGGCTCACCTTTTTTCTTTATTTGAAAAATTGGTTGACCAAATAGAAGATCTGACAAAAAATAATATTCGGGTAAATATTATCGGCGATATTACCAAACTGCCAGCCTCCACCCAAGAAAAATTAAAAGCTGTGGCCGAAAAAACCAAAACAAATTCAAAACTTACTTTTAATCTAGCTGTAAATTACGGCGGACGAGATGAATTAATACGAGCTGTCCGCAAAATCATCGACGCTAAAATTGATTCTAAAGATATTAACGAAGATACCATCACCAGCTTTTTAGATACAGCCCATATTCCAGAGCCAGACCTCGTAATTCGCACAGCCGGCGATCAACGTTTGTCCGGATTTCTTCCATGGCAGAGCACTTACAGCGAATTATATTTTACTCCTGTAAAATGGCCTGCCTTTTCGGAAGAAGATTTGGATAAAGCCATTGTTTGGTTTCAGCAACAAAAAAGAAATCGCGGAAAATAAAATTATTTACAGATAAGTCGTTTTCTTGTATAGTGGATAGATGATAAACACACTAAAAAAATATAAGAAAAATATACTAATAACCACATTAACGCTGTTAATTGTGGTTTTTGTTTGTTTGTTCACTAACCAATTCCCTGTTACCGCTGAAACCAGTGCCGATGACCGCACCCAACTGGAAAACCAACTAAAAAATATCGAGGAGCAAATTGCACAATATGAAAAAGAACTAAAAACAACCCAAACGGAGAAAAAAAGTTTAACAGCCAAAATAAATTCTTTAAAAAATACTCAAGCAGCCCTAAAATTACAAATCAAAAAAACTACACTGGTCATCAATGAGCTTGATGGCAAAATTACATTAACCGAAAAACAAATTACTCAAACCAAAAATAAAACTGACCGCCTAAAAGATAACATCGGCACTCTCATTAACCTGATTGATCAAAAAGACAAAACTTTATTGATAGAAATTTTGACGACAGAAAATAATTTGGCAGAATTTTATAGTCAGGTTTATAGTTACAATCTACTTTCACAAACGATTGGTGACATGTTAGACACACTACGAACAACTCAAAAACAATTGTCTGATAAGCAAGTAGTACTAGAAGATCAACAAGACGACGCCAAAAATTTATTATCTTTAAAAACATTACAACAACAACAGTTGCTCGGTACTATTTCCGAACAAGCAGATTTATTAAAAACTACTCAAGGCAAAGAAACTGAATACCAAAAATCAATTAGTGATACAAAAAAATTAGCGGCTGAAATAAAAAATCGTATTTATGAAATGATCGGTGGCAGTAAACAGATAAATTTTGGTGAAGCCGTGGATTTGGCCAATTGGGTCAACCAACAAACCGGCGTGCGGACTGCGTTTTTACTGGCGATTTTAACTCAAGAATCTAGTTTGGGCAAAAACATCGGTACCTGCAATCGCCCAAATGATCCACCAGAAAAAGGTTGGCGCGTTATTATGAAACCAACCCGTGACCAAGAGCCGTTTCAAACTATTACTGGCGAACTCGGAAAAGATACAGATATAACTCCTGTTTCATGCCCAATGAAAGACAGCAAAGGTAAACAAGTTGGTTGGGGTGGAGCAATGGGACCAGCTCAATTTATTCCTTCGACTTGGATGGGTTATCGCAATAAAGTCACGGCTATCACTGGCAACTCTGTCGCTAGTCCGTGGGACAATCGTGACGCTTTTTTGGCCTCAGCACTATTACTAAAAGCCAACGGTGCGGACGGCACCGAAAATGGCGAATGGAAAGCAGCGATGCGTTATTTTTCTGGTGGCACCAATGTGGCCTATCGTTTTTATGGAGACAATGTTATAAAAACTACTAATAAATATATCGCAGATATTGCAAATCTGAATAAATAATAAAACTTAAAAAATCATCCCATTTAGTGGGATGATTTTTATTTATACCAAGATCGCCCTCGTTATAACCACCAATTATGGTGATAATAACGAGATGAGGCGGCCTTGGAGTTGACCGTCACACCTCGTGGAGCGAACGGCCGGCGGCTACTCGACCGTGACGCCGATGAACGGCATGTTCCGGAAGAATCCCTTGTGATCGAGCCCCCACCCCACCACAAAGGCACTGGAAGGAACGGAGAACCCGACGATGTCGGGCTGGATGACACGCGGCTCCCCGGGGATGTCCTTCTCCAACAGACAAACCACCCGCACTCGCGTAGCTCCCTTGAGCTTGAGGTATTCCACCGCGAACCGCAGGGTACGGCCCGTCTCGATGATGTCTTCCACCAAGACGACGTCCTTCCCCTTGACCGAGCAAGAGAGGTCGTTCGTGACGCTCGGGTCGTGTTCGGGGGTGCGCAAGTTCCCATACGACGAGACGCCGACGAAACCGATCTGGTGGGGAATCGCCAAGGACTCGCTGATGGTGACGGCGACATAGACTCCGCCATTCAGCACACCTACGACGACCGGAGGAACTTCCCCCGACGTCGCGGCGAGTTCGCGCGCCATCTCTTGGATGCACTTCCTCACATCCTGTTCGGCGATCAGCACCTGGAACGCAGTTCCGTCGTAGACAACGATCGGGCACCCATCCAGAGTGACCGTCCGAGTCTTATATCGCGGAGTATCCATTGACGATCTCCCGTGTGGGTGTTACCAGTTGCCTAGCGACTAGGTACAACTACATAACACGGTTGGTTACAAACACCATAATACAATTTCAATAATAAGTCAAAAATGTGTTTCTCTAAAGATATTTACTAGTGGAACAATAGCGTGTACACTAGATATATTCTAGGAAATAATTCACTTTCACCTATTGATATGAAAAATAGATTACTTTTAATTGCCTTCGTCGTCGCTCTTCTCCTTGCTCTTTTTGTCGGTTACCGCCTGGGAAAACCAACATCTCCTGGCGAACAAACAAGCTCACAATCTATTATACAAGCTCTCAAACATGAAGGGTTTTTAGTGACCGAAACATATATTATTACTCAGCAGATTAAAATTGATCGCTCCACCGGCAGTGCTTTTAAAGATTTCTTTTGGGGACAAGACATCATCGCATTTGGCACGATGAAAGCAAGTCTGGGAGTGGATTTGAATAAATTATCTCTGGATGATATCAGTATTGGCACCCATACAATTTCTATAATCGTGCCCGCGCTTGAAGATCATGGTGTAGAACTATTAGGCGATATTACCCTGCAAAATAACCAAGGTATATTAAAGAAAGTTTTTGATAATGATGACGGCTATAATGCCGCTTACGCCAAATTAAGAGAAACAGCACTTGCGGCGGCAAAAAGCGATCTGGTCAAAAAGGAAGCGGAAGAAAATACCAAAAAGGAAATTGAGCGTCTGGTACGATTGATGGCTGGCGACCGGAAAGTGGAAATTATTTATAAATAATAGCAAGAAATAAAATGGCGCTTAACAAAAAAACAGAGCTTTACTCTGTTTTTTTCTATATCAAGATTGTGGGACTACGTCGGAACTTATTTACTTAATTTTTGCTAATAACCTTAAGGTCGCTTCTACCGATGGATTATCTGTATGCAATAATTTCACTCTACTACTATAAGTATCTAAAATCGGGGTGATAAATTCATCTGCCCACGACGGTGTGAAAGTTATCACTCCTTCAAAATCTATCTCAATCTCTTCGTTGTTAGATACAGTTTGAAGTGTTGAAAGAAAAGCATTGTAAGCCTCTTTGCCGTCTTGCCTTGACGTTAAAGTCGTACCAAATTTATTTAATTCAATAATCATAATGTTAAATTAAAATTTAATCAAAGATATGCAACCCGGAAAAGTTATATCACTTTTTTTAATATTCAAATCTTCTGACCCATGACAAATAAATAATTTAGCGCTACCTGAATAGAACTCAATACTAAATAAATTATTATCCGAAATAACTTGCCTTACGAACTTCAATCCATTCCCCCGAGCTTCTGGCGCCCTACTAGAAACAATCTCAGTAAAAGCTACTTCCAAAGCTTCTTCGTCGTTTTTTAATTCAGGTCTAACTTTTCTTAAAGTTTTTAAAATACCTTGACCACGGTCCGCCAAAGCAATTTGTTTTTTGTTAATATCATAAGCAAAAAAGGTTCCTCTTATATCCGGCCAATTGCCAAGATTATGATCATAAGAATTATTTCCAATCTCACCGACTATCGCGGTAATCAAAGGAAATATATTTTTGACTTCATCTATTTTTGACAAATCATGTTCCAATCTATTTAGGCGAGTCTTGAACACAAGCGAATCGGGACAATAACATTCTGACTCTGGTAAAACCGGCGGACTACTGACCACCCATTTTTTAGCAACAGCAAAAATATCCTTAAGATACAATTCAATCATTTCTTTGGAATAAAAACGATACCCATCTTTTTGCTGTCTCACCGCCTTTAATTTCCCATTTTCATCCCAACGGCGCAATGTGTCAATTGATACACCCAAGAGCTTGGCCGCCTCGTTTATGGTTAGATAACTTGAGTTCATATTTAAATTTTTAAACCTATGCATAATTACTCTCAACCTATGCAAATATTATACCATAATATCACAATCTATGCAAGTTTATCCACAACCTATGCAAAAATGGCAAGTTAAAACAAAAAACCTCATTTCTAGAAGGGAATCTCGCAGTGTCGAGATTGTGGGACGACGTCGGAACGTATATGGGTTTTTTATTATGAAAGAGAAATAACTAATTTAACATCCAATTGCTGACTATTTTTCACTTCTTCCCTACCCCTCGTAATTTTTTTACCGCTTTTTTAACATCTTTGATATGTTTTTCCAACGGCAAATGCTCCGGCATAACACCGCCGATTTTTCTAATGGTATCGCGTACTTGCTCGCCCACCATGCGGTGCGTCTGCGTCGCTACATCCTCACCATCAATTCTGTCAATTTTTAACTTTTCATCCGTCTGAGTGATGCGAAATAAATTTGCCGCTAATTCGGTTGCACTCGCCCGATCTAACAGTTCGCCTTTACGAACATTTTTATGGTGCTCTAAATCAGCAATACCCATACCATACAAACCAACATAACCGGCATTGTTAAATTTACCAAAATTGCTAACACCTGAGGCGCGGGCGGTTTTAAATAATTTTTTATTTTGCGTACTTACTTCATCGCGGATAAATAGACGCTTATCAGCCGCTTCTAATTGCTTGGATATCTCTTGATGACGCGTCTGCACGGCAAAATATGTTTGGGCTAAAGCAATTTCCTGTTTGCGCGGATCACCGTTTTGCGCTATTAAATAACAAGCATAACGCGATAACCAAAAATCTTTGATTTCTCGCTTAGCTTCTTTTGCCGTATTTTTAGCCAAAATTATCATTTTGCCGACGTCAGGAAAATGATCGTAGACTTCCTGCCCACTCAATAAACAGGCGGCTTTGGCTTTCTCAATTACTTTTACAAAATTTTCCCATTTATCATACCCCAATAACGGCACCAACTCACGCGCCTCCCAATATTCAACGCCATTTTCATCAACTTTTTTTATACTTTCAAAATCTTTATTCAATGATAATACTGATATTTCGTTGGTCATATTTTAAAAAATTAAAAAAACTCCACTCACAAAATATAGTATAACAAAAATCGCCAAATTTGGCGACTGTGTTTTGTCGGGGCTGGTCGGCTATTTCAGACATTTAAATATTTCCTAACTTTTTTAAAACTGGTTTCACATCTATTCTTAAAATCTACATCTGATATATGAAGACCGATTTCATTACCATTGTTTTTTATAAAGTTATCATGATCATTCCAAAATTTATCAAGTACATTTAATGAATTACTATATCCTTTTACCTTATATAACTTGATCAAAAATTGTTTACTCAGATCTAAACTAATTATAAACCAGCGATATTTATTTTTTACCAACAGTTTCTTCAACATTTTCCATTCCCTATCCACACTCAAATCGCAAATAAAAGAAATTCCACTTTTAGTTATTTCCTTTAATCTTTTATTACGTCTTTTAATATGTTCTACCGAATCAAATTTACCCAGATCTTCTGTAACTTCGGTGCGAACTGCATCGTTGTTAAATACTGGCAAATTTAACTTAACGCTCAAATAATTGGCTATTGGAGTTTTGGAACTTCCGATTGCTCCCGCGAAAGTGATACAAATTCTTTTAGACATAATAATAATTTTTTACGTA
>JBAYIZ010000012.1:0-29273 GCA_041665405.1 Candidatus Magasanikiibacteriota bacterium
AATGAATAAGCCGAAATTATTTTATGAATGATAATTTACGAAACTTCTGTATCATCGCTCATATCGACCACGGCAAATCTACTCTAGCTGATCGCTTTTTGGAATTCACTGGTACTGTTTCCAAACGCGATATGAAAGACCAATTGTTGGATTCCATGGATCTAGAACGTGAACGTGGCATCACAATTAAACTTACACCAGTACGCATGAAATATACTTTAGACAATAAAGATTATATTTTGAATTTAATCGACACTCCTGGACATGTAGATTTCAACTACGAGGTATCACGTTCGTTGGCCGCCGTAGAGGGCGCGGTATTGCTGGTAGACGCCACTCAAGGTGTTCAAGCTCAGACTATTGGCAATCTATATTTGGCTATTGAACAAAATTTACAAATTATTCCGATTATAAATAAAGTAGACTCCCCCGCCGCCAACATCGAAAAAACTACTGCTGAAATTATTCATCTTTTAGGTTGCGCTCCTGAAGAAATTATTTTGGCTTCTGGAAAAACTGGCCAAGGAGTGGAAGATATTTTGAAAGCGATTGTAAAGAAAGTTCCACCGCCAACTGATTTAAACGACCAAGCGCCACGTGCATTGATTTTTGATTCTTCATATAATGAATTCAAAGGTGTGGTAGCTTCGGTACGTATCGCCGATGGTGAAATAAAAAAAGGTGATCGAATCTATCTCATGACTACACAGACTCCTGCGGAAGTATTGGAATTGGGATATTACACTCCAAAATTTCAACCAGCGACTGTTTTGAAAAATGGTGAGATTGGTTATATTGTTACTGGTCTAAAAGAAGTACGCGATTGTCGTGTTGGTGATACTGTTACTACATTAAATTCCGAAAAAACTGGCGTAGCCAAAGAATCACTTCCAGGATATAAAGAAGTAAAACCGATGGTATATGCGGGTATCTTCCCTAGTGAAGGTGACGGTTATGAAGAATTGCGCGACGCTATCGACCGTCTCAAACTTAGCGATTCCGCTTTGATATATGAACCAGAACATTCGCAAGCTTTGGGTTTCGGATTTCGTTGTGGATTCCTTGGGATGTTGCATTTGGATATTTTTCAAGAACGTATAAAACGTGAATTTAATTTGGATGTAGTGATTACCGTTCCTAGCGTTGCTTATAAAATTGAGAAAACAAATGGGGCTGGTATGACTATCCATAGCCCTCAGGAAATGCCAGAACCAAATCACATTCTCTCTGTTATGGAACCATGGATGACTTTGGATATTATTACACCAAAAGATTATGTGGGTAATATTATGAAACTGATTTCAGAACGTCGTGGACGTTATCTCAATACCGAATATTTGAGTACCGGCTCAGATCAGCGTGCGCTTTTGCATTATCAAATTCCACTGGCCGCCTTGATTACTGATTTTTATGATAAATTAAAAACGGTTACTTCTGGATATGCTTCCATGAACTACGAATTAATTGGTTACGAAAATACTGATGTAGTAAAAATAGACATTTTGGTAGCCGAAGAACAAGTTGAAGCGCTGTCTACTTTGGTTTGGCGCGAAGATGCCTACGGCATTGGCAAAAAGATCTGCGAGTCGTTAAAAGACTCACTCCCCCGCCAACAATTCGAATTAAAAATTCAAGCCGCGATTGGTGGAAAAATTATCGCTTCCGAGAGATTGGGTGCCTTGCGCAAAGATGTTATTGCCAAACTATATGGCGGCGATGTGACTCGTAAAATGAAATTACTAGAAAAACAAAAGAAAGGTAAAAAGCGTATGATGGCCCATAGCAAAGTGGATATTCCATCAGAGGCTTATTTGGCAGTATTAAAAAGATAATTAAATTATATATGAAACACAAAACCATAAAACAACTTTGGGCAGTCGTGGCCATTATTGGTATAATTGCAATGGTGTTTTTTACTATCATGCCAATTTTTCAATAAGTAAATGATATGCGAATATTGCGTAAGTATCAACTGGATGTAATATTTCTTTTTTTTGCATTGATTCTCATCATGTGGTCTTATTTTTATGGTTTGAAATATCTGGGAGTGGACCCACATCGCTATGAGTGGTTTGTGGCTGGACCGTTATTATTTTTCTACATACTTTATATTTTAAAAATGCGTAATGAAATAACCATTGCTGACAGACGAAACTTAACCACCAAATCATTAGTCTACTGGGTACTACTTGGGATTTCATTATTTTCTACATACAATACCCCAATTCCCGCCACAGATTATTGGTCTCTCAATGCCCTATTCCTCGCTTTTACTATTTTATTAGCCGATTCATATTGGGATTTCAGAGGTATCACATTAAAAAATTTCAAAAAATAATATGAAAAGATTGGCTGAAAATGCTGAAAATTTTGGTTTTATAGACACATCTATACCGGCTTCAGAAGAAACGGAGGCTTTAGAAGCTAAATTCGAGGACGGCGAATACGTCTCACGAGAACAAGTTAGAGACTACGCTCACAAAATTGCTGAGGCAGTTAACGAAATTTCTAGTCCTGATGAGCAGAGGCTGATTTTAATGGATTTCTTAAAAGACAAAGAAATATTAACTTTTGCAGATTTGATGACAAAGGTGGAATATCCAGAATTTTTTAAATTAAAAAAGAAAAATAAAGTCACTGGAAAATTTGAGGTAGACGAAAAAAAGTTAAAAGAGATAAAATTAATGGTTTTGGATACAATCAAGGCTATCAAAAAGCAGATTATTTACGAATTACAAGGACAACTCAGTGATGACTTATTTTTCTTTATTAAAGCACAAATTGAACCAGATAAAAAAAGTATCAACAAAAAAATGATTCTATCTGACTCTGAATTTAACGAACTTTTTTTTAAAGAAACTCAAAATCTTCCTCCAGAATTAATTATTGACAGATACAATAATTTAAAAAAATTATCAGCCGCATTTGATTCACTAGAAAATCCGGAGACAGACATGCCTTATGTGATTAGACCAAGGATTATTGAAGAATCTAAGAAAAAGTTAGCTGATTACAACCCATCAGTTGGATACGCGGTAGATACAAAAGATTTAATTACAATAGAGGATATTTTCGTAAATGAAAAATATACTAAAGAAATAACAACAAAAGAGGCGCTACTTGCAATTATTGATTGTTTAAGAGGTGAAAAATTTCTAGCTGACAACAACTTAACTCTGACTGATATAAACACAATTGACATAGGAAAAAATTTTGGAATTGATAAAAAAACAAAAAAAGGAATTCTTTTTGACTTAGATGGCTTACAAAAAGCGGGTCAAGCGACACCTGGCTTAATTGGACCTAGAGATTTAGGTAAAGATGGACTGACTAGTAATTTCCCCCCTGAATATCATCCTTTGGTTATGGGAGAATCAAATGTCGTTGCTGTTTCCAAATCGATGATTTGGGAAACTGGAGAAACATTACGACGAATTGCCGCAAAACAAATATTTAAGTTAAAATACAACGCAAAAAATTTAGATGAACAAAAAAATTTACAAATGATTGAAGCCTGGACGCAAATAATGACTTTTTCAAATGAAATGATTGCTAGAAATCCAGACGATCGACCAGATTTTGATTACTGCATAGACAAACTAACTAAAATAGTCGAGGAATTTTTCCCGGAAGAAACATATTAATATGCCAAAAAAATGGATTATCTCCCCTGCCGCGCCGACTGAATTTTTAAACTCACACCCTGAACTTCCACCAATTGTGGGACGCTTGTTGTACAACCGTAACATAAAAACCCAAGAACAAATTGATGAATTTTTGAATCCAGATTATTCTCAAGACATTCATGATCCTTTTTTGTTTAATGACATGGAAAAAGCAGTGGAGATTATTTTTTCACATATTAAAGAACAAAAAAACATCGTCGTACACGGTGACTATGATGCCGACGGTGTTTGTGCAACCGCTACTATCGTGGGTTGTCTGAAAAATATTGGCGCCAAAAATGTTTCAGTATTTTTGCCTCATCGGGAAACGGATGGATATGGATTGAACATGAATACTGTCAAAGATTTAAAAGAGAAAAAAACTGATTTGATAATTACTTGTGATTGTGGCGTGAGCAATACTCCCGAAATTGAATTGGTCAAAGAACTTGGAATGATGATAATTGTTACTGATCACCATTCTATCCCTGCACACATTCCCCCTGCCGATGCTATTATTCATCCAAAAATGCCGAATGAAAAATACCCTGACAAAGGCTTATGTGGTGGAGCAGTCGCATTCAAACTTGTTCAAGCCCTGTTAAAAACATACCAAAATAATAATCAAACTCTACTAGATGGTAAATCATATGAAGCTTTTGAAAAGTGGCTTCTGGATTTAGCGGCTATCGCTTCCATTGGTGATATGGTGCCATTGATTGGCGAATCTCGCACATTAACCAAATACGGATTAACGGTACTAAACAAAACTCGTAACATTGGCTTAAAAAAATTAATGTTTGTGGCTGGTATCTTGGATGAAAATGGCCAACCAAAACGAGGGTCTATCGACGCACACACTGTAGGTTTTCAAATTGTCCCCCGCCTCAATGCCGCTGGGCGCATGGATCATGCCAACAGTGCCTATGCTTTGTTAATGGCCATAGACGAACATGAAGCAGAAAATCTGGCATGGCAATTAAACCAAAATAATCTTGATCGCCAAAAGTTGACTGAAAAATTGGTGAATCAGGCAATTAAACAAATTCAAGAAACTGGCCAAGAAAAAAACCCTTCTTTATTTGCCTTTGGTGAAGAGTGGCCAACTGGAGTATTGGGATTAGTGTCAGGACGACTCAAGGATATGTTTTATAAACCCTCTCTCGCTATGAGTTTAAGTAGCGAAAAAGAAATTGTTGGCTCTGGCCGAAGTATTTCGGAATTCAATCTTATTTCTGCCATGCAGGAAAGACCAGAATTTTTTGATAAGTTTGGCGGACATCCCCAAGCATGTGGTTTTACCTTAAAATCCAAAGATTCTTTGGAAGAATTTAAAACTTTTCTAAATAAAAAGGTATTGGAAGAAACTAAAGGAATTGATCTTGTACCACAAATAAATATTGATTCTGAAGTAGAATTAGAAGAAATAAATTGGGAAATGTTTGATTTACTTCAAAAATTTGAACCATTCGGTATGCATAATGAAGAACCGGTTTATGCCGCCTATGGATTAACAGTATTAAATATTAATCCGGTAGGACAAGATGGAAAACATCTACAGCTTAAATTCAAACACGATTCGCAAATAAGTAAAAAAACTATCGGTTTTGGATTAGGAGACATCACCAGACACCCAGATGATTGGAAAAATAATCTTCATGCGGGAGATAAAATAGACATTGCTTTCTGTATCGAGGTAAACGAATGGAATGGTAATCGTGACTTACAAATGACAATTCATGATATTAAAAAAAGTGCTGATTAATCAGCACTTTTTATTTTATGGTTATTTATGAATTTTTCAATTCACTTTGCAACTGCTCCCACTTCTTTTTCAATTGCTTGATAAGACTGGATTTAACTTCATCTGCCAATTCTTTTTTGGCAGAATATTCTGCTACCGCACGCTCCACTAGAGCGTCCCACATTTCTTGAGTTGGTCCTTCTAGCTGTTTTATACTTGCTTTCAATTCATTATATAAAGGTTCGAGATGCATCAAAATTTTGGTGCGCATTTCTTTACCTTGTGAAGTCACATTGAACCAAGTCAAAAATGCACCCAACACACCTCCCAGAATAAGCCCCTTTTTAAAATTACCCATATAATAACAATTAATGTAATGCCAGTATATTATACCACACCTTCAAACTAGATGGTAGCGCAGTCTGCGGCGGCTGTTGGATTGCCAGTAGTATCATACCCAAATCCTGCCCCGTAAGCGGCACCAGACAAGGTCTGACCACATTCTGCTGGTGGAGTATTAAAGGCGGCACAGATAGCCTGTTTCACAGCATCGGCAGTACGATTGACACCTTCTACCTGAGCACCGTTGATTACCAATGTAGGCGAACCTTGTACATCATATTTGGTGTTCAAATCTTCATTCACAGGATAAAGCGGATAGCGTCCAGACAACCATGTAGTTTGATCGTTGAATTTATCAAGAGTCTTATATTTGGCGTTGGTAGCACTGACACAAGAACTTAGACTATTTTCAGTGATGCCCACTTGAGACAAACAACCTTTGTAATCATCCTTACCAGTAAAACATTGGAGATACGCAGAAATTTTTGCCGGTTGATTTTGCTGAATACAATATTGTCTAGTATTTTCTTCAAGTTCTTTCAAACCATGCATAGCATAAGAAACAAATTTGAGACTAATATCAGCTTTATTTTTTAACAAATTCCAAGCTGGTAAATACGCTTTTTCCATTTGCAAACCATATGGACAATACGACATCACAAATAGTTCTACTACAGGGCGATCGGATTTTGTTACTGAGACTGGAGTGGCTGGTTGTTGCGAGCCATCGTTAGCTACTGGTGAAACATTTGCTGATAAATCCGTACTACGATTTCCTTTAAAATATATACCCAACATCACCAAAAAACCAACTGTACAAATAACCAAAACACCTGCTACCAAACCTACGATAAGAGCACTTTTTGAATCCAAACTGGCAAAGAAAGATTTCTTCTGTTCCATATAAAATGAATTAGGAGTTAATTAGTATTAATTAGACATTAGACTATTATAAACTATAACTAGGTCTTCGACAATACTCACATTGTGAATATCTTCTCCTTCTTCTACTAGCCCCAAAACTGCAATATTTTCTTTGTTTTTAAGCATTTTTATGCCCACCTGTGACTCATCATATCGTTCAGCAAAAAAAACAACGAACTGGGCTGCCTTAAATAACTTTGGGAGATAATAATAGTTATAAAATTTTATAAAATAAGAAAAAAAATCTGGGCATTGAAAATCATGATGATAAGTAATAATAAATTTTTTATCTGGATAATTTTTTATCCATTTTAACATTTTCCCCGCCTCACCAAAAAAAGGACAATGCAAATTTATTATGTCAAAAAAATCCCAATCGGCGATATTTTTTTCGAATGGTTCCTGACCGGCATACCTCCTAGATGGGGCTGTTTTTTTTACCTCAAAAACCTGTTTTCTAGTAACAGCACCATACTCTATGGTAATCGCAGATGCTTCCACACCAAAATCGGCTTCGGCTTCCAAAATTTTGAAAGACTCTGAATGAATATCTTCGAAATAATCAAAGGCATTAGGAATGACGTGAAGTACCTTCATACTTTTTTGTTTGGTTTAAGGTATCCTGTCTAACAATTTTTGTAATTTGATGATCTATTTTTTCTAAACGTACGAAAATTTTGAATAGTAAAAAAAATAGTAAAGCGATGGCTAAATATATAATGGCATCAACTCCTCTGCCAACTCCCAACACTTTTGCCAAAATCAATGTCGAATTCGGACTAACTACTACTAGACCAGCCAAAATCCAAAATAAAACCCAGCCAATCGCTTCTCTACTTTTCAATTCTCCAGATCGAAATTGGTTAATAACTTTAAACAAAACAAATAGAAAAAATGCTACTAGAATAATTTGAATAATAATCATATTATTTATTAATTTTAGCTATCAATAAATCCCATAGAATTTTGAAACCACCTGTCGCACCCTGACCATCTTCAAAATATGTAACTTCTACCGGTAATTCACCGTATTTTAAATTATATTCTCTTACCAAACGTGGAATTTCAGAATTATGGGCCATTTGGTCTTGAGAAATATAAATTTTTTCGACCGCTCTGCGATGCATAATCCTAAAACCATTATGCACATCAGACAACTTTAACTTGGTGATCCAATTATTTATTATTCGACTGACCGGTAAAATAAAATATTTTTTGAAAAATGGAACTGTTGACCTGGTATCTAAAAATCGAGAACCAAAAACTACGTCCAAATTTTCCTCTGTTAATTTTTTTATACCAGATGCAATATCAGAAACATTGAACTGTCCATCCGCATCAAAATGAACAATAATTTCTGCCTTATTCTGTAAGGCAAATTCATTACCAGTTTGTAGAGCGGCTCCTTGTCCACGATTAATCACGTGGTTCAGAACTATCGCACCAGCGTTGATAGCTTCTCTAGCTGTATTATCATCTGAACCATCATTGACAACTACAACATTGGCAAAACCATGTTGAAAAAGGTCGCGAATTACGCGACCGATTTTTGGTTCTTCATTATAGGCCGGTAAAACTATAAATATCATACGACAAGCTTGAGCATCTGCCATTACGAAAATTATTTACTATGAAATAATAAGGCTTCTTTATTGGCAACAGTATAATCAATCGCTTTCTGTAATCCATCTTCCATACGAATTAATGGCAACCACCCCAAAACATCCTTGGCATAAGTAAGATCAGGTAAACCTTTTTTGGTCAAAAACACCAGTGGTTTTTCAAAAACTACTTTGGAGGTGGAACCAGTGAGTTCGATAATTTTCTGAGCTACCTCAGTATAACTTATTACTCTGTCTCCACCCAAATTAACTATTTTTACTTCTGGAGCAGATCCCATCAAACGCACAAACCCATCGACCATATCACTAACATACAACAATGAAGTAGACATGGTTTCGTCTCCATAAATAACCAAGTCTTTGCCCTCTAATGCATTAATAATAAAATCAGGGATCAGTTGCCCCTCAAATAATTTCATCCGCGGACCAAAAGAAGTAAACACGCGTGCAATTTTGGCATCAATACCGTAAATCTGACGATACGTTTCTACACAAGTCTCGGCGAATCGTTTACCTTCGTCATAACAGGCACGTGGCGTCAAATGATCTACTACTCCCTGATACGATTCTGAAAATTTGTTATCACCTTCAGGGTCGCCATAAACAACTGAACTTGAAGCAAAAATATATTTAGCGCGATATTTTACAGCCAAATCCAAAGTGTTAATCATCGCTGAAGAATTGGATAATAATGTCTTCATCTTTAATTTTTCAAAATCCTTTGGGCTGGTTGGACAAGCCAGATGATAAATTTCTTGAATACCTTGAAATTTTACTTTAAATTTATCTAGCTCATCAAATTTGTTCAGATCGATAGGATTATCTACATCATAATTGATGAATTCGAAATCTGGATATTGCAAAAGATGCTCAATATTCTTTGGTGAAGAATTCGAAAAATCATCCACACAAATAACATTAGCTTCTTTTAATAATCGTTCACACAAATGTGAACCAATGAACCCGGCTCCACCGGTAACTAGGATATTTTTCTTCTCAAATACAGGATTTTCCATAGGGAAAAACGTTAATTTTTAACGCTTATATTATAACATCTGCTCGAAAAAATGGCAACCACAAAATTAGTTCAAATCTAACCATTTGTATTGTTTCGCTGTAATTTTGGTGGTAGTTTTTTTGCCCTTTTTAACTATCTTTTCATTATATTCTATCTGAAATGTCCTTTGGTCATCGACAGAATTTATTTTTATACTGGTTGGAATCTTTTTGGATGAATAATCCCCGGTTGGAACAGCTACTTCCGTCCATTGTCGTCCCTGTTCAGTAAAAAATTGCACATAATAATATTGACTTCTTTTTACCATAGCAAATACCTCATCCGATTTTCCGTCCAAGGAACGAGTGGCTGTCAATGCTACTATCGGGGCATCTCCAGAACTACCAAAAAAATAATTTTGTTTTTCTCCCTTGGTATAAATTGTTGTATTTTTAAAATAATAACTCTCCTTAGATAATAGATACACAATTTGAACGCCGTCAATTGCACTTTCTACCGTCTTACCAACGTTAAGACGTCCAAATCCAATTTGATTGGAAAAAACTGAATTTTTTGATTGAATATCGTCACTATTCTTGAGAAGACTATCAATTATATCTTTGGCTGACCAATCTGGTCTAATTGATTTTAACAAGGCCGCAGACCCAGCCACCAAAGGAACAGAAAACGAAGTTCCCTGCCATGGACCACTAAATTCTTTGTTATATCCATATGCTGGGGCGAATCTTTCAGTACTGAAAATATTTTGGCCAGGCGCCACCAAATCAACACAACTGCCATAATTTGCAAAATCGCTAAGTTTGTCATTTTCATCAACAGCTGATACACCAATAATCCAATTCTCTGTAGAATCAGCATCCATACATACTGGATAATGGCGTTTGGCGTTTAGGTCTCCATTTCCAGAACGTTGATCATTGCCTGCGGCCGTCACTATAACAATTCCTTTATCATAAGCCTCCCGCAATATTTGTTTTAAATATGCATCATCAGTTGTACCTACCATACTCATACTGATCACGTCTACTTTATTATCAATAGCATATCGGATTGCTTTGTTTACTTGTGAATACGAACCATTACCATTACTATCAATAGCACGCAGTGGCATTATTTTTATTTTCCAATTTAAACCTGTACCACTTTTATTATTGTTTCCCGCCGCTCCAATCAAGCCAGCAATAACAGTGCCATGACGAATTGCTTCTGGATCTTCCGTATTATTAAAAACACTAGTTCGAATATCATTATTATTTTCGATAAAATTCCAACCATGAACATCATCTATAAACCCATTACCATCATCATCATAGCCGTTGTCTGGAATTTCATAGGGATTTTTCCAAACATTGGTAACTAAATCGTCGTGCCAAATATCAGCGCCAGTATCAATAATTGCCACCGTAACCTGATTGGAACCAGTGGAGTAATCCCAAGCACGTTCTGCTCCAATTTGTTGCCACATTTTTTGTTGTTTCAAATATTCTGGGTCATTTGGAATTTTAGCAAAAACCACATTGGAAAACAAAAAAAAGCCCAAAATTGCAACCAGGGTTGATTTTTTAGCTAAATTATAATATAATCGTAACATACGATATATTATACACTAGATAATTCAAAAAAACCATGTACCGCCTCAAACAACTAACAATCCTTATTGGTGACCTAATATCTCTCTACTTAGGTTTATATTTAGCTATATTTTTGCGATATTTGGAGGTTCCAAGCCAAAAAAATATTGACGCGCTAATTGGCCCATTTAGCTTATTGTTTTTTGCCGCTGTGGTAATTACTTTTATTAGTGGCATCTATGATTTGGGAAAAGCCAAAAATAATTTTGCTTTATACCAAAAAATATTTTTGGCCGCTATTATTTGGATCGTACTAGGAGTGTTATATTTCTATGCCACACCAAAAACTGGTATTAATCCAAAAACTACCCTAGTCTTGGCTGCTTTATGCGGATTTGGACTTTTGTCTCTGTGGCGTTTTATATACAATCGATTTGTGGCCGCCACTATATTAAAAACTAAAATTGTCTTTATAGGATTTTCAAACGAAACACAAAAAATTGCCAAGACGATAATGAATTCACCACAAATAGGTTACGAAGTAGTAGGTGTAGTGGGCACGCAAAACTGTCCAGACAACATAACATGTACCCAAAATTTGTCAGATATCAAAATTGCACCAGACTTGATTGTATTAGATTTCAATTATCAAAAAAATGAAACGATCGCCAAAGATTTATATCAGAAAATTTTTAGTCAAATTAGTATTATTGAACTAGCAGACTTTTACGAAATTATTTATCGTCGCCTTCCTCACTTTACCTTTTCAGAAAATTGGTTTTTGACTAAATTCCAAGAACAATCTAAAAAAGTTTATGATCGTTTTCGTTTGCTACTAGATTTTATTGCCGCTATGCTAATGGGAATGTTTTTTGTTGTTACTTTTCCTGTGATTGCTTTAGCCATAAAAATAAACTCCAGAGGGCCGATTTTGTTTAAGCAAACTCGTATTGGACGAAATGGTCAACTGTTTTCAATTTATAAATATCGCACCATGCGAGCTTTAAACGTTGATGGTAGTGCTGAGACTGATGGTCCACAATATGCCACAGAAAAAGATAGTCGCATTACTTTTGTAGGAAAATTATTACGCACTACTCGCCTAGATGAAATACCTCAGTTTATAAATATCTTTAAAAATGAAATGGGGCTAATAGGTCCACGCCCAGAGCGTCCAGAATTTGTCGACCAACTCACTAAATTAATGCCATTTTATTCTTTACGTCATTTGATAAAACCGGGTCTAACAGGCTGGGCACAATTACAAAAAAGTTATTATGGTACGTTGGATGAAAATTTGGGCAAACTTGAATATGATCTATATTATATAAAAAATCGCGGCCCATTACTGGACACCGCGATTGTGCTGAAGACTGTAAGTGTAGTACTTGGGATGATCGGAAGATAACAGAATCAATTAAAAAACGAACGAGTTATAATTACTTTTTTGCGGGTTATGAAGCCGAGGCTTCATCCCTGAGCCTCTCGCGAGGTGAGGAAAGCAAAAAAGTCATTATAATTCGTTCGTTTTTGTTTTACAGTTCAATTACAGTCTGCTCCCCCACTATCAACCGATGAAAACCATCGGTATTTTTTTTCTTTATTTGTACATTACCGCCGACTATACTATCTCTAATTTTCAAATCACATACCATGTGGCAATTGGATAATATAATAGAATTGGCTATTTCTACATTCTCGATGATGCTACCACTACCGATAGTTACATTCGGAGAAATTGTACAATTTTTTAACGTACAATTTTCACCTATGATAACTGGACCATTAATTTTTACATCTTTATCTACGGTGGTACCAACACCAATTTTCACATTACCATTTATCTTGGCTCCATTTTCTACTTGGCCAAAATTTTTATATTCACCCTCTGGCATTTCTTCCAACAATAACTGATTAGCTAAAATTAAATCTGTTGGAGCACCAGTATCTTTCCACCAACCAGTAATCTCTTTATGCCCAACATTATAATTATTTTTCAAAAGATGAGAATGAATATCAGAAATTTCATATTCTCCACGAGCGCTTTTATTTATTTTTTTAAAAATATCAAAAAATACTTTTGGTCCATATAAATATATTCCTGTAACTGCAAAATCATTGGGTGGATTTAAAGGTTTCTCAACCACGTCAATAAGTTTATTTTCAACATCAAAAATTGGTACACCAAAACGATTCGGGTCCGGCACTTTTGATAGAGCCAACATGCAATCAAATTTATTCTGTGCAAAATCTTCCAACATCGGTCTGATGCTCCCTAATACAATATTATCCGACAAATAAAACATGAAAGGATCATCGCCGATGAAATCTTTTGCTTCATTTACCACATGAGCGATACCTTGTGGTCCACCAGTCTGTTCAAAAAACTTTATTTTTATTCCCCAATGACCACCGTCGCCAATGTGTTTTTGCAAATCAGTTTCTCCAGGATTGGTATTTATAAATATTTCTTCTATCCCCGCCTCTACTGCTTTGGCGATAGCATGAAAAATCATCGGCTTGTTGGCCAACGGAATCAAGTGTTTATTCATGGTTGATGTTACCGGACGCAATCGAGTCGCTCTTCCACCTCCGGTCAATATCGCTTTTTTAATTCTTTGCATAACAATTACCAAAAAATAATATTCTTCACAATCAACCAATAAAAATTCATTAGTGGATTCGCGATGTAATCTAAAATTGGATTTTTAATACTTTGTTCATTAAAAATTATTTTTCCAACAAAGGTTTTGATCATTTCTCTATCGGAAATCTTGCGAATGCTTTGTACATAGGCACGTTTTTTCAACCATAACTTCCAACTAGATAATTCCAACCAGTATGCATAGGCTTTAAATTTTTCTTTTATCCAACCCTGTTTGGCGGCAAACAGCAATAAGCCTACTTCAAGTATTAATCCCATTGGTAAAAATAGTAATAGTGTTGGCCATTTAAAAAACATCAACATCACGCCCATGCGATTGCGTTCAATGTAATAAAATTTTATCTGATTACGTCCAAAAGAATATTTATGATAAAACAACGAGTCGCTAGCAACCATTATTTTATAACCAGCAATTTTAAGACGAAAACTATATTCAATATCTTCATGATACATAAAAAAATCATGATCCCATAAACCGTACTGGCTCAATAAATCCGCTCGCATCAATATGGCCGCTCCACTGGAATAAGAAGTCTCATAAACTTTTTCCAATTTTAAACTATCCTTTTTTACACGTAAATTATCACAAAAACCCAATCCCAAATAATGAAAAGAGTTACCGGTACTATTCAATAAATCCGTCTCTGGGTAAAGCATCAAAAGCGACTGTACTGCTCCAACTGTTTTATCCTTTTCCATGACATCGATTAATGGCTCCAAGAAATTGGCCGCTACAAAACCATCGTTATTATGAAAATAAACATAATCGAAACCATTGTCCAGAGCCCATTGAATACCAACGTTATTTCCTCCAGCAAAACCCAAATTTTCTTTTTGTGGTAAAAGCGTAATGTGTGGTAATTCATTTCCTGACATCAACATGATGTTTTCTTCAAGATATCGAACTGATAAACCATATGTCGGATGCGGATTGTCCACTACCACAAATTCAACTTTATCTTTTGGATAAGTCATTTTTTTCAAGGCTGAAACTACATCATCAATATATGGTTCGCAATGATAGGAAAGATAAATAATCGCTACTTTTGGAAATTGATTCATATATTAAATAGAATAATATTTATTATTACCTTTCCACTTCCACATATATTTCAACCAGCTAATAAAGTGAATACGAGCTAATTTATTTTTGAAAAAGGCTTTAAATATTCCTGGCACTTTTGCACTATCACGAGCATGAGCGTGAAAAATTTGGACATCGGCTAAATAATATATTGGCCAACCTTTTTCCCACATACGGCGACACCAATCCGAATCTTCCATATACATAAAGTACCGATCGTCAAAAAAGCCTACTTGATCAGTTGCTTCTTTGCGTGCCATCATAGCTGAACCCATCACCCAATCTACTGGACGAGTTTCATTATGATCAAAGTCTTTCATGAGTAAACGATCGGAGTATTTTTTTACCCAAGTATATTTTTTATCAAAATTTATTTGTTTCAACGGCTTAATAACAATAGAAGGAAAATCAAAACGGTAACAAGAATATTGCAACGACCCATCCATATTTAAGACCTTAGGACCAATCATACCAATTTTTGGATGTTCATCCATGTATTTTATCATCCGTTCAATCGTATGTGAATTTTCAGGAACTACTGTATCTGGATTGAGTGTCATATAGTAACGTGCTTCCAATTGTGCAAATGCCTGATTCAAACCACGGCCAAAACCAACATTATCACCACAACTAAAATATTCCACACTAGGAAATTTTTCTGCCAGTGCTTCTTTGACACCATCCTTGTTGAGGGAATTATCAGCGACGATAATTTTTATATCAAAGGGACAATTCGTAATATCTTTAACGATCGAATCAAGAGCGCGTATAATATCGTTCTTGGATAAAAAATTTAGTAATACTAAATTGACATCTTTCATAAAATTATTTCCACCATTTTCTTAAAGACTTATAATCAGCTTTTTTAATCTTGTTTATTTGTTTACGTTTACTTTTTAAATCCTCTCTCCCCTGCCAGACCTCTTTTAGACCAGCCAAAACCTTTCTATCAAACAATAATAGAAAGGCAAACTTCTTTAATTCATACCACAAAATCCAGGGAAAATCAAGGGTGACATTCCGCCAATACTCATTTTTGTAGAGTGTCCGAAGGTGGTTTTTGTAGCTATGATATTGTACCCACGGAGATTGGTTCTTCTTATTTTGAATAGCCGATTTATCATCCATCCCCTTTGGACCTGCCCCTGTCCTGTCATGATAGGCAACAATATCAAGTAAGATGTATGATTTGAATCCAGCTGATTGCAAACGATAAGATAAATCCACATCCTCTTTGTAAGCATGATAACTTTCATCCAAAAATTGGCTACCATCAAACGCAACTTGTTGCATAGCGCTTCGACGTAACATAGGAAATGCACCAGATGCGCCAAAAACTTCTAGGGGTTTGATAACATTGTCATTACCGTGAAAACGATAATCTTTTTTTACGTCATCCCAATTACACTGTGTGTATTGTTCAATCACCCGACGATTGCGAAATATTTTTAAACCCAAAGCGTCTATTTGATTACTAAAACTTTTCTCTAAACCTTCTGTGGCGATTTTCGCGAAATCCCATTTCATCAGTCTTGGAGAAACAGCAGCCACATCTTTATTATCATCTAAAAAGACAACCATCTTATCCAAACAATCCGGTTGCAGATACATGTCTTGATTTAACAATAGAAAATATTCACTATCAGTATCACGATATACTTGATTGTGCCCACCAGCAAAACCATTGTTCGTTGGATTAACAACAAATTTATATGGAACAGAAAAATTTTCTAATTCCTTTTTAATTAATTCTATCGTATTATCCTTGGAATCATTGTCTACTATATACAAAAACCAATCTTTGCATGTTTGCTTGCGTAAAGACTCAAATAAAAATGGTATATATTTTGCACCATTCCAGACGACTAGATGTACGGATAATTTTTGCATAATTATTTATGTAATTTATCATTGACCCAGGCCATCCCAATACCAACTGGTCTAAAAATTGCAATCCATATCCATTTATACCACGGCTCCCACTTTTGAAAATATTGTAGCATGCTCTTGGTAAAATATTTCTGTTTCCACAGAGTGGTACGCTGATTAAAACTTTGTCCAATATAATCTACACAAGAAATTACTGGCGTATGCATCACTTTATATCCCAATCGTTTTACTTCACGACAAGTGTCTACATCTTCAAACCAGATAAAATATCTCGGATCAAACGCCCATCCCAATTTTTCAAAAACATCACGGCGCATCATCATAAACGACCCACGTACCGAATCTACTTCCTGTTCTTTGTCTGCGTCAAAACATTTGAACATATAATAATCCAAAATTGACGGAAATAAGTGCGGAAGTTTTAGTATCACCGCTAATTGATCAAATACGCCAGGAAAACGACGCGGTTGAGCGTCTGCGTTCAGAATTCCATTTTCATCTACCAAACGGCAGCTGGCCAATCCAACATCGCTGTGTGTGTGCATCCAATTTACCATTTTATCCAGGCTTCCCGCTTCTACGCGCATATCGGGATTTAAAAATAACAAAAATTCACCACTGCTTAATTTTGCGGCAGTATTATTTGGCACACCAAAACCAAAATTTTTTTGATTTCTAATCAATTTTACGTGAGGATGTTTTTCAGCAATCAAATCAGCCGTACCATCTGTCGATGCATTGTCCACTACAAATTCCTCAAACAAAATATTCTGACAACCGTTTTTGACAGATTCGATCTGTTCGCCAATCAATTTGGCTGAGTTCCAGGTGACAGTAATGACTGACAAATTCATATTCTATATATTTTACGCTTCATATATATTGTTTTTCTTGCGCTCAGACTTGTACCGAATTATTCGTTTTTCAGACAGCCTATTTGGTTATCGGTACTTCAGACAATTCGCGCTACGAAAAATAATATACATTCAGCTATAATATTTACATTCACTTTTTTAATTGTTCCTTAAAAAAATCCACAAACGGAATAGCGGTTGGATCAATCCCCTGCAACATGGCGCCATAATAACTTACATAACTTCCAAAAACCAATACTTCGCATGCTTGTAGAATTTTAGTTTTTTCGTTTGCTCGATATGACCAATATTTTATTTCATTTTTTTCTAAAACTTTTTTGGTAATATCAAAACGCTTTTGGAGACGCACATCATACAGTGCCGATTCAAACAACACAAACCCTAAACTATTTTTATTATTATCTGGATAAATCATTCCTTCCATCAGATGATGATTGAGTTCTGGTATGAGGAAATATCCCGCAAAACGTTTGGCATTTTCATTAGTTTGATTAGCGGCCGCATGAGCATTACCCGACAAATGTTGTGCTCCGAGAAACCATACACTTTTACCAAATAAATTAGTAGCCATTTCTTTGGCCAAATTGTTATCCAAATTAGCCGTACCAAATTCAACATCATATTTACTTAGAGCTACCACAATATTATTTACATCTTTTGCGGATAGTTTTATCAACCCCGCTTTTGCAAACAAAATCATTTGTCCTACTATTAAATATCCCAATCCCATTCGTGGCGAACCACAAGGATTATTATTGGTGGAAAAAATCAAACTTGGAATTTTTCTTGCTAATCCAATTTTGGCCAAATCTCCATCAGAAGTAATGATAGCCATTTTGGCTTTTCTTTTGTCCGCCTCTTTCATTGCGAATAATGGTTCTTCAGTGGTACCGGAATAACTAGAAACCACCACTAAACTATTTTTATCCACATAAGCTGGTATATGATATCCATTCACGATTTCCAAAGGAGCTTTGAGTTCATCAAAAAATACAGATTTAATAATATGCGCCCCAAGTGTTGAACCACCCATTCCAAGCACAACAATATTTTTTACTCTTTTATAATTGGCAGGGATTTTTAATTTTTTGGCACACTCCCAAACTTCTTCGACTTGTTTTGGTAATAGTTGCAAACTCCCCAACATATTTTTGGAATCAAGTTTTTTTATTTCTTCGATATTGTTTAAAATAGAATTTGACATAATATTAATTATTTTTTTGAATTTTGATGTTTTTCTAAAATTATTTTAAAACGACGAGCCAAAACTGCTTTTGTAAATGTATGGGGATTATTTTTTGTCTTATTATAAATTGAAACTATATTTACTTTTTTAGATAATAAATTTTCTGGATTAGGATCGGTAATTTTAAAATTTTCACGAATGATTTTTCTAAGCCCCCCATCACCTTTGCCAAAAGCCATCATCGCCAAACCCCACTGGCCATATTTAGCATATTCACGACGAATATACCTGGTGACAATTGCAGTAGTTTTTTTAAAATCAAAACGTTCATCTACCTCTTCGTCAACTCTTAGCCCCCACTCCAAGGCAGTTGGCTTTTCAATTTGATAATATCCAGCGCCCCAGTCTTTTCCTCTATTTTTCTCATCATGCTTCATAGCACTTTCACCACATATAATAGATACCAAAACACCTTCCAATTCCTCGTTTCTATTTCCTTCTTTGTCTTGACATGCTTTAACAATTACAGGAAAACAATGATCCCATTTTTTTAACATGTCAGAAAAATATTTTTCTTCTTGCCCATGTCCGGTGAGACGCTTACTATATATCCACGCATCCATTTCTTGAAATATTTTTTTGGCATCTTCCAATAAACGACTTCTTTCAGGTTCATCAAAATCATCTGCTATATGTTCAATTTCAGACATCAAAACATCATCCAAAAATTCACCGCCAAAATTTTCTTTTTCTGGTGCTGTTTCAATTGTTTCGTCCGATTTTTTAAAGCTATCAACTTTGGATGTTCCAGACGATGATGGTCGTGGTGGTATTTCTAACGCTTCAGCCTCGGTGGACTTAATTGCTTCGCCAAAAATAGCCGCACCAGTTGCTACTTTTACTACATTTCCTATTGATTCTAAAAAATTTCTACGACTGATATCTGACATACTATTTAATTAAATATTCATGCAGAGTGTCTTTCCAACTACGTTGGACAGGCAATTTTGTATTTAATAATTCGGAGTACATCGGTCGTTTCGCTGGACGAGGAAATTTATCTCCTGATACTGGCGTAATATCAATATCAATTTTTTTGATATTAAAAACTTCTTTGGCCCACTGATACCAACTACAGACTCCACTATTACTTCCATGATAAATTCCAAATGGTCTTTCTTCTTCAATAATTATGCGAGTCATTTTGGCTAAATCAGGAGCATAAGTAATACAACCAATTTCTTCATCCACAACATCCAAATGTTTTTTACCACCCTCCGTAGCCAAATATATCATCATGTCTACAAAACTTTTTTTTGCCCCTTCACTAACTGCCGGCTGGCCAAACAATTTTGATAATCTAATTATATAATATTTTCCACCAATATCCAAAATACTTTTTTCTGCTACCGCTTTGGTTTGTCCATATTTATTTATTGGATCGGTTGGATCATCTTCTGTATACCCTTCCCGCTTATCTCCTTTGAAAACATAATCCGAAGAATAATGGACTAAAACAGAATGTGTTTCTTTACAAATACCCGCCAAATTTTCCACCGCTTCGCTGTTTATTTTTTTAGCCAATTCAAACGCACTTTCATCTTCTTCTATTTTATCTACTGCATTATAGGCTACCGCATTGATCACGATATCAGGATGCAAATCAGAAATTTTGGTAGCCGAAACAATATAATCAGTGATATCCAATTCTTCTTTATCCCAACCAATCACCTCATATCTATGTTCACTAAATTCACGAACCAACTCTTGGCCAAGCATCCCACGTGAACCCAATATCAAAACTTTTGGCATATTAAGTCTTTTTTTCTCCTTTAATTGTCTTCAGGTTATACCACGGATTACCCGCAACCGTAGAAATTAATTCCCTCGATTTATAATTATATTCAATTCCCAAAAAATAGCTTACATACTGTAAAAATTGCAATGTCGAAAAAAATTGTTTAAAGAAATTATTTTGATCAATTTTAATCTTTTCAATTACAATATTACTATTCTGCGGTATTTTTTCAGATAATATTTTTACTAAATTGTCCATCTTTTTTTGAGTATATTTGTCTTCATTCTTGTCCTCAAACAACAAAATTGCTTGCAATAATTTTGGATCGGTCAACACGGCCACCTCACTATGTCCGAACTCATGAAAATAGTTTCTATGAGCAGGTACCATCGCCATTTCGTTAAAATGCATTTTAATTAATTTAAGTAACGTTAGATACCATTTTGGTGATGCCACCAAAATAATTTCTTTATCTTTTAGTTTTTTTGCAACTCTTTTGGCCTCTTCAATCTTTTTTGTATTCACATCGCGGACAACAAAATCTACTGCAGATTGAATCTCTTTTTTATAATTTGTTTTTAAAATTTCCAGGTGATAAAAAACATCAAGTAAAATACAAAAATACTGAGGGGCGTGAAATAATGGGTATTCTCTATCAGGATTATTAATTTGCCATCTTATTATAGAAACATCCTCTTCTTTGGCTATTTTTGCCAGCTTACCGCCAGAGGTAAGAAAAATTATGTCCTTGGTATAACGCTTAATTTTATTATAAGCATTTATCGGTTCCTGAGAATATCCACTATAAGAGCTGATAATCACTAGAGTCTTATTCTTTTTCAAATCTTCGACATTTAAAAGAAAATCAATATCATAATCATTAAAAACTTCAACAAATATTGGTATTTTTTGATTTACAAAAAAACCCTTTATAATATCCGACACTATCGCCGAACATCCCATACCAGTAAACAAAATCTTTTCGAATTTTCCAGATAAAATCTTTTTCTTTAATTGAGTATTAAAAAACTCCAAAGAATACTCATCATTTCTAAGTAAACCACTAATATATTGTTTTACAATAAAATTTTTATATCTTTCTAGTCTTGGTTCCATAAAATAATTAACAAATAATTTTTTTATATTCCTCGTAATCAGTAATATAATCACTTCTATCCACATTATAGTTTGTAGAAGACAACGCCAACAAAACACAATCTACTGATGCATTTTTAAAACCATGCCAAACATAAGCACCAAAACAAATAGCATCCTCTGGCCCATTCAATAAAATATCTTCTAAACCATTCCCCCTATCAATAACTGCGGTCACAATACCTCTCTGACAAACAAACAATTCCTGTTCAACTGTATGACAATGTTGTCCAGTATCTTTTGTAAAATCAGTAATAAAATAAATCCGTTTCACCTCAAAATCAATAAAATCTTTCAATTCCACCGGCGTCAAAGACACCCCTGTATTAGTAAAAGTCTTTAATTTAAATTGTTTAAATACCACATTCATAAATATATTGAATTCTAGCCGAACAGATATTTATTTTCGCCGAGAGCAATGTTTGAGCCAGGACGCGTAAACCGTAAGTCCTCTATGACCAGTGTTTACAAGTCCGGTTTTAGACAGAGTCTAAAAGGCGAGTTTTGCGAACAAGAAAATAAATATCTGTGAGGCGTAAATTAAGGCCTATTTAATATGTTCATTAATTAAATCCTTTTTCGCCCAAATCTTCTCCACCCAATCCAAATGGTTCAAATACCAATCCACCGTCTCCTTCAAACCCTGTTCAAATTTTTCTCTAGTATATTCTGGTTTCCAACCCAAAGACAAAATCTTGGTAGCATCAATCGCATACCGACGATCATGTCCAGGTCTGTCTTGGACATATTCAATAGAACTTTCATCTTTGTTCATCATCTTCAATATCATATGAGTAATTTCCATATTACTACGCTCATTGTCCACACCAATATTATACACTCCACCGGCTTCACCTTTTTCTAACAATAAATCCAAAGCACTGGCATGATCATCCACATGAATCCAATCACGCACATACAAACCATCACCATACATCGGCACTTTTTCATTTTTCATCAAACGGGTTACAAAAAATGGAATCAATTTTTCTGGATATTGATATGAACCGTAATTATTAGAACAATGCGTCACCACCACTGGTACTTTGTGAGTAATAAAATAGGCATGACACATCAAGTCCCCACCAGCTTTGGCGGCCGCATACGGCATATTGGGATTTATCGAAGTGCTTTCAGAAAATTTTTCTGGACTGTCCAAATGCAAGGCACCATAGACTTCATCGGTAGAAACGTTTACCATTTTTTTTATATTGTTAATCCGCACCACATCTAATAACATCTGCACCCCCAAAGTATTGGTCAAAACAAAATCTTTACAACCACCATGGATAGATTTGTCCACGTGAGTTTCGGCGGCAAAATTTATGATATGAGTAATGTTGTATTTTTTTATTGTCTCATTTACTTTATCCAGATCAATAATATCTCCCTGCACAAATTGATATCGTGAATTGTTTTCTAAATCTTTCAAATTATCCAAATTACCAGCATAGGTTAATTTATCAAAATTCACGATCTCTCGATCCGAATATTTTTTTAGATAATAATGAATAAAATTTGACCCAATAAATCCCGCACCTCCACAAACAAGTAATTTCATAAAAAAATTAATTCTGTTTACTAATATTTAAAACTAAAGCCACTGCGGCTAATTCAGCCATCAAAGCGGAACCTCCGTGAGACACAAACGGTAACGGAACGCCAGTCAAAGGCAATATTCCCACCATCGCACCAATATTCAAAAACGATTGCCACACCAACCATACCACCACTCCCACCACAATCAACCGCCCAAATTCACTGTTGGTATCTTTAACAATTTTTAAACCACGTAAGCCGATCAGTAAAATCAGAATTACCAGACCGGCCGAAACAATAAAACCAGTCTCTTCGGCAATCACTGCAAAAATAGAATCCGAATTTACTTCAGGCAAATATTGAAACTTCTGACGCGATTGTCCAACCCCTAAACCCCAAAATCCACCAGAACCAACTGCTAAAAAAGCCTGGTTGATTTGATATCCAACTCCTTGAGGATCCAGTTCGGGATGCATAAATACACTGATGCGCTCCAAACGATAAGGTTTTAAAAATACCAAAAACGCAAACGTGAGTAAAGCCAATGCTCCTAGGGCAAACAAATACTTTTTTGGTACGTGAGCTTCAAACAACATCGCAAACAATATTATCAATATGATAGATAAAGTTCCAATATCAGGTTGAACTGCTACTAAAATCACCACCGGTGCCAACAATGTTAAAATCGGCAACAATCCCATTTGCCAATCTTGCAAATTTCTTTTTCGATCAGATAATAAATATGCGGCAAAAATTATCATTGCTAACTTGGCAATTTCAGAAGGTTGAAAACCAGAACCAAAAATATTTATCCAACTACGCGCTCCGTTTATCACCTGGCCAATACCAGGTACCAAAACTAAAATTAATAAAATAACTGATCCCAAATAAGGTACCCAACTCAACTTGCGCCATTTTTCATAATTTAATTTTATAAAAAAATAACCCAGTGCTAAGCCTGGTAATAATCCAAAAACAAGTTGGCGTTTGATAAAAAAATATGAATCCTGAAATTTTCCATAAGCCAATGGTCCGCTGGCGGACATCAGAGCCGCTAAACCAAAAACCAACAGTATCCCGATATAAAGCAAAAATATCCGGTCGATTGTACTTTCAGTACGTGCCATAATTATATATTTAATCCAACCACCAGATAAAATGCTACCGCCAAAGATAGATTCAACAAAGCGGCGATGAAGGTAAGAAAACGAGCCAAAATTTTATCTGTGCTATAACAATACCAAGACAAAGAAAAATTTAATAAAAATATTAACAGGCCACCAAAAGGAACTACCAAAATTTTCCACCATTCCCCTATCAGGTCTACCCCGAATACTACGTTATAATGTAAAAAAATCTGGTCGGACGTAGCCCGAACATACATAGCCGCATAAACCCACATAAACAGCTGAAATAACGCCAAAAATAGGGCGGGTACTAGTACCCAGCGATCCTTGAAATAGACTTTGGTATAGCTAAACATAAGTACCGATATTTTAGCATGTCTAGTCGCCCTTGACAAGTTAGCCAAATTGGAATATAATAACCCCACTTTATAGCATTTAAATACTGAACTATGTCACATAAAAAAGCGGGTGGCTCTACCCACCTAGGCCGAGATTCCGTCGCGAAACGCCTAGGAGTAAAAAAACATGACGGAGAAGTTATCAAGGCTGGTATGATTATCGTCAAACAGCGTGGTACCAAAATCAATGCTGGCAAAAATGTTTTGCGCGGCGGGGACGACACTTTATTCGCACATGTTGCTGGTAAAGTAAAATTCTCCACACGCAAACGCCGTCGCTTTGACGGAGCACTAAAGAGTGCACAATATGTGAGTGTTGTAGAAGGAAAATAATAATGTATTTAAAAACCCACCGATTGGTGGGTTTTTTGTTTTATGGTAGAGCGGGGGTACTGGTCGCAAATCCCGAAAACCAAATTATCGGATCCCAATACAGATTTACATTCATGAAATTTCTAATATCCATATTGTTGAGATACAAACTCGGCAAAGGATTGAAGCTGGCAGACAATATGCCGGTGTCTAAATTCATTAAATTGGTGTTATCTAGCGTCAACTCCCCGCTATATATTTTTATTCCATTGGTATTGGCAAAATTTGGTTTTGAACCGATGTAGCCAATTGAGCTGTTGTTTATTTTGACCGTCGAGCTAGTGATCTCCAAAGTGTTGCCTGGCGCACGACTATCCAATAGCTGACAATTTTGCATATCTAAATTTCCATTTTTTACTGTTACCATCCCCTGGTAGTTATCATTCCAAATCGAACCACGGCCGCCAGAAATATTTGCATTAACAAAATTTGCTTTTCCACCATCAATAATTATTCTTCCCCAATAATAATTTGCTAACTTCTGAACTGGATCAATATTTATCGGTTCATTTTCTGTACCATTCAAATTAAGATTGCCTTTTACATGTAAATTAGAATATTCTGGCAGTTTTATATTTGTACCGGCCGACACATCGACAGTGATATTTGGTTCAATAGTAATGTTTTGCCAAGTCATCGGAATATCCTTATTTATAGTTGTGCTAGAGGTGAAGCTAACTTGATCAATCACAACATTGTTGGTGATATTATTAGTCAAATTTATTTGCACCATTTTTGGCCAGATATTTTTTACATAAACCGGACCGTTGGTGTTGGAATAATTGTCTATGTTCAGATTTTCTAATTCCAAACTACCGTCGTAATTTTCTATGGCAAAAATTCCGTTTTTTAGATTACTATTTTTTATGATTGAATTTGATTTCGATAGGTAGATTGTAGTATCGCCATTATCATTAAAAATAGAATTGTTAATGTTTAGAGTAGCATCATTACTGCGAATCGCTTGCGACACCAGCGGATCATACATATTAGCCAGTGGAGCTTTGAATAATTTACCCGCATAACGCATATCCAATCCAATCAAATTAGCGGTCGAACTGACATACAACATTATTCCTTGCCAATCTTTTGCTTGTAAACTGCCGGTTCGTGTGCCAAAAATTGTTTTATATTTTTCTTCTGAAAAATTTACATCGCGACCAGAGGTCATTATTACTTTGTTGGTGTCACTGCCGTTGATATTTAAATTCCCTTTGACATCAATTTTTGAACCAGCATAATATGTTTTTATTACTGCCCCAGCATCAACGTTTAAAGTTTTGCTAACGGGGATTTCATAATAGGTTAAAATGTATGGAAAATCACTTTTCCTCAAAGTCCGCACATTTTCTCTCTGGCTACTCTTGAGTACGATTGAACCAAAATTGGATTGCTTTGGTGAACCGTTGAGAGGAACATCATCCCCACCATTGTCTACTTTTCCTTCAAATCTCGGGCCCTCATTTGTTTGCCAATTGGTTGAAGTGTTTCCAGACAAACGAGGATTTATTTTTTCCATTGAAGAATATGAACTGGCGGAACCGGCGAACCAACCAGCGCTAGCGTTGACCTCATCTACCAGTTGTCCGTTTCCATCTAACAAACGTACACGCTCGCCAGTATTATTTAGAGCACCAGTATAAATTATATCAGCCGCAATTTCGTTGACCGTTCTATCATCTGTACGCTCAAATAAATAATATCCATTTTTTGGTATAACACGATTGATAGTTGTTTTAATACTAATTTGAACATCGCCAAACATTATTTTCCATTTCAAAGTATTCGTTGAAGGAAATAATAATATATCTTGATCAGTGTTGTTGTAGAGTTCGATATATTCATCTTGATCTGTCGTGGCCGATGTGCCCGCCCAGGCGATTTCGTTTATTACTACATCTGGAGCCGGTGGAACTGGATCGGGAGTGGAAGTGGTTGTGGTCGAAGTGGGGGTGTCTGTGTTTGGTGTCGTAGTGGTAGTGGTTGATGTGGGTGTATCTGTGTCTGGAGTAGAGGTCGGGATATCTATGGTAGACGTAGTGGAAGTAGGGCTAGGAGGTATATCTACAGTTGAAGAGGTAAAATCGGTGGTGGACGTGGTTTGGGTGGTGGAAGTTGAGGTGATGGTATCGGTGATGGTGGACGTAGTGAAATCAGTGGTAGAAGTTGTATTATTGGGTGTAGAAGAAGAAGCGTCTGTAGATGTGGTAGTGGAAGTGGAAGTGGTAGTGGTTAAAGTATTTACAGAAGTTTGTTCAATAACTGTCGGTGAGATAATAACAGGATTAGCAGACGATCCTCCACCGCCACCTGAATACTGTCCCGATGAAGGTGGTGAAATATTTTGAATTGGATTGTTTGGGTTTGGGTTTGGCGTGGACAAAACTGGTGATGCATTTACTGGTTGATTCGTGGATGGATTTGGAACAGTTATTGGTGATTCATTTGGAATATTTGTAGAGGGCTGGTTGCTAGTGTTTGACCCAGAGCTGATTTTGTCATCTGGTGTTTGAGAAAGTGCAGAATCATAAACACTTTCTGCTACGGAAATTATTTTACCTACTCCGGTGTTAAATAGACCACCTAAATTGACTCTAAAAAATGGGAGTTTTTCTTTTTCATTTTTTTGTGTTTCGGTGAGAAATAGTTTTATAGTGTTGGCGCTGTAACCGACGGCTTTGGGGAGGAGGTGGGAGGCGTGGTCGCTTAAAATTGTACTGTTGTTTACTGTATTCTTATCATTCTTCCAATCAGTACCACCTGTCAAATGGCTTTTAGTTAAACTACCATCGCTATTTTGAGTGTACGCAACAAATAATTCTACCTTATTATTAAAACTATACGGATCTAATTTAATAATCTTATTAATATTATATTTATTACTTTCAATTGTATTATCACTATAAAAATTACCATTAGAATATTTAGCGACATCATCAAAAATTTCTTCCAAACTATTTTTATCAACCACCTCACCTTTAATATTTTTACTAACCGTACTCCAGTTCTTTTTTACATACTGTTCATACGAATCAGGTGGCACCGCATGAATACTATCACGGGTATGAGCTGGCACCAACATATCAGATACCAAATGTATACTATGACCAAGCTCTTTAAACGCCAATTCAGTATTGCCTTTGCGATAATCGTTTATCGCTCTTTGCCAGCTATTATCACCCATTGCAAACTCGGTTTGTTTACTGGAATCTTTGGCCCAAACTTTGGCCGAATCATGCTGTTTGCCAAACCATAGTCCGCGATTGTATATCGGATCATAAAAATGGTTAAACCATCGCGTTGGGGTATCTTCCTCTATCGCCCCACTTTTTATCCAACCAAGTTGTTCTACTGAAATTTTTTGACTATTATTTTGATTATATTGTTTTACTGCCAAATCGGCAATCCCAGGATGAGCGATGTTGGAATCATAACAAAAAACTTGACGCACAAACACCAAGTTTAAAACAATTATAAAAATAATGAAACCAAAAAATTTGCAAAATTTATTCCCCCCATTGTTCATATAATAAAATTATTGCTTATAGTAAATAACTCGCATTAACAATTATAATGATTTAATATACCAAATTCCTGAAGTTGTTTTTATAAACTCCAAAACATTCCCAACTTTTTTTCCTTTGGATGTACCAGAATAAACATATGTAGCCACCCAACTATTTTCTGTATCTTTGAAAATTTCTTTTAAATCACTCATCATAACTGGCATCAACCCCTTATTCTTAACACCCAACAAAAATTCTTTCATCCCCGCCCTATCCCCCTCGCGAAAACAACAATTCACCGCCTCATCAAAATCTTCTTTTTTCAAAGCTGCCAAAAACATAGCGTGAGTTTGCTCTGGTGTTTGAATATTCGGTGCCAAATTTTCTGGATTTTGTGGATATAATGCTTCCAACTCAACCAAACTATAATCATTATACGGAAAATCTGCTCGTGCCGTACCGTTTGACACTCTTGCCTGTTTGGATAAAAACCAACTATATGCGCCAAAAATAATCAAAAGCCCCAAAATTAATACCCCCACCCACAATATAATTTTCGTGCGCATAGTTATTATTAATTAATAAATAAAATATTTTTTAAAAAAAATCTCGGTTATAGGTTGCCCAATCCGAGATTTCGTTCCCCCTCTTTCACTCATTGCTGAAAATATTATACCACAAATTTATTTTCCATTCTATTTTATTCTGTGGATAACTTTTTATTTATTGTACATTCCACACTTTTTTCAACTCTTTGATTCCATTTTCCAATGTGATTCCTGGTTGCCAATT
>JBAYIZ010000013.1:0-27770 GCA_041665405.1 Candidatus Magasanikiibacteriota bacterium
ATCAAATAATTTTCCTAATGCTTTTTGAAATTTGGATAATTTGAAAAAATAATTTTCTTCTTCCAATAATTCTGGAGTCGTCTTGTGGTCTGGACATTTTCCTTCTATCAAATCTTTTTCTGTCTTGAATGATTCACAACCGACACAATAAAGTCCGCTGTATTTCTTTTTATAAATATCACCATTTTCCAAAGAAGCATTCCAAAACTTTTGTGCGCCAGTGATATGGCGTTTTTCGGTGGTGCGAATAAAATCATCGTTGGAAATATTCCATAGGTCTGCCAATTCAGCCACTTTGGCACTTTTTTCTGTCACAAAATCCTCTGGTGTCCTGCCTTGATCTATGGCGGTTTTGTATATTTTCTGACCATGTTCGTCGGTACCAGTCAAAAACCTCACATCATTGCCCAATAAGCGCTGATAACGCGCCATAGTGTCCGTAAACAGCAATTCCAAAGCAAATCCGATATGTGGGTCGGCATTGGCATAGGCGATGGCAGTGGTGATGTAGTAGTTAGATTTTTTTGGCATAAAATTATTTTTTTTGTGATAGTTCTTCAAATTTTTTCTTAAGTAAATCAGTGAGAGTGTCTATTTGTGTAGTATCAAAATGACCAATCTCTTTTTCTTTATCATCAATTATTATCGGGCATCTTGGTAAATCGATGAACCATGAATTTGTGTGTCTTATTACCCTAATTGGTGTATCATGCACTCCATCATACTGGTCACTAGTGTAAATACTTTTTGCGGTTTGCAAAATAAAATCATCGCCTAACATTTCCGCAATATGATTTGGAATATAGAGAGCCGATTGTCCACGAAATAGTTCTTGAACGAATTCGCCACGAGAAATTCTATCTAAAATTCGAGGATTTTCTGGTCCAACGATTTCACTACCAAATGGTAAATGCTTATCTATTTTTGGTTGGGGTACAGTTGGGTCAAATTTTCTTTCAGGGTCGCTCATAAAATTATTTTGAAATAATAACAACAAATTCCCCTCTTTCTTCTTTCATTTGGCCTATTATCTCATCAATGGTACCGCGATAAATAGTTTCAAATTGTTTGGTTAATTCACGACCTACCAAAAGTTGTTTTTTTGGATCAAGGTATTCTTTTAATTCATTTAGACATTTCAAAATACGATGACCGGATTCATAAAATCCAACTGTAAAATCATATTGTACCGCTTCTTTGAAAAACTTTTGGCGTTTATTTTTATGTGGAGGAAAACCTAGGAATAAATATTTGTCGGTTGGAAAACCGGATACACTTAATGCGGAAATAATAGCGGATGGTCCCGGAATAGGAATAATTTGGTTTACTCCGTGTTTTAATAAATCACTAATCAATATATTGCCAGGGTCGCTAATCCCAGGAGTGCCAGCGTCTGTGACCAGTGCCAAATTTTTGCCTTCGTTTAAAAGTGATTCAATTTGAATAGTTTTTTTGGCATCACTGTGTTGGTGGTAGCTGATTGTTGGGGTTTTTATTTCGTAATGATCCAACAATTTTCTGCTAACACGAGTATCTTCGCACAAAACATAATCTACGCTTTTGAGAGTTTCAATAGCGCGTAAAGTAATATCACCCAAATTGCCAATGGGTGTAGCCACAATATATAGTTTTCCAGAATTCATAATGGATGTATTCTAGCAAAATAATGCAAAAAAAACAACCCCACACCGGATTGGTGTAGGATTGAAAAGTCAACTAAATAACTTTATTGTTTTGGCTAAAAATTTGGTCCACCGTTTGTGTTAATTATTTGTTGTTGTGGTTGCATTTGCTGTGGTTGACTGATGAACTGATTCATACCAGTCGGCATCTGTAGTGTTTTGATTTGTGCTGGTCCTATAATATTTTGCATATCGTTGCCCTCATCACCTGTCAATTCAGCGACTTTATCGCTAAATTCGTTATTCAAATCCTGTAAATCCCCCATACTACTCATAATGGCATCTAAATCCACAGTTTTTTGCTTGATCAACACCAATATTTCCGCTCCTGTCGTTTTAGCGTCTGCCAAAATACTTACTAATTCTGCTGTGTCTATCTTTTGTTTTTTTAGGGAATTAATTTGTTTTTGTGCATTAGCTGTATCCTTTTTGAATTGGGAATTGAAAGTACCCAAATTACTCATTGTTTGGATGGTTTGTTGGTTTTCCATTATATCATCCATCTGGCCAAAGAAATCATCCTGCAAGAGGTCAAATGCACTTTGAAAATCATTGCTTTTCATTTTGGCTACGGCATCTTCACGGATAGCTTTCATTTTGGTCACTCCATCCTCAAAAGCGGCAAATGGCACGGATAAATCAACACCTTTGGTTGCCAATTTGGTGACTAGAGTTTTACTTTTTTTAACTTGAGTATTTAGGGTTTTTAATTGTTGGTCTACTTGCTTTAAAATTTGAGGCCAACGAGAGCAAGTGTCCAATTGTTCTCTGGAGTCATTTAAATCGTTAAATAAATCCCCCATATTATCTATGCCAGCCGCTTCTACTTCCTCCCAAGTTTTTGCATTTTTGATTGTGGCAATTGTTGTTTTTAGGGTTGCCAATTGTGTTTTTACTTCTTCTGTTACGCAATTTTTGCCTTTGGCTATCTGTTTTTCAAAAGATTTTACGGCCGTTTCCGCATTACGTATTTGTTGTTTTACTTGTTTTAGCTGTTGAGTTTGATTTTGAACATCACGACGATATTGTTCCAATTCCTGCGCAAGCTGGTTGGCTTCTCCCATGTCAAAATCTTGTAAATCTTCTGAAGTTTTGGCAGATTTGGCTTGTGCCATCATACCTCTGAGTTTATCAGCGCTTTCTTTCATTTCAGCTTTTACAGTACCCCCAGCTTTTTCTGTCGTTTTTATCAAGGTATCGAACTGGGTGAGACTGCGTTCCATTTGTTTTGCGCCTCTTTGTACATCTTGTAAAAAGTTTTTATTGTTTCCGTTCTCCCTGTTTCCTTGTTCATTTTGATTCATCTTTTGTTGATCGTTGTTTTGTTGAGGTTGATTCTGATTTTGTGGTTGTTGATTCATCATCTGTTGGTTATCATTCTGCTGCGGTTGATTTTGCTGTGGTTGTTGTTGACTATTGCTAGCGTCACACTCATCTTTGGTAGTTTGTTTGCCAAGTGCATCACAAAAAATAGAGGTGTTTCCAGGTTGTTGTCCACTAGCTACGCCACATTCTTCCATTGTTGTCTGTCTATTTAGTGCATTACAAAAAATAGTGCCAGCTGGTGGAGGCAACAAGTTTGATCCCTCCTGCGCTAATGTATTGGAAGTTTTTAAGGCAGAAATGGCGTCCTTTAAGATTTGTGGTATTTCAATGTAGAAGGCTTTGGCTGGCAATGCTGTACCAAACGCAAAAAATATTGCTAATGTTAAAATTAGAATTTTAAATTTGATTTTCATAAATATATTATTAAATTAAAATTTATATTCAACCCTCGGCCTTTTATAAGGGCTTTATAATTATACCACAACTCATATTGTTTTATCAACAAAACCCGCTTTTGGCGGGTTTGGATAATTCTATTCTATTATAATAGCTTTTGTCGGGCACGAATCACAACTCATCTGGATCATATCGTCTGGATCCCCGTTTGGATTAACAACAATCGCTTTACCATCGTCGTTCATATGAAAAGTATTGCTAGCGAGCGCCTCACATGTCCCACATCCGATACAAAGTTCCTTGTCCACTTTTGGATTCATATAATATATTTGAATTATGTATTGTTTAATAATTTAGATATCACCTAGGAAGTCGTTATTTAACACCTCTTCGACAGATGCGTCAATGATACCTGGATCCTGTGGTTCTCTAGTAGCCGCTTCTTCAATTTCTTTTAAGATAGTTTCTTCCTTGGCCTCGTGAATAAAATTGCCGTTAACTGCAACGATTGGAGCTAGATGACAGTTGCCAGTACAGCTACAAAAATTTAGATCAACCTTATCGTTTTTTTCACCGGCTTTCAAACCAGTATCACTTTCAATTTTACGCATCAATTTTCCCGAACCCATTACACCACACGTCATGCCGCAACAAACACGAATTTTCTTATCAACCATAGTATTTTTCTTGATAGAATCTGAGTAAATCTTCAATCATTGGAACATTTTCTTTGTTGATTATGCCGATTTTTAATTTCTTTTGCAAATCTTCTAATGTTGTGGCGCCTTCCAGTACCGCTTCTTCAATATCGTGGTCGGTAATGTGTAAATCTTTGTCAACTACTTTTGAACCAGCAGTAATAATGCGATCATGTTGACCAGTTGTGCGGAAAAAATCATTGATAGCGGCCTGTAGAGCTTTGTCTCCTAATACCGAGCAGTGTACTTTTCGATCTGGCAGACCACCTAATCTGTTTAGAATATCTTGTGGTTTTATTTTTAGTGCATCTTCTATCTTCATTCCGTCATTTTCTACGATCATTTCACTCAAGGCTGAGGTAGATGCGATAGCACTTCCACAACCAAAAGTGCGCCAACGACATTCAGAAATTTTTTCTGTTTTTGAATCAATGTTTAACCACAGTACCATTTCATCTCCACATGCTGGTGAGCCAACGCGACCCATAGCATTGTGTTTAAAATTTTCTTCTTCACCATAACGCATAAAATTGCGCGGATTAAAGAAGTGATCTTTCACAATATCGGTATACAACCAACCACCACCAGTAGTGGAACGAATATCCACCGGCTGTTTTAGATTTTCTTTTTTTTCTAATTTTTTTGTCATATTATTTTCTCTGTCATTCCCGCGAAAGCGGGAATCTATTTAATTTTGGATTCCCGCTTTCGCGGGAATGACAATTATTTTTTGTATTTAGCGTGTTTCACATTTCCCATGTTAACTGGGCTGATTTCGCGTAATTGTTTTATGATATCTGGTAAATATTCCATCATATAATCAATATCTTTTTTGGAATTGCAATGACCAAATGTAAAGCGTAGACTGCCGTGGGAATATTCATAAGGCAAACCCATAGCGAGCAAGACATGAGATGGATCAAGTGATTCACTAGTGCAAGCACTGCCAGTCGAACACATGATTCCGTATTCATCCAAATAAAGTAGCATGGCCTCCCCTTCTACATCAATAAAAGTTACGTTCAAATTATTTGGCAGGCGTCTGTCGCCTAATTCTGGGCCATTTAATTTTAGTTTGGGAATTTTGTTTTGCAATTCACTCCACATGTATTTTGTTAAATCGCCTACACGTTTTGTTTCGGAATCAATTCTTTGTTGAGCGAGCTCAAATGCTTTGGTAAAACCTACGATAGCCGGAACATTTTCAGTACCAGCACGTAGGCGACGTTCCTGTGTACCTCCGACTATCAGAGGCTTCAGGCGTACACCACGGCGTACATATAACATTCCGACACCTTTTGGTCCATACATTTTACTACCGTTAATAGTCATCAGGTCAACATGCAATTTCTCTACATCCAAATTCAGATATCCGGCGGCCTGACAAGCATCTGAATGAAAAAATGGATAGGGAGTATTATTTTCTTTACGATATTTTAAAATTTCTCTGCCAATTTCTGCAATTGGTTCGATAGTACCAACCTCATTGTTGGCGTACATTATTGATATTAATACCGTTTCTGGTCGAATGGCTTTTACTAAATCGTCAGTATTTATAAATCCTTGTTTGTCTACTTTTAAATAAGTCACTTCCCAGCCTTGTTTTTGTAAATCTTCAAGCGGATGTAATACCGCGTGGTGTTCTATCTCTGTAGTGATAATATGTTTCCCTTTGTGTTCGTGAGCTCTAGCCACGCCATAGATAGCCATATTGTCAGATTCACTTCCTCCACCAGTAAAAATAATATTTTCTGGTAAGGCGTTGATTAATTTGGCTACGGTGCGACGACTATCGTTTAAAACTCCGTTCGCTTCTCTGCCTTTGTGGTAGAGTGAAGATGGGTTGCCATAGATATCAGTGAAATACGGTAACATCGCTTTTACTACTTCCGGATCACAATAAGTGGTAGCGGCATGATCCAAATAAATTTCACGTTTAATTTTTGGTTTGGAAAACATAATTAGATATCAGATAATTTTACATCGTCTAAAATTTTAACAATTTTTTTATTTAATTTCCCCATTTTGGCTTTCAATTCACAATTTTTGGCCGGATTACAGCATTCAATTTTTTTGGAGGCGTCCAAACAACTTAAAATAAAGCATTGTCCTTCCATCGCTTCCACTACTTTTCGTAAAGTAACTTTTTTTGGGTCAACCACTAATTGATACCCACCATCCACCCCCTGATGAGCCTCAATAATTTTACCCAAACGTAATTTTCTGGCAATTTTTTGTAAAAATAAAAATGAGACTGTTGTTTTTTTGGAAATTTCATTTAACGACATTATCTTATTTTTGGATTTCCCTAATACCTTTAACATTTGTAAAGCATAGTCAGTTTCGCGACGAATAGTAAGCATATTAAAATGGTAAAGTGAAATTAATATTTTTGATTGCGATGTCACCGTTGGCAGTCAGTGGTTTTTCGTCTGGTTCAAAGTTGACTGCAAAAGGTAAAATCTCTCCAGTCAATGTTTTGTAAAATAATTGTTTGTTCTGACGTCCAAAATCGTACAGTTCTTTGGTCACTCGCACGTCCTGCTCGCAATATTTTTTTATTTCCTCGATCTTTCCTTCACGCCACCAGCGTACAGCTTGCAACCCATCAGCACTCTTGGTGACATTGTCTAATGTAGCTTCGGCTAGCGTAGAAAGTTTTAGCCTAATACCGAGGCTGTCTTTTACTTTTTTAATAATATCTAAATGTGGTAGCAACAACAGATCTCCCAAATAATAATTATTTAATACTGGTAAATCAAAGTGTTCACTATTAAAACCGATGATGCGCTGGGCTTTTTCAAATATTGGCCACACTTGATTCAGTTCACTTTCTGTATAACTGGAATAACTGTCAGTGTCGGAGCGATAAAGAGAAATGACAGAAACTTTTAATTTTTTAAAATCATTATCAACTTCAGCAAATGTATTTTGGGTTTCGATATCGAAGACAACTTCGTAGGACATATTTTATAGGTATGAATTATGCCCGTCATTGTATCAAATTTTTTATCGAAAAACAACTATTGGGCATTACATACCTATATGGTATGAAATATACTCTTGTTTGTCAATGGTGGATAAGTCCAGTCTGGATTCTAAATCCAACACCGTATCTAGTTTGGCTCTAGTTTGAGGATGTTTGGCCACAAACAAACTGCAACAATCTTCATATGGTCGGTTGGAGATATCAAGCGTACCCAACAGTCGAGCCAACGCAATGATTGTGCTTTTATTCTCTCCTATCAATGGTGACAGTTTCAACGTGTCTACTGATTGATAAACGGCCGATAAATTTTCTAATGTTTGTGATGCTACTTGCCCCAGTGAGTCACCAGTGACTAGAGCCAAACAATTTTGTTTTTTGGCAATATTATCCGCAATTTTAAACATAATTCGTCGAGTGGCCAACATACGATAATCTGATGGAATATTTATCACAATTTGTTTTTGCCATTCTGCAAATGGGACAATGTGTAAATTAATTTTCCCGTGATAGCGAGCTAACACCGCTGCCAAATCCATGATTTTTTGGGAGACTTCCTCTGTCACCTGTGTCTGATTTTGAAAATGTACGAGTTCGACTTCCGCCCCTCGGCACATCATTTTATAAGCCGCTACAGGACTATCTATGCCACCCGAGAGCAAACACATCACTTTTCCCGCTGTACCTATCGGTAAACCGCTGGCACCAGTCATGAGGTTTCCATATATTAGAGCGTGTTCACTAGCGATATCTACATGGATGGTGAGCTCTGGATTTTCTAGTTTTACTTTATAGCCAAATTTCTTATTAATCGCCGTTCCCAATTGTTTTTCTATTTGAACAGAATTCAACGGATAACGCTTGTCTGAACGCTCTGCTTTGATTCTAAAAGAAGTAATATTACTCCCCCATTCATAATTCGTTATCACTTCAGTAATTTTACTGATTTCGAGTTCACTTTTATAAGCAACACCAAAATTGGCAACGCCCGGCACAAGGGCCAGGCGCGCTAGATCTGATTGTTCGATATTCTCTATCCAAAGTCCACTTTCAACGCGCGTCACATTCGATCCTGCAAACAAACTTCGAATATTATTTTTCAAACAATCAATAAAAGTTTTTTGATTGTCGCCCTTGAGAAATATTTCATCAAAATGGGCAATTAAATTCATAGGTAGTTTTCAATTAATTCAAGTTCAGATTTATCACTGTTGCGTTTTTTTACTTCGACAGATTGTTTTTCAATAGTTTTTTTACTAACAATCATACGTACTGGGAGGCCGATCAAATCAGCGTCTGCAAATTTTGTACCGGCAGTAACGTCGCGACGATCGTCAAACAAAACTTCTGAACCGTTGGCAGTCATTTTGTTATAAATTTTTTGAGCCATTTCAAAAGTTTCCTCTTCTTTACCTAATACGATGAGGTGATATTTGAATGGTGCAATACTTTCTGGCCAAATTATACCTTTGTCATCATGAAATACTTCTACCAATGTTCCCATGATACGACTTGGCCCCATGCCATAGCATCCCATTTCTACCAACTGTTCCTGTCCGCTGTTATCAGAATATTTGAAACCAAAAGCTTCAGAAAATTTGGTGCGTAATTTGAAAATATTTCCCACCTCAATACCATTTTTTTCTATTAAATCAACATTGCCACATTCTGGACAGGAAGTTTGTTCAGTAATAATTTCTTTGTTAATACCAATATTACATTTTGTGCAAGTGTAAATAGTATCCTCACCTACAGCACACAAGGTTTGGAATTCGTGCGAGTAACGAGAGAAAGCACCACCAGCGGCGTATGTTAAAATTGTCAGCTCACCCAAACCTAGACGATCATAAACTTTGTGATAAACCTTTTTCATGACTTCATAATATTCATTCAAACTGTTTTCATCAGTGTGGAACGAATACAGATCTTTCATATTAAATTCTCGCCCACGCAAAATTCCAGATTTGGCGCGCGGTTCATTGCGATATTTATTTTGTATTTGAAAAACACCCACCGGTAAATCATTGTAAGAAAAAACAAATTTTTGTACTAGCGGAGTAACCACTTCTTCATGAGTTGGGTTGAGCACATATTTTGTTCCACCATGTCCTTCACATCGGAAAAGTACATCCATATTGTCGCGGCCGGTAATTTTGTAACTCTCTTCTTGAGTGAGCGAAGGCATGAGAACTTCGTTGGCACCAACCGCCAACATTTCCTCACGAATGATGTTTTGAATTTTCGTCAAGACACGCAACCCTAGCGGTAAATAATTATACACACCCGCCATTTGTTTATTGATAAAACCCCCGCGAATCAAATATTGAGCATTGATACTTTCTTCATCGGCAGACACGGATTTGATGGTTTTACCTAGTAATTTTGAATACAACATAATTTAGATTAAAAATACGCTAATATTATAGTAAAATCGTGAGTTTTTGTCAAAAGGAACTGATAAATAATAACAAAACAAGTATCTTACTAAATTTGGTTTTGAACATATTCTTGGAATTTCTTATATTTTAACAATACAAAACAAATCAAATATATCGGTACAGCCAACCAAATTAGTTTGTAATGTGGATAGAAAACCCATAACATCATGTCAATCACAATCCAATGTCCAATATATACGGAGAGTGTAAAGTCGCCCAAAAATCTGATTAAACTTAACTTGTATTTTATAATCTTATTTGGAATTTTTTCCAGCACATAGAATATATAGAAAAGCAGAGTCATCAATAATAATGAAGCAGACAGGTAGTAAGGTTTCAATGGATACATGAAATTTGATGGTTTTATTGGCAAACCAATTTTTGTTTGATAATAATACAAAATAGCAGTGAGTGGTAAAAATATTGCCAACCACCAATGTTTTTTTTCTTCAAACCCGAGTGAGGCTACCAAATAGCCAATCAGAAATGGAATAGACCATGTGGCCAACGGGAACATGACAAGATTGCGGGAGAACAAAAGATTGGATAGTGGCCCACTCCATGAGAAACCATAGACTGCCACCGCTATCACAACCAACAAACCAAAGATGATTGAATTTGAAAATTTTAATTTCCTAGTGATCAGTAGTAATAATGGCGAAAGGATTATGAGAGCACCAATTGTTAATAAGATTCCAATTGGTGAAGAAAATACCTGCAAAGATAAGATGTTTTGCCATGTCATCCGACCGTGTTCTGTATATTGCCAATAAAAGGGTTCTTTGGAAAAATCGTATGTAAATAATTTTATTATACTATATAAATAGTAGATCCCAATCAACTGCCAGCCACGTTTGAATAATTTCCAAGCAGGTTTGGTCCATGTTTCCGATTTTGCATAAGCAATATATACCACACTGCCCGCTGTCGACATAAAAAAGAAAACACCTGGATACAACAACTCCTTGAGCCAACTTCCAGTGGGGCTAACAATAATATTTGACCAGTCAATCAAATGAATAACAATTATGCTCAAGATCGCGTATCCTTTTATATAAGAAATAAAGTGGTTACGTTTTTTGGGAGTTATCGACTGCATACTAAATAATGTTTATATTCTTTTTTATTAAATTTCTCTACAGAGTAACGTAACATGGTGCGCGCCATTTGTTTGCAATGTTTGTCTAAAAACTCTTTTTCTTTTTTCTCGTTTCTTTTTCCTACCTCTCGCAACATCCAACCACAGGCTTTGTGGATGAGATCGTGTTTATCCTTCATTAACAGTTTGACAATCTTGAAAGTTTCATCAAAATTTCCTCCTCTAATAAAACTTAAAGTTGAGATAATGGCGACGCGTTTTTGCCAGAGGTTTTTTGATTTGGCTAATTTGTAGAGAATTTCCTTCGGCTTATCTTTGAGCCAACCCCCTACTATATTGGGAGCCGAAATATCTACCAGATCCCAATTATTAATATTTTTGTAATTTTTTAAATAAAGTTTAAAAATTTTATTTTTTTGGAACGTGTTACCTTTTTTAAATTGATCAATTAAAATAATTAAAGCAACTAGACGGTGTTCATGTATTTTACTTTTTAATAGAGTAATAATATCGGAAAGAGACAATTGCAAATATGTTTTGGCAATTTTACGTTGAATTGGTACTTTTATTCCCCAAAAAATATCTCCATGTCCATATTGGCCTTTTCCGGTTTTAAAAAAACTACTCAAGTTTTTGGCTTGTAGTGGATCTGAGGCTAATGTCAAATCACTCATCAAATTCTCAAGCTGGTCAAGCATAATCAAGTAGTTCCCTTTGTCTCTAATTATACAAAAAAATACGCTTTTTGACAAATAAAAATAAAGCTGGTTAGAGCTTTATTTTTTGATCTTGTTTTTAACGAGAACGACGAAATCCAGGACGACTACTGCCGCGAGATTTGAAATCACGACTAGGAGTGCGGTTGTTGGCAGTGCGTGGTCTGAATCCTCTGTCTCTAAAACCACCACTAAATCTACTTTCTTCTGTACTAGAGCTGGCCGCCATAGCACGTCTAGGCGGAAGTTCTGGAAGAATTGTTTTGATTGGTAAGACTTTACGGATCAATCTTTCGATACTGCGAATGTCATTGCGTTGATCTGGAGTGGCAAAAGAAATAGCGCGTCCAGCATAGCCCGCACGACCAGTACGGCCAATACGGTGAACATAATCTTCAGAATTTTCTGGTAAATCAAAGTTGATTACCACTTCAATGCCGTTGACATCAATACCGCGAGCGGCGATGTCTGTGGCTACTAACACTCTGTATTTGCCTGATTTGAAACCATCCAAAGCTTCACGGCGTTGAGCCAAGGAGCGATTGGAATGAATTTCCGCAGCCTTGTGTCCCATTTGGCGACAAGTAGCGGCTATTTTTTTGGCACTATGTTTTGTTCTAGTGAACACCAAAATTATTCCTTTGTAATCTGATAATATTTTTTCCAGTAATTGGACTTTTACGTCTCTATTAACCATATATATTTCTTGTTCTACTCTGGCTGCGGCAGTACCAGATGGAGCTACTTCAATACGAAGTGGCAACTTCATATGACTAGCGGCCAGGCGCACAATTTCTTGTGGCATCGTAGCAGAAAATAACATAATCTGACGTTCCTTGGAAATTAGTCCAAGAATTTGTTGAATTTGTTGAGCAAAACCGATATCAAGCATGCGGTCGGCTTCATCTAAAACGCAGATGCGGACATTGTTCAATCGAACATTGCCTTGTCTGAGATGGTCAACCAAACGTCCTGGAGTAGCGATAATAACATGCGGTCCACGGCGAATCGCCTGGATTTGCATAAACATGGAAGCACCACCAATCAAACAGGCAGTCTTGAGACCACTACTGCGACCGATTTTTTGTAAAGTCTCGGCAACCTGTAATGCAAGTTCACGAGTTGGTAGCAAAACCAAACCTTGACCATGAGAATTGCCAAGGTTTTGAACCATTGGAATACCAAAAGCGAGGGTTTTGCCTGTCCCTGTTTGAGCAACTCCGATAATATCTTTACCTTCCAAACCGGCTGGAATGGATTGATGTTGAATTGGAGTTGGCTGAGTAAATTTTAACTGTTCTAAAACCTCAAGCAATCTAGGTGAAATACCTAAACCTTGAAAACCGGAAGAAACCGGTTGAGGAGTATGTGACATATAGTCTATTTAGCACCACCGAAATAAAATTCTTTAAGCTGTTCGGTGGTAGTAAATATACTATAACAGACCAAAGATAAGTAATAAATTTTCAAATAAAATCCCCCTTATAAAATAATAAGGGGGAGATTATTTTTGAAATTGGTATTAAGCCAATACAACATTGATAGCGCGAGGGCCTTTGTCAGACTGCTCGACATCAAATGAAGTTTTGTCGCCGACGTGCAATTGGCTGAATTCTACGCCACCAGTAAGACCAGAAGCGTGAAAAAATACATCTTTACCGCCATCTTCTGGGGTAATGAAGCCAAAATTCTTGTCAACGATCAAACTTTTAATAGTTCCGTTCATAGAAAGAAATATAGGATGAATAAAATACAATTGTATATCACCGCTGAAATTCGACTATATTTCTAGCTGGGATCTGTATGTCAAACACTATAGCATAAAATCGGGAGAAAGTCAAGCCCTCTGTGCAATATTTTCACCAACTGCTCTTCCAGTGGCCCATGAAGCCTGTAGATTAAACCCCCCAGTAAAGCCATCAATATTCATAATTTCGCCTGCAAAATACAATCCTGGGCAGATTTTGGACTCCATAGTACGGGGATCAATTTCTTTTCTTTCCACTCCTCCGGCGGTAACAAATTCATCTCCAGAGCCGCGACTGATAGCCACTAACGGTACTTTTTTTAACAATGTAGCAGCGGTTCCAATTTCAGTTTTACTCATTTCCCCATTTCTTTTATTACCGTAAATTTTTGAATACTCACACAATGCTTCACAAAGATTGAGAGGCAAATAATGATGTAAAGTATTTTTGAAAATCTTTTTTGGATTTTCCTTCGCAATGCTTTGAAGTGTCTCGGAAATTTCTTCGATACTATTATCCGGAAGAAAATCTATGAAAAGTTTTAGTGGTTTTTTTTGTCCAACCGAATTGAAGGCTACCAGAGCGGAGAGTGCAAAAACAGCAGGTCCACTAATACCAGAGTGTGTAAATAAAAATGGACCGGTACGAGTATTTGGCTTGATGCAGTCGGCGCTAATAGTGGCTTTGTTAAATGACATCCCAGCTAGTGTGCCAGGCCATTTTTCGGCAGTAATAAAAGAGTGCAAACTGGGAACCAACGCAGTGACAGTGTGGCCTAGCGATTCCGCTAGTGTATATCCGTCTCCATTTGATCCGGTTTGACGGTAGGCTTGACCACCTAGAGCTAATACCACCTTCTCTACGATTATTGGCGGATGATCACTAAAACTAATCTGAAATCCTTTTTCAGTTTTTTCTATTTTGGTGACCGCGTGTTTGAAAAGTATTTCGGTATTTGAGTTTTGAAATATTTTGATAAAAGTGTTGACTACGTCTTCGCCGTTATTGGATACCGGAAAAACTCGCATGTCTTTTTCGCATTTCAATGGAACTCCGTGCGACTCAAACCAAGCACGTACTGCCATAGGTGAAAAACGATGCATAGTAGAAATCAAAAATTTATTACCTCTGGGGTAATTTTCTAAAACCGCCTTGACGTCTTCTAGACCGGTAGTGACATTACAACGACCACCGCCGGAGATGATAACTTTTTTACCAAGTGAGTCGTTTTTTTCAATCAAAAAAATCTTTGTTCTTGGGGATAATTCATTGATTGTAGCAGTGGCCATCATACCTGCGGCTCCACCTCCGATTACGGCTATTTTCATAATTATTTTGATTCTTCTTGTGTTCTTTTATAGAGTATATCATAATTCCAGTGTTTTTCCAGCCCATCTCTTGCTTTTTTTATAAATTTGTTGTATAGTAGTGCCTGTCACTTATACATTAATAAAATTTTTATGAACGGAGCATTAAGAGCTAGACTAAGACAGGCCAAGAAAAATACTAAGGTTGGCGCATATTTACGCAAAACAACCAGACATTTGAGTGCCAAAAAAACTAGATAATATTTTATAATAATAGAATATCAAAAATCCTTCGTCTGTACGAAGGATTTTTTGTTTTTATACCTTCTTTTCTAAGTTTGAAGAGAGGCTATCTTTTCTAGAGCTTCCTTTAAGCTCATATCTGGACCCAGTTCGGTGCGTACAGTAAAATGGTCATCTACTTCTGTCATCACAAAATCTTTTAAACTTCCAGCTAGGGCAATTGCAGACTCATTATCGGGATGTGATTTGATAAATTTGTCTAATTGACGGAGGGCATTTTCAACCTGTTTGGCCTGATTGGTACCTTCCTCAGCATTTTTTAGTGCTTTCAGATGTTCTTTTGTTCTTTCAATCATATCCGCGGAAGTTGAATTGCGGCGACTTTCGGCTATCACTGTTTTTACGACACGGCTATTAGTTTCCCTCCTTAATTGGAGAATTAATTTATTTAATTTTTTATCTCCATCATCAAAAATTTTTCTTCCATCTTCATCTACAACATCTAAATCAATTGCTAAAGTCAATTCATCCCCGCCGACTAGACCATTCATACGCTCATTTTGAGTAATCCCAAATCTTTTACAAATCTCATAAGCCTGGCCTCTCATTAAACGTAGTTTTTTGGTCATCAAATCTCCCGCCTCTAACGAAGCTTGAGCAAAAGACATGTCTTTGTTTCCAACCGCTTGAACACGTTGTTCGAAATCTAATAGTTGATCTATCCCAACATCCAATACATCCAAACTCAGATAGGCACAATTTTTTATTTTTACTGCTTCGGCATGAAATCGAGCCTCAGATGTAAATCGTTCGTCCTTTTCATTTCTATCCAAAGTCTCAACAGCTTGCCTACAATTTTGTGCATCTTTGCGACGCACCCCAGACGTGATGGTATCAATTGAGTCTGTCTCATCTTTTATCTTTCCAACCTCATCGGCAGTAAAAGGCTTAACAACATCAAAAATATTTAAACCTTTTACATAAGCCTTCAAATCATTCCAAATTTCCTCGTGCCCTGTTTGAGGTCTAAATTTGTCCTTTCTCACTTCCCTCAGCAAGTCCCTGTTTAACTCGAATATACCAGAATTTTCCCCATATATTTCATAAATGACCCCATCTATTCCAGTAATTCTATTTCCACTTTGAAAAATTTTATTTCGTAATTCATTTATTTGATCAATTTTGGCTATCATTTTTTCAGGCGAAAATGCTTCTCCATAATCTTTGGAGTTATCAAAAGTAGTAGCGCGTGCAGTTTGCAAAGAGCCATTGACCGCCAAAATTATATCTTCCAAACCGTCGGACTCTACCTTTGCTGCTCCAAAAGTCATTTTGTATCCTTCTGAATTAACAGCTAATCTAAAGTTTTGAAAACTTGCTCTCTTGTTTGGAAATTTTGACTCTTCTTCATCTGCCAAACGGATAATAAATTTTTTCATTTCTCTATCTACTTCGGCACACGCTTGGTTGGCAATAGCGACCGCATCTATTTTGTATTTACCAGGAATTTTAAAAACTCCAAATTTATAATTTTGTTCCAAACTTGCATGTTCCAAATCTGCCGTGTCTACACCAGCCAAACTTAACGCGCGATTAAATATTGTTTCAGTCAATTGGCGTCGTTTCGCAATTATAATATCTGTAGTTTGAGGTCCAAAAACGTTGTCATTCAAATTTTTTATGGATAATAAATCGGAAGTTGCAGACAAGATTGAAATTACTGTGTCTTCCCTTTCCAAATTTCTCAAAATTCCGCCCCACCTTCTTCGTTCTAATGAATTTGTGATTTGTTGTTGTTCGATCGGCGATAATAAATTACCCATATCTCTGGCGGAATCTAATAAATTGGCATACCGAAGATCACGCATCACGCGATCTACATCAGCCAAATCTTCATCCCGCTCAAGATGTGGGTCATAAAGTTCACCGGGAACGCTAGGCTGAACTACACGTTCAGAGCTAGAAACTGCCACTGGTTTTTTGGCTTCTGATTTTGGCATATTTTTTGTATCAATTTTAAATCTAAAACCACTATGATCGTCACCTGTTGGTTCGCTTCCTAATGTCATAATTTAACAAATTAAATTTATTATATATATTATATACTTTTTTAGTCATATTTAGCAAGGATAACCATAATTTACGTTGACAAAAAGACTTTTTTTATATAGGATATAGCCACTATGCAAAAAATAGAAATCATGTCACCAGCGGGGTCGTTTGCCTCACTTCATACTGCTGTTAAGGCTGGAGCCAATTCGGTTTACTTTGGTATTGAACAACTCAACATGCGCGCTCGGTCTGCAAATAATTTTAAAACTTCCGATTTGCCAGAAATTGTAAAAATTTGTAAAGAAAATAATGTTCGAACGTATCTGACGGTTAATACTATTCTTTATGATCACGATTTGGTATTGATGAGAAAAATTTGTGATGCCGCCAAAGAAAATAATATTTCTGCTGTTATCGCTTCTGATATCGCCGCTATCCAATATGCTCATTCCATTGGATTGGAAGTTCATATTTCCACCCAACAGAATGTAAGCAATATTGAAGCGGTACGATTTTTTGCTCAATATGCGGACGTAATTGTCTTGGCTAGAGAATTAAATTTAAAACAAATACAAGATATTATCGAACAGATAAAAAAAGAAAAAATTACTGGTCCTAGTGACAAACTGGTGCAAATCGAACTGTTTGCTCACGGCGCATTGTGTGTGAGCATCTCTGGAAAATGTCATATGAGTTTGTCATCACAGAATGCTTCGGCCAATCGTGGTGCCTGTATTCAGAATTGTCGTCGAAGTTATCGTGTGATTGATGAAGAAAATGGCGAAGAATTAGTTTTGGAGAATAAATATATTATGTCACCAAAAGATTTGTGTACTATTGGATTTCTGGATGAAATTATTGGTGCTGGCGTGAGTGTTCTAAAATTAGAGGGTCGCGGACGGTCGGCAGATTATGTACATACCGTTACAAAATGCTATTGTGAGGCGGCCGACGCGATTGAAAATAATTCTTATACTGAAGAAAAAATTGAAAATTGGACAAAAGAATTGGCCAGTGTTTTTAATCGTGGATTTTGGCAAGGTGGATATTATCTAGGTAAACAACTTGGTGAATGGAGTGGCAAACATGGTTCGCAGGCAACCAAACAAAATGAATACATCGGACGTGTGACAAATTATTTTAGAAAAAATAATATTGGAGAATTTATTATAGAAACAGGTGAAATCAATATTGGCGATGATTTGTTCGTTACCGGTGATAATACTGGCGTGATTAAATTAAAACTGGAAAATTTTTATCTAAACGATATGCCTGGAACGGTTGCAAAAAAAGGAGATGTCATTACTATCCCCTTTTCCGAAAGAATACGAATAAACGATAAATTGTTTTTATCAAAGGATAGAATATCAAAACAGATATAAAATTAATATTTTAAAATGCGCACTCTAGATAGAAAACCCACAGCTAATTCTCGAATTATTTTTGATCCAATGATGACTCAAGATAAATTTGACGAACTCGAAGATAAACTTAGTCAGCTGATGGAACGCAGTCAACCTAGAGCCGCGGCGGAGGTAAGTAGATTGGCGGAATTGGGAGATTTTTCGGAGAACACGGAATATCAGATGGCCAAAGGAAAATTGAGAGGTATGAATAATGCAATTTTGCGTTTGAGTAATCAGATTGAGCAAGCGATAATTATTCCGGCGAATTTAAAAAAAGATACTGTTCAAATTGGTTCAAATATTGTTGTGGAAAGTGATGATAAACAAACTACTTATCAAATTCTTGGATCCTCCCAAACAGATCCATCAAAAGGAATAATTTCTCACACCTCTCCTATTGGCTCGGCTTTGCTTGGACATAAAACTGGAGATGTCGTAGATATTCAGTTGGTCAACAAGATAGTGCAATATAAAATCGTCAGGATATTTTAAAATATAACTAAATAAAAAAACAACTCCATAATAGGGGTTGTTTTTAAAATATTTATTTTATTTAATAAAAATAAAACCAACAAAACTGCTAGCAATAATTACCAAGGCAGATAAAAAGAAGTTTAGGGCAAATTTGCGATTGCCTTGCATGAATGAAAATACAGATTTGCTCATCAGATTGGTGGCATTCACCAATAAGAACGTAATGGTAGCAAATTTAAAAGTAATAGCAACACCGGCCATTTCTGCTAAGTTGACGAGTACAGCATCTAGCCCGGCCAGCGAGGCGATAAGCGAACTTATCACAAAACCAGATTGACCAAATAAAATTAAACAAATTTTTGTTATAAGCTTTATAAATACGAGTAGAACGGCAAATTTTAATGCTGGTACCAAGGAAAACATTTTCCCTTCTTTTGTTTCATTGACTTCACCATCAACATTGCTAACAACAATTTCTTTTTTCTTTAAAAATAACGCAGATAAAATAGCGGCCGATAAAATCATTATCAATATACTTGGTAATAAAAAAACCAACCAACGCCCATTGAGTGGTCCTACCAAAAGAAAGATTTGGAAAAAACTAGACATGTTGGCAAGTAGCGCGGCCCCAACCAATGAATTTACCAATCTATTTTTTTTACTTTTTTGTGCCAAGGATTGGGTGGTAGAAGTAGAAGAAATAAATCCGGCTACAAAACTAGTCAATGTAAATCCACCCTTTTGACCAATAATCTTGCCGATTATATATCCAAATACATCAATGCCAGTAATTAATGCCACTACTAACCAAACTTTTTGCGGGTTGATTAATTCCAAATTAGCAAACTGTCCCAAATTTATATTAAAATTACTAAAAATTGATGCTAGGAACGGGATGTCTAATAATTTGTACCCGACGTTTGGTAAAAATGGCATTATTACCAAAGCAATAATCGCGTAGCTAATAAATGAATTTACTTCCTGAGTTGAAATTCCCGCTACCAACGCTTTTGTTTTGGCTTTTATAGACAACAACAGAACTAACACCACAAACAATGCGACGACTATCTGCATAGGCATAATTTCCAATACAGTTAGTAAACCAATCACAAATGTAAACAATACTGCCAACTCACTAGTGATACCAAAATCTTTTGTGGTATATGAACCGAGCGCATAATAAATGAGCGTCAAGGCAACAAACGCAACCGCTATCACGATTGAAAAAATCGAAAGATTATTGATGTAAAAAATTCCACACAATGCCCCCAACAAACTAATAAGTGAATAGGTACGAATACCTCCAATCGATCCTTCACCTTGTTTGCTACTCTCGCGTTCCAATCCAACCGCGGCACCAAACAATAATGCAACCACTAATTTAAAAATTAATCCTGAAATCATATGCTAATTTAATTATATTTTTTTTGGAAAAATTACTGATAAAATCATTGAGGCAGCTAGGGCTAAACTTATCACTCCAAATGATGCCAATGAAGACATATGAAAGCCAAAAATACCGGACAACATTTTTCCACCAATGAATAGCAAAATGAAAGATAACCCTTTTTGCAAATGATGAAAGCGATGCAAAAAACTTTCAATCAAAAAGAATAATGCCCTTAGACCCATGATGGCAAAAATATTGGATGTAAACACTATAAATAAATTCTGAGAAATGGAAAAAACCGCAGGGATAGAATCGAACGCAAAAATTATGTCCGTACCCTCAATCAATAACACTATCAAAAATAATGAGGTAAAGAAAAACTTGCCATTTTCTCTGAAGAAAAACTTGCCATTATGGTGACTAGCAGTAAACGGTAGAAATTTATGGGCTAAACGAATTATTCTATTGTGCTTGAAATCTACGTGTTCCTCTTTTTTGTCTTTTAAGAGTTTAATCCCAGTATAAACTAATATAGCACCAAATATGTATAACACCCAATAAAACTGATGAATTACATAAGCTCCTGCAGTAATAAATATGGCACGAAATACAATCGCACCCAAAATGCCCCAGAACAAAACTCGATGATGATATTTTTCATCTAAATTGAAATAACTAAATATCAACATAATAACAAAGAGATTGTCTACCGAAAGCATTTTTTCGGTCACATAAGCGCTCATAAACTCTGCCGCCACTTCCTTCCCCATGAGCCAGAATATCAAACCACCAAAAACGCAAGAAATCGTAATCCAAAATAGTGATTGAATTAAAGCGCTTTTTGGTTCAATACGGTGGTTTGTTTTATTAAAGTACCCAAGATCGGCTATCAAAAAACCAACTACCACCACACTAAATAGTATAAACAAATAATTTTGCATTACCATAAAATATATTCTCAGCCCGTTTAAAGTGCTTAGTATAGTTTATCAATTTTTATGCCAAAGGGCAAGACGGTTGACTTTGTTTATTGAAGTATTATATTGAATATGTACTCGGGCATGATCATCAAACGGTATATCCAGTAAGAAGTGCGGGATTAAAATAAAAAAACAACGGCTATTATGATGCCGTTGTTTTTAGTTTAGAAGTATTTATTTCTTTTTGCCTTTTGCTTTTTTTACTGGAGCGGCTTTATTAGCAACTTTTTTATCAATTTTAACTTCTGATAAATCTGCCTTTAGAGTCTCTCTTTTTGTCTCTTTTGGAGCTGGAATTTCTTCATCCATTTGAGCGGCAATCAAGATATCTAAAATTCTATCTACCTTGTTACTTAAAGCTTCAAATTGAGCTTTGGAAATAGAACTAACCGGTGTCATTGGGACAGAACTGCCAGCATTACCACCAAATTTGCTTCCAATATTACGATCGCCAAAACTCTTTGGAGCAAATCTTGGAGCCCCCATAGATCTAGCATTATCGCCACCCTGATTTTTGAAACAAGTTCTGCAAAATACTGGATGCATGCCAGTTGGTTTGAATGGAACTTCGCAATTTTCTCCGCAAGTACCACAAACAGCTGGGAACATTTCTCTTGGACCGTCACTGCGTCCACCACCTGAACGTCCACCACCAAAACCGCCACCTGAGCGACCGCCGCCGAAGCCTCGATCACCACCTGGACGACCGCCAAATTTGCGATCACCACCGCCAAAACTGCGTCCACCGCCAGAATCTCGGCCACCGCGGCCCTTGTCGAATTTGTTAAAGTCTCCCATATATATACTATTTATTTAATAAAATTTGAATAGAAAAACCAGTATAGCACAGTATGAAAGAAAAATCAATGGCTACAGGGCAAAATTTGGCTAAAATTAGAAAATGTCTGTTTTTTTACGATTGCGGTTCATTTCGGCTACAGGATTTTTGAAGGTGTGTTTGTTCCCTTTTATCTTACTTGGATCAAAAACATGACCAATCGATTTTTTGGAGGTTTCCTTTTTTGAGTTCTTGTCTTCATTTTTTTTCAATTTTTCTGTTAATTGCTTTTTGTACCAGGCCATATATATTTTTTATTCTTAAATCAAGCTAAGTAGCGCTTTCTATGTTTCTGTAAAACTGGAAAAATTATTTAAGAATAGAGCTGAGAATATTGTTCAATTCTGAAACAAATTCATTATCAATATTAATCTTTAGAAAAAATGTATCACCCAGTTTTTTAATCAAAACAAAATTCACCATCGATCCGATCGCTTTCTTATCCATTTTTAACAAATCGGCGATTTTTTCGGTCTTCAAATTTCTCAAACTATCTTTAATTTCATCGCTTAGTAAACCCACTAGTGGTTTCTGTATTTCCCCAGCCAGTTCATTATTCAAATCGCCTCTTTTCATTGCCAATGTATTAACAACAATAACCCCAATAGCTACAGCTTGTCCGTGTGGAATTACATAGTCGCTAAGAACTTCGATTGCATGCCCGACTGTATGGCCATAATTCATACTTCGGCGATAATTCAAATCAAACTCGTCAACCTCGACGACCGCTTTTTTAACTGCTAGGGCGGCAATTATCAAATTTCGAAAAGCATCAAACGTCGTTACTTTACCATTCGTCGTATTGTCAGTGTAAATTTTCCAAAAATAATCCCCGCCAGTAATACACAATTTGCTGATCTCACCAAGTCCAGAAGAAATTTCACGTCCGTCCAATGTTTTCAGGAATCCTGCATTAATAACGACTCCCGATGGAGCAGAAAACAACCCCAATTGATTTTTTGCTGCTTTATAATTTATACCAGTTTTGCCGCCGATACAACTATCACACATTGCCAGCAACGTAGTAGGAAAATGTACCCAAGTTATTCCTCTCTTGTATATCGCCCCAACGAAAGCACCGACATCTTGAATAGTCCCGCCACCGACTACTATTAATTTTTCACCCTTACCAAAAGAATTTTTCTTTAGAAAATCTACTACTTGCATCACCCATTCGATTGTTTTAAAATTTTCGTTTGCATCAGCCAAAAAAACTCTGTCCGGTGATATTTGAGTATCACCCTTATACAAATCATAAACTTTTCTATCAATCAGCATTAAATTTTTGGGGTTTTCCTCAAATAATTTTATTACCGACGTCATTGGATCATCATGAGTTTCAAAAACTACCCCATAATCGCGTGGAGTGGATTTGATAATAAATGAATCAGCACCAAAAATTGAATCTGGAACGGTAAAATTTTTATCTTCGATTTTAAAATCTATATTCATACTTTTTTAAATAATCACTTTTAATTAATCCAATAGATGCTGTGCAATTTTCACTACGATTTTTCGAGTCAGCTGAAAAAATATTAACACACACAATCAATTAAGTCAAAAATGGCTTTTGCCTTTATTTTAATTTCATAACTTCGGATACACCCTATAATATTTGGTATCTCTTTGAAAACAACTATTAATAACGGAAACGGTTAAATCATAATAGGAGTTCCTCACGTTATATTTATGCGTGGCTGTAAAATTGTTATTACCATCTAAAGAAGGAAGAGTATCCACTTGCCCCCAAGCGACAAGAATTGGATCAAAGTAGCGCGGCTCGGTACAACCTTTGTATGTGCCATAATAATCAAGGTGGGCAGAAACAGTATAGGTCGCTAAACCATCATTAGTAAGTTCAACTGTCATCCTAGGTTTGCGATCACCAGTGTCGGTTGGCACAACTGTCGCCACTGGTTCAGCAACAACTGGAGCTGGGGCGACAACGGTGGGTTCTGGTTTCGGCACAACTACTGGTGGAGAAACTATTACTGGTACATCCACTATTACCGGTACATCCACCACTGTTGGTGGTGAATTCACTACTGCTGGTACGTCCACTTTTGGTGGCAAAACCAGTGTATCTGGCTCTCTGTTCGCCATATTAGTGATCGCTTGGATTGTCTCGGCAGAAACGGTGGTTTTGTGACGACCTGGGATGGGTGATTTTAAACTATTATTCCCTTCATTCGCTTCAACCAATTCTGATATTTTTACTTCCCCACTACCGACATCTGCCGTAGCCTTAAATTCATAAGCCAAGGCATAGGTATTTTCATTGCCACACAATGGATTAGTTATTTTGGCAGTTTTATTTTTTTCTAAATTAGGAATTTCACCAGAACAACTACCTAATTTTTGACCATTACCATCAAACCACTCATAAGTGGCTTTTACTTTTTTTCCAGTAGCTATCTTACCAACATTTTGAAAAGTTATTTCCGGTAATTTGGCAGAACCGCGAAAATTCATACCTAATACCTTTAAATCTGGTCGCGGAATAGCGCCTGACCAACTATTATTTCTTTCGTTGGTTTCAGCAATATCCGAAGTATTTTCTTCACCACTGCCCGCGTCCGCGGTTACTTTAAATCGCACTGCACCAGCATAAGATTCTTCATTACCACAAAAAACATTGCCTTCCGAATATTTTTTGGACATAAGTGGCACAGGTTCAATATTTTTTTTACATCCACCTAGCTTAGTGCCATCTGCAGAAAACCACTCATATGCAACTTTAAACAAACCATAAATATTCTGAGGATTTTTATTTACAAGCATCACCATTGGTTTTTGAGTACTCGCGTCGAAAGTAACATTGAAAATAGCTAAATCTGGTAAAGGAATCCTTCCAATCCATACCTTTCTACCAGTTGTACCTTCGGCAATGCCATGATTAAAATTTTCGCTTATTTTCAATTTTGACGCTTTGTAAAGAATAGGAAAAACCTCTTCTTGCATTTGATTCGATTGCCAAAAACGACACGGATCATTTACTACTTGTGATCGTCCTATTCCTAAAATAATATCAGGGTGTCCTGTTTCGCAAGTATAAAGAACGTTATTTTCTGAATCCAACCATTCAAAACTAGTGCGCGCAGCTTCTTGTCCACTAATACCAGCTCGCGCCCGCCCCAAATTGGTGAAAGTTGCGATAGGACCAGTGGCACCGGAACGGGCAAAAGCGCCAGACACCATAATATCCGACAAGGAGACACCGACTGTCTTCACATTATTATCCCGTCGCTGTTCTTTAAATGGTTCATCTACGTTGAGAGAAACTCTAAATTTGGTAGCTTTATACATTTTTGGCAAAGGTTCTTCCCCAGCTGGCGTTCCGTACGCTTTAAGTACGCTACACGGATCGGTGATAGTCCGCGTCATCCCTTTACCCAAAACGATTTCACTCGGGTGGCTATATGAATCACTATAACAAGAATACAAAACCGAGCCATCCGGCGCGATCCATTCATAAAAATTTCTGTGTTCTCGGCCCGTAACCATGGAGGCGTTGCCTAAATTTACGATAGTAATCTGAGGATCAATTCCACCATCAATACCAAAGGAAACTGCCGACACCGCTAAATCCGGTAAAGGAATATTTCCCTCCCAAATATTACCAGCACTCGGATCCTCCAAATCGCCATCGGGGTTATAAACAACCCGTAAACGAGAGGCCTTAAGTATTCCCGGCATCTCGTCCTTAATTGACCATATACCACAGGGATTTTCCACTACTTGCTTAGTGATAATGCCGCGAATTAGAGGTATGCTAGGATGTGCTGATTGACACGAACCTAATTCAGTGCCGTCAGAACCAAGCCAAGTATATTTTACTTTACCTGGCGGAACATATGCTCCCCTACCAGAATTAACAAAAGTTACCTTGGGGTGATAACCGGCAGTGTCAAAGGTAACGGATTGAATTCTAATGTCGGAGGTATTTTCGACGGCACGAGTTGTCTGTGTAAATAAAAACCCAGCTACAACAAAAAACAAAACATAAATTAGTTTATATACTTTCATATAAATAATCCAAATTAATAATAATTTTTATAATTATACCATTTTTTATATAAAGTATCAAAAATCTTTGACTAAGAAAAATACTACTTCGTCGTCATGAAATTATACCAAGGGAGATTTTCCGATAATGCATTGCCATTTTCGGCATCCGCGGTGATGATCCTTTGACTATTAATTGGAATAAATCCAAATAGTTTTCGGCGTTCCTCAATTTTCATATCATAGACCGCTTTCGAGTTTTCTTCTTTTAATTCAATTGTTTTTGGCGCCAAACCAAGTTTCTCCGTCACCTCACTGGCCGACATCATTACATCAACACCACCAACGCTTAATACATTTTCTTTAATCATAACGGCCTCCGTATTCACTTCCAATCCTTTATCCCGAATAAGCACTTGGCTTTTTGTTGGCTCAACACTTACCGGTCTATCTCCAACATTGACAAGTAATTTTTTTTCCGTAGTTTTTACAGAAATATCATCGGCTTTAATTTCTCCACGACTTACTTTTACTTCTTTTACTAAGGTATTCAACTCGCTTACCTCCAACTCTTTTCTGCTTTTTATCAGATTTGAAATTAGGCCGTCTATTTCATCCCTTAATGTTTTGAGTTCCTGTATTTGTTTTTCTTCCCCTTTTACGGAAACGGCTTTTTCGATTCTGGATTTATAATATGCATTAATTTCCGCTCCTGACTCAACCACCACCGGTTTTGTTGTTTCTGCGATAGACGCCGATCCTGTTATAGTAGTAATTCTCGGCATGATAGGAGTATTTTCCCGACCAGCACATTGTCCTCTTACATTTTCAATACCGAGAGAAAGTTCCTGCAAGATTTTGCTAATATCTTCTCGCGAAAAACCACTTTTCTTTAGCTCATCATTACTTAATCCACTAATTTTTTTATAATAGGCAATTTTAGTTTCCCATTGCGCGACTTCGTTGCAGTGATTTATTGATACGGCAACTGGTATATTTTTTATCACTATCGGCTGGGATGTTGGCGTTGGCTGGGGAGCTGGTGTTGGAGCCGACCACGGAACTACCTTCGGGGTTGGTTGTGGAGCACTACGAACGCATTGATTTTGTTGTGTCGCAATCTGTTGTTTAAGCTCGGCCATTTCTTTGTTTATCAGTTCCGTTCTAACTTTGTCTGATTCTGATTTTTGCAACTCAATAATAAGTTGACTATATTTCTGCATTAAACTATCGCTGATATAGCATACTGGAGTTGCCTTCGTCGTTTCTACAGGTTTTATTGATATTGGTGGAAGAGGTGTGGGGATATTGCCATCCCCTTCGACACAAACAATAGGAGCTGATGTAACATCTGACCAGTTACCCCATCCTCCGCTTGAACAGTGAGTTGCACACGCCTCTTTTGCGTATTGCTTCCATAGATCAATGGGTTTGCATGAACTCGCTACCCCCAAAGTAACTTCCGAACCATCAGAACATTTAACAAAAACATTTTTGTACACGCCGGCGCCACATTCATTACAAAACTTAGTCGCGCTCACCCCACATTTTATGTATGGCGATGGAGCGACGGTGGTTGGTGTGGACGCTGAGGCCGGCACAGTTGTGGATTTAGGACAATCATGCGGACAATTCCAATCTGTTTCAGTGCCACCACAAATTCCGTCCCCACAAACCCATGGATATCCGCAATCAACCGAACAAGAACTTTTGCTTTCTGTTGGTTGGCAAATTTTATCTCCACATGTGTCCCACCGTAAGGGTGTTGGTTCTGGGCAATCTTTTTCACAAATGGCGGTCGTTTCACCCATGCTGGTATCACATTTACCATCACCACAATAATATGTTGTATTTGGATTAACGGTTGTAGGAGTAGAAGAAGCTGTTTGTGGAGCAGTAACGGTTTGCGCGAGCCCGACAACGGGAAACATTATCAAAAAAGCGACAGATAAAATCGATGCGATTTTCATAGTATTATTAAAATAA
>JBAYIZ010000014.1:0-21477 GCA_041665405.1 Candidatus Magasanikiibacteriota bacterium
ACCAACGGTGGCTCCTCACCAAAATGTTTTCCGTGCCATGCAATTTTGACCGCCATATTATTTCATCAGTCGTTTCAAATAATGTCCAGTAAAACTCGCGCCTTTGCGCGCGATTTCTTCTGGGGTGCCATCGGCTACCAATTCACCACCCTTGTCACCGCCTTCAGGCCCGAGATCAATAATCCAATCAGCACATTTAATAATATCCAAATTGTGTTCAATCACCAACACTGTATTTCCTTGAGAAACCAATCTTTGCAATACCACTAATAATTTTCGCACATCATCATAATGCAAACCAGTTGTTGGTTCATCCAATAAATACAAAGTTTTGGTAGTACCGTGTTTGGCCAACTCACGAGACAGTTTTATTCTCTGTGCCTCACCACCAGACAGCGTCGTCGCACTTTGTCCTAATGTGAGATAATCCAAACCAACTTCATTGAGGATTTTCAACTTATCATAAATCATCGGAATATCTTTGAAAAATTCTTCCGCGTCTTCTATTGTCATCGCCAACACATCGGCGATATTTTTTTCTTTGAAAAATACTTGTAAAGTTTCTTGATTAAACCTCTTTCCTTTACACACTTCACAAACAACTTGTACACTTGGTAAAAAATGCATTTCAATTTCAAGCGTTCCTTTACCTTCACAATTTTCACAACGACCACCAGGCACATTAAAACTAAATCTACCTAATTTGAAACCACGAATACGCGCTTCGGGGGTAGCCGCAAACAAATCACGAATATGATCAAATGCTTTGGTATATGTAGCCGGATTACTGCGAGAAGTTCGCCCAATGGATCCCTGATCAATCGTAATAAGATTATCCAAATATTCTGTACCAGTAATACTTTTACAACTCACCGGCTTATCCAAATGAAACATTTTATTTACTATCGCTTGGCGCAACACACGATGCATCAAAGTAGATTTGCCAGAACCAGAAACACCAGTGAGACACACAAACCGACGCAGGGGAATTTCCACATCCAAATTTTTCAAATTGTGTTCATATGCACCTTTGATTTTTATTTTTGGTGTGTCACTTCCCACCGCTCGTCTATCTTCCGGACCTTTGATTTTGATTTCACCGCGCAAATATTTTCCAGTCAAAGATTTATTTGGGTCACCAATTACTTTACAATGAAAAAATTCTTTGGCATTTTCTTGTTTGCCCAACAAAACTTTCGTTGGCCCAGAATACACCACTTCCCCACCATGCTTACCAGCCGCTGGACCGATATCTACTATCCAATCACTTTCCAAAATTGTATCTTCATCATGCTCTACAGTAATGATAGTATTGCCCGCATCACAAAGATTGCGCAAAGTTTTTACCAGTTGATCATTATCGCGTTGATGCAAACCAATAGTTGGTTCATCCAGTACATATAGCGCCCCTACCAATCGTGTGCCCACTTGAGAAGCAAGACGAATACGCTGTGCCTCACCGCCGCTGAGTGTTCCCGCCGTACGATTCATGGTGAGATAATGCAAACCCACATCAAACATAAATTGCAGACGATTGTTTATTTCTCTACTCACCATCCCAGCGATTTCTCTTTCTTTTTCCGCGAGGTTCATATCCAATTCCGCAAACCATTCACGCGCATCGCGAATATTCATCTGTACAATTTCCCAAATATTTTTTCCATTCACACGCACACTTAATGCGGTGTCATTTAATCTCTTGCCATTACATTTCGGACAAATTTCTTCACTAAATATTTCCTTTATACCCAAACCAGTACAAGCTTCACAATAACCATACGGACTATTGAAGCTAAATAAACGTGGTTCAATTTCAGGAAAACTAAAACCATCATTTGGACAAGAATATTCTGTGGAAAATATTTGTTCGTGTTTGTCGGCGAAAATTACTGTGCATAATCCATTGCTCAAATCTACCGCTTTGGATATAGCTTCACCCAAACGCTGGTCATTGATATTGTCGGTAGGAATTTTATCCACCACTACCTCGATAGTATGTTTGTTATTTTTTGACAAAATAATTCTTTCTTTCAAACTATACATTTTCCCATCAACGCGTACTTCCAAAAATCCAGAATTATAAATATCATAAAGCATTTGATAATACTCGCCCTTGCGACCACGCACCACTGGTGACAACAACAAAAGTTCACCTTTTTTTGTTTTATCTTCTTTCAATCTTTTGACAATTTGATCATTCATTTCATCCACGGTCATCTTTTCAATTTTGGTTCCACATTGCGGACAATGAGGATGACCCACGCGTGCAAAAAGAACACGCAGATAATCATAAATCTCGGTAATGGTCGCAACAGTTGAACGTGGATTGGCACTGTGTGCTTTTTGATCAATAGAAATGGCCGGAGACAAACCTTCAATCTCATCCACATCTGGCTTTTGCATACCACCCAAAAACTGACGAGCGTAGGCAGACAATGATTCAATGTATCGGCGTTGCCCCTCGGCAAAGATTGTATCAAACGCCAAAGATGATTTGCCTGAACCAGACAAACCTGTGAAAACGATCATTTTGTTACGCGGCAATTCCAAAGAAATATTCTTGAGATTATGTTCACGCGCACCTTTTATAGTTATTTTATCTTGCATATATTTGGTAAAAACGACAAAAGCCCCCGGAACTACTTTCCTAGGGGGTATCATTAATTTGTATGGATATATTACCCATTTTGTATGGGTTTGTCAATTTTTAATTATTGTTGACTTCTTGCGAAATTTTCATTAAACTTTATTCAAGCCAAGCGCGTACAAGCGCCAAGGAGAAACCCATGCCGTGCAAACAGGGTAGTTGTGGAAAGTGTCTTTCCGACAAGGCACTGCTGATGCGTGATACTGTGCTAGTCACGGGAATCATCGTGGGTGGGACTGTTGCTGCAGCCGCCTATCTCGGAACGATGAAGATCCGCTCGCTAGTGAAGGAGACCTGTGTTCATCCGATCCAGACGGCATTTCACCTGCCGTTGGTGCTGGTCGGACCGGCCGGATTCGTCGACCGTTTCGCAGCGAGCTGTGCGAGCTATCGCGCTCGTCGCCGACACGGATGCAATTGAATCCATCACACCACACCCGGCCACCACGCGCGGTGGCCCATAGCGGAGATCGGAGGGAAAACAAAAACCACCCGCACTCACACGAGTAGAAAAACATTTTTTCTCTTCGTGCGACGGGTGGTTTTTTTAGTTCCCCGCTTTCGCGGGAATGACAATTATTTTTTTTCTTCTGCTTTTTTACGCAACAGCAACTCATGTATCTCATCTCGCAAAATCGCCGCCAGTTCAAATTCCAAACCTTTGGCCGCCTCTTTCATCTGTCTTTCTTTTTCTTTGATTATTACATCTAGTGGTCTAGCGTCACCCAATGTATCCAACTTGGTAATTTCGGCCAATCTATCCCTGCCTCTACCTTTTTTCTTTGTCTTTTTATTTGGATCTCTGGTAATACCAAATTCTTCCAAAATATTACGAATGGTTTTTTCAATTGTTTTCGGAGTAATGCCATGCTCTTTATTATACGCCAACTGAATTTTACGACGACGATCTGTTTCACCTATCGCCTGCTTCATTGAGCCAGTAATATTATCTGCATACAAAATCACCTGACCATTTACATTTCTGGCCGCACGCCCGATTGTTTGAATTAAACTGGTATTGCTACGCAAAAATCCTTCTTTGTCCGCATCCAAAATTGCTACGAGCGACACCTCGGGCATATCCAAACCTTCACGCAATAAATTCACACCCACAATCACATCTATTTCACCGCGACGCAATGAGGTAATAATCTCAATACGCTCAAGAGTATCAATATCGCTATGTAAATATTTAACTTTCACTTTTTTCTTTTCCAAATATTCAGACAAATCTTCAGCCATTTTTTTGGTCAAGGTAGTTACTAATATGCGTTCGTTAACTTTGATGCGTTGATCAATACGAATAAGCAAATCATCGATTTGGGATTTTCCACTATTTTGGATTCCCGTTTTCACGGGAATGACAGAACCTCCGGTGACAGGACAAATAATAATCTCCGGATCAATCAAACCTGTTGGGCGCACTACTTGTTCTACCACCTGTTCACTATTTTGCATTTCAAAATCACTTGGCGTAGCCGAAACATAAATTGTCTGCTTTGTACGCTCTGCAAATTCCTCGTATTTCAGCGGACGATTGTCACTAGCACTAGGTAATCTAAACCCATGTTCAATCAAAACATCCTTGCGTGCCTTGTCACCAAAATACATACCTCGAATTTGGGGCACTGTCACATGCGATTCATCAATCACCGTCAAAAAGTTTTCATCACAATGTAAAAAATAATCCAACAAAGTAAAAGCTGGTTGTCCAGGTTCACGACCATCAAAATGACGAGAATAATTTTCAATGCCACCACAATATCCCAAATTTTTAATCAATTCCAAATCATAGTTAACTCTTCGTTTCAATCGTTCCGCTTCCAATAATTTTCCTTGTGATTCAAATTCTTTTAACCTCAATTCCAACTCCGCTCGAATATTCTCAAACGCCCTCTCCTTCACAGCCGGACTCGCTACATAATGTTTGGCCGGAAAAAACCATACATCCTCTTGTTCGCGTTCTACTTTGCGAGTTACTGGATTCAATCGCTCAATTTTTTCTATTCGATTGGAAATTTCAAACCGATATATTTTTTCTTCATTTACTGGAATAATTTCAAACACCGGTCCAGTCATACGAAAAGTTCCGCGACGCAAATCGCTATTGGTTCGTTCAAATTGCATCTCAATCAATTTCTCCATCATCCCTCGACGATCCAAATCTTCACCTACTCGCAAATGTAAAACCGTTTGTTCATATTCTTTTGGCGAACCCAAATTGTAAATTGCTGACACCGACGCCACAATAATCACATCCTTACGTGTGAGTAAAGCTTGTGTACAAGCATGGCGCAATCTGTCTATCTCTTGATTGATCATCGCTTCCTTTTCTATATAAGTATCCGTATGGGGCATGTACGCCTCCGGCTGATAATAATCATAAAAAGACACAAAATATTCCACCGCATTATCTGGAAACAATTCACGAAATTCATTACAAAGTTGTGCCGCCAAAGTTTTGTTATGGGCAATTACCAAAGTCGGTCGCTGAGTTTCTTCAATCACATTGGCCACCGTGAAAGTTTTCCCCGAACCGGTAACACCAAGCAAAGTTTGTTTGGCAAACCCTTTTTCTATTCCCGCCACCAGTTGATCAATCGCTTTTGGTTGATCACCGGCCGGTTTCATCTTTGTCTTTAATATAAATTTCGGCATATTTTTAAACTACCACTATCACACACTTTTTTCAACTCTCACGCGTTTTGGTAAATGAAAACCAAAACTAGCGACCACCAACAAAAATAACATTATATAAAAAGGATATGCTACATTTTTTACAATCAAAAATCCAGTCAAAGCAATTACTGGAATTTCCAAAATACTTTTTATAATATTGGACAAAGACAAAGTGGTCGCGCGGTTAAAAGATTTACTATAACTATTGAACAAATCAGAAAAAATAGGCCAACGAGCTGTCTCAGCAAAATTAAACAAGACATAAATAAACAACAATAAATATGGACTAAAATTTAAATACCAAGCCCCCAAAAACATCACTACAAAAATAATAGTCAAGTAATTCAAAATATTTATCTTCATTTCCGCGCTCCGTTTTGGCCACAATCTTGAAGAATAATAATTCACCAAAAACATTATCAAATGTTCAAAGCTCCAACTCGCCCCCAAAACCATGATTGATATACCTAAATTCGTAAAAAATATCTGATTAAATCGCCAAATCAAAAACACCCCAATAAACGCCAACGAACGATTAAAAATCGCCCGAATCAAACAATAATTATTTTTAATTAAATGATACGCATCTTTGAAAACTCCCACTTCAACTTTCTCCACCGCATAATGCTGTTTTGGTTCTATCAATCCTAATGCCAGAAATACAGACACCACTGCAAATAATGCATCCAAAGACATTAACAAAACAAATTGCCCGTCCGTCAAACCACGCGCCAAAAATGCTCCGAGCAAAGGTGAAACAATTTTAAAAATTCTTTGAGCAGAATAATATTTACCCAACCGACGCAAACTGGCACTATGTTCTCCCAATTCTCTATTGGTATCATAAATCACCGCATCGTCCGTCCCTGTAAAACAAGCAAAACTCAAAGCAAACAACCCGATACCAATACCAAAAACCAAAAATGAATGCGCAAAAATCGGGACAATACAACTAACAAAATACAAAACTGTCCCCAAAATAATCGTCTTTTTTCTCCCCCACCTATCGGCCATATAACTAGAAGGTACCTCAAATACAATAGATATAAAAGACCACACCATGGACAGATAAAAAATTTGCGACAAAGTCAAACCGCGCGCCAAATACAAAAGCGAAACCACAATATTAACCATCTTGACACTCTGAAATGCCTGTATAAAAAACATCCGGCGAAAATTTCCGGATAATTTTTTTCTGCGGTCTTGAGTAATTTTTGTATTCATATCAATATCTTCTCACTACCATACTCTCCGCCACCCCAATCAAAACCAAATTAATTATCAAAGACGAACCGCCATAACTCACAAATGGTAAGGTCACACCAGTCACAGGCAATAATCCGAGATTCGCCCCGACATTGATAAACATCTGGCTGGCTATCAAAATAATAATTCCATTTACTGCCACTGAAGAAAAATCATCGTCACAATTATTAGACAAAACAATCAAGCGCCATATTAAAACACCAAATAAAGCCAACATCACCACTACTCCCGCAAATCCGAGCTCTTCACCAATTACCGAAAAAACAAAGTCTGTTTGAGCTTCTGGTAAAAAACGCAACTGACTCTGAGATCCAAACCCTAAACCTTTGCCAAAAAACTGTCCTGAACCTACAGCAATGATAGCTTGAGTAGTATTATACCCTGCCCCCAATGGATCACGCGCCGGATTAACAAACGTCAACACACGTTCCTTTTGATATCCCTGTAATAGAAAAAACCAAGCAAATACAGAAAAAAATATCATCACGCTCACGAAGGATATTATTAAAAATCTACGCGCGCCCGTAAGCAACATTAAACAAAACCAAATTGTACCCAACAACACCGCTGAGCCCAAATCTGGTTGCAACATAGTCAACCCAATACCCGCCAACGTTATTGACAATGTTCCAAAAAAATATAATGGCCGCTCAAATCGTCGTCCAAAATTGGAAATCGAATATGCCAAAATTAAAATCAACGCCGCTTTGGCTAACTCGACTGGTTGAAAAGAAAATCCTCCCAATACAAACCATCCACGGGTACCACGAATAGTGGTACCAAAAATCAAGACCGCCAACAACAAAATCAATGATAAAAAATACAACGGCTTGGATAACGTTCGAAAAAAACTCACCTGCATGAAACTAGCAAAAAATAATCCAAATAATCCGATTCCCAAAGCAATCATCTGTTTACGAATATAATCAGCCTCTGAACCACGCGACAGCTCTACGCTATATATGGCCGCTAAACCTAAGGTACACAAAAGCAAGGCTGAAAAAAATAACAACCAATCAAAATTGCGCGGAGAGAATTTGGCTAAACTAATCATATTTATCGTTCCGGGGCAAGATACACTTCCTGATTATAAATGTCAATCAACGGAAATACCACCACATCCGAAATTACCAGATTGTCAGAAAAATTACGTAGATCAATTGAACGGGTTTCTAACGACTTGAAATCTTTCAAAATCAGCGGCATCGCACCAACCAAACTACCACTTTGCATTAAAGCAACCACAAACGCTGAATCGCGATACCCAAAAGCACTATTATTGGTGATATCAAATTTTATAACGTTGGCGGTAACACCATCAAGAGTTTGGGGTTCTGAAAAAGAAAAATTTTTCACACTAAAATTCAAACGATCGTTTTGCCAAGCAACTACATTAGGAATGTCGTGGGTAGAAATACGTTTCCAAGATACATTCTCCATTATTAAATTCACACCGCTAGGATAACCTTCACCAAAACCAAAATACACCAATGGATAACTTTCGTTGGCAAACAAAAATCCTTTTTGTGTCAGAGTTCTTTGGTTACCTGCCACGAAAAAATAATCGAAGTAGACAATAAAATTTTTGTTCGGATTACTCACTTCAGCAATCAAATCGTAAGTTTTTGAACCACCCACATAGGCGTTGGCTCCCACAACCTGAATTGGTATAGGTGCATAACGCTCTTTTATCCCACTATAATCTGGAAAACTTGCTAAATTGTTCGATAATTTAATATCCCCTGTAATTCCATTAACCACATAATCGCCCCAATTCCACAAACTAAATACCCACATGGAGACAGAAAGAAAAATTAGAACCCCCACAATAATTTTGTATAACAATACTTTGTGTGTAGCTAACCAATAACTCCGCTTGAATTGAGAGGAACTAAATTCACCAGTCACATCTTCAAAACGACCGACATCAATTTTTGGTTTTTTGACAGAAGAAGGATCAGGAGCCAAATCACCATTATGATTATTATTTTTTTGGTTATAAATATTGAGCATATAATGTTTTTATTCCCACATACTTGTCATTCCCGTGAAAACGGGAATCTATAATTATTAATATTATACCTCATTTTTGTTCTTTTTCCAAACCTTGTAGAAAATGTGTATATATGGTAAAATATGCTATGTAAATTTAGTTAAAATACTTGAAATATATTATGCCAAAAAGTACACAACGCGGGAGGATTGAAGAGGAAAAACCAAAAGCGCCAAAGCCAGAAAAAGTGGCTAAACCTGCAAAAAACGATGGCGGTTATAGCGCCAAAAATATCACCGTGCTCGAGGGTCTAGAGGCAGTACGTCGCCGTCCTGGTATGTATATCGGCAGTACTGGCCCGACTGGTTTGCATCATTTGATCTGGGAAGTAGTGGACAATGCTATCGATGAAGCGATGGCTGGCTATTGTGATAAAATTATTGTGACATTGTTGCCCGACCACAAAGTAGAAGTCAAAGATAATGGTCGTGGTATTCCAGTTGACATCCACCCCACTCAAAAAGTTTCCGCGCTTGAAGTTGTTTTGACCATCCTCCACGCCGGTGGAAAATTCGGCGATAGTGGATATAAAATCTCTGGCGGTCTGCATGGGGTTGGTGTATCAGTCGTAAATGCTCTATCCACAGATCTTCATGCTGAAGTACGTCGTGATGGTCAAATTTGGGTACAAGATTATAAAATCGGCAAACCACAAGGAAAAGTAAAAGTCGTTGGCAAATGCAAAGACACTGGCACTACTATCACCTTTCATCCAGACAATAGTATTTTCGAAACATTAGATTTTGAATGGAAAATCATTGTCGATCATCTCCGTCAATATGCTTATTTATCCAAAGGTGTAAAAATAATTTTAAAAGATCGACGTAGCGCAGAAGAAAAAATCAATGATACAAGCGCCATTCCTTTCCCTGACCCTACTTACCAATTTTTCTTTGAAGGTGGTATCGCCTCTTTTGTGCGTTACTTGAACCAACACAAAGAAATCAAAAATGACAAGATTTTTTATGTAGAAAAAGAAGCCGAAGGTGTAAAAGTAGAATTGGCTTTGCAATATAGTGACGAGTACACTGAATCACTTTTTGCTTTTACCAACAACATCCACAATCTCGATGGTGGTACACACGTACAAGGTTTTCGTACTGCTTTGACTCGCTGTCTCAATACTTATGCCCGTAACAAAAATTTCTTAAAGGAAAAAGATGCCAATCTCACTGGTGAGGATGTGCGTGAAGGTCTCAACGTAGTTATTTCTATCAAACTTCGCGAACCACAATTCGAAGGACAAACAAAATCCAAATTAGGAAACACCGAAGCGAAGACTGCAGTGGAAACTGTCATGGGAGAACAATTCACCATCTTTTTGGAAGAAAATCCAAAAGATGCTGAGGGCATTATCAACAAATGTTTACTCGCCTCTCGCGCCCGCAACGCCGCCAAAATTGCCCGTGATGCCATATTGCGCAAAGGTGCTTTGGAAGGATTTACCTTGCCAGGTAAACTGGCCGATTGTTCTTCACGTGATGCCGAATTATCTGAGCTATATATAGTAGAGGGCGATAGTGCTGGAGGCTGTTGGATTGGCTCAACCAAGCTAAATTTAGCTGATGGTAGACAATTATCTTTCATAGATTTGGTCAAAGAAGATTTGCAAGGTAAACAAAATTTTTGTTACACAATACAAAATAATGGCCACATCGGTTTAGCTCCAATTTTAAATCCACGAATAACGAAAAAAAATGCAACGGTTATAAAAATTATTTTAGATAACGACGAAGAATTAATATGTACACCTGATCATAAGTTTATGTTGCGTGATGGATCGTATCTAGAAGCAAACAAACTTACTTCTGCTCACGATTTAAAAATTAATGAAAAAGTTACATCGTCAATAAAAATTGTCAGAATAGAAAAACTCTCAGAAAAAGTTGATGTCTATGATATTGAAGTTCCAAATACACACAACTTTGCCTTGGCTTCTGGCATTTTTGTCCACAACAGTGCAAAACAAGGCCGTGACCGTGAGTTCCAGGCTATCCTTCCATTACGTGGTAAAGTATTAAATGTAGAACGTGCCCGTATTGATAAAATACTGGCCAACAATGAATTAAAATCTTTGATTATTGCAATCGGTACAAACATTGGCGAACAGTTTGATATTACCAAATTACGCTATCATCGTATCATCATCATGACCGATGCCGATGTGGACGGTGCTCATATCCGCACATTGCTTCTAACTTTCTTTTACCGCCACTTCCCTCAACTCATAGCTGGTGGACATATCTATATTGCCCAACCACCTCTTTATGGTGTAAAAGTTGGCAAAGAAATCAAATATGCTTTCGATGAAGCTGAGAGAGATAAATTAATCGCCGAAGTTACCAACCAAAAAGTAGACAAGGCTGAAGCTAAAAGTAAAAAGAAAAAAGACGAAGCTCCAGTGGAAGCCGAAGGTGGTGGCGAGGGTGCAGAAGGACAAGAAGAGGTAGAAACATTTACTGTCGGTGGTGTGAAAATAAATATTCAACGCTACAAAGGTTTGGGTGAAATGAATCCTGAACAACTTTGGACCACAACCATGGATCCAAAAAATCGTATTATGAAAATCGTGAATGTGGAAGATGCTGAGCTGGCCAATGAAATATTTGAAATCCTCATGGGCGACGAAGTAGAGCCACGCAAAAAATTCATCCAGACACAGGCGAAGTATGTAAAGAATTTGGATGTGTAATTGTCATTCCCGTAAAAACTTGAATTAAAAAACAACCTAATAAATTTAGGTTGTTTTTTGAGCTCAAGATTCTTCGTTTGAGAAAAATATTAAGCTCTAGGGGGCGCGGATTACTCCGTGCCCCTTCGAGTGAGTGCTTCTTTAGCCTAGAAGCCGAGAACGTCTCGCTCACCGAGGACGAGCCCAAAGGGCTTTCCCCAGTCGTGTTGGCCGAACGACAGTTCGTAGACTCTGCCCTTCTCGAGCGGGGAGTCGATCTCCCAGATCTGCGGGATATCGTCCTGCTCGTAGCCCCAGTTCCGCCAGAGCTGGGTCACCGTCGCTTCCATCCGAGCGATGCCGTGCGACACCACCAGGATCGTCTTCAGAGGACGTTCGTGGTTGCTGTGCCAGCGAGCACGCAGGTCGACGTCGGCATGAACGATCTCCGTCAAAGCGTCGGCGCCCTCCTTGGCACGAGCGGCCAAGAGCGGGTGGATCTCCGGAACTTCCGGGAGGATCTTCGCCAGCGACATGTCGTTGGCGTCTCCGAACTTCTCGATCGCCCTGTTCTTGAGCACGTTCACGAGTTCGGTGGCGCGCGGGTCAGACTCGAAATCGCCCAAGCGTGCATCCGTGTTGACGTCCATGCTCTGGCCGTAGCCGTTGAGCATTGCCTGAGCGGTCGCGATCGCCTGCGGTGCGGGGGACGACACCACTGCATCGATTTCGTAGCCTTGTTCACGAAGGGCATGACCGCGCTTGGTGGCGCGCTCGGCACCCTCGGTCGTGAGAGGCTGTTCCGGCGTGGCGGCGAAGTCCTCGTTGCGGGTGAAGAGAATCGTCACGTGAGGAATATGGTTAGCCATCTGGGGCTCCTTGTCGGGACTGTCAAGTCGCTAACGATTCTGTCCAGATTGTCTGGATTCAGAAATCCACCTGCAGTGGTTTGGCTGTTGTCAGCCTAGTTAGCAGTTGATGACAAAATTTATCATCATTTACTAGCTAAGCTGACTATTTTTAAAGTACACTCACTCATTATTGCACAGAGTAACGGTACAATTAAGTACGGTTAGCCCATTTTGCAATAACGTTTGAGTATAGCACAAAAGATGGGTTTTGTCAATGGCCTTATTAAGCCAAAACCGCTCAACAATCGCAATTTTGCCCCATTTTAGCCAAATACCTTGTGCATAATCCTCTATTGACTTTTCCTTGCTACACTGGTATATTATCTCTATTAAGCAGCCGAGAGGCTGTTTTAAAAACCAAAATTATTGATTTTGGCTAATATTAGGCAAATATATGCACATCATGGAATCTATCAAAACATACCTCATGGGCTCTTATGCCGAAATGAGAAAAGTCACCTGGCCAACCAAGCAACAGACTATCAATTATAGTCTTTTGGTAGTTGGCATGAGCGTTGGCATGGCGCTGTTCTTTGTAGTTTTAGACTACATTTTCAGCCTTGGTATTGAAAAACTTATTACTCGTTAATCTTAGGAGGAACATATGGCAAAACAAACCCTTAATCTCGGACGTCGCTGGTATGTGTTACACACTTACAGTGGCTACGAAGAAAATGTAAAACGCAATTTGGAACAACGTGTAGAATCTTTCATGATGGGAGACAAAATTTTTAATGTTCTAGTTCCAAAAGAACAAAAAATAAAAATCAAAAATGGCAAACGTACCACTTTGGAAGAAAAAATATTCCCAGGGTATGTGTTGATAGAAATGGTAGTGACTGATGATAGTTGGTATGTTGTTCGCAACACTCCAAACGTTACTGGGTTTATTGGTTCTGGTACTACCCCTACTCCGATTGATCAAAAGGAAGTTGAAAAACTTTTGAAACGCACATCTGCCGAGGCATCTCAACACAAGATTGATGTGGAAGTAAATGATGTGGTACGTATCAATGACGGTCCATTCAAAAACTTTGAAGGAAAAGTTTCTCATGTAGATTCTGAACGTGGTAAAATCAAAGTGATGGTCACCATGTTTGGCCGTGAGACACCAATTGAGCTCGATGCTTTACAAGTTAAAAAAATTTAAGTAATATAATGTAGATAAACGGTGGCCTTCATTGGCGCTTCTCATCGTTTGTCATTCCCGTGAAAACGGGAATCTAATTAATAATTTTATATGGCAAAAAAAGTTCTAACCCAAATCAAATTACAAATCATGGGTGGAGCAGCTAACCCTGCGCCTCCAGTTGGTCCTGCATTGGGTCAACACGGTGTAAACATCCAAGGTTTTTGTAAAGAATTCAACGACAAAACCCAAGACAGAAAAGGCGAAGTCGTACCAGTAATTATTACTGTTTACGCCGATCGCAGTTTCAGCTTCATCATGAAGATCGCTCCGATGTCTGAGCTTATCAAAAAAGAAGCCAAGATTGCCAAGGGTTCTGCAAAACCTTTACAAGAAAAAGTTGGTAAACTTACCAAGGCACAGGTAAAATCTATTGCTTTGAAAAAGATGCCTGACTTGAATGCTAACAGTCTCGAAGCAGCCATGAGATTGGTAGAAGGCACCGCTCAACAAATGGGTGTGACTATCGAAGGTTAATCAAACAAATCAAAAAGCTCCGATGAAAATCGGAGCTTTTTTTGACTTTAAATTAAAAATAACATAGTATGATAAATATACAAAGTAACAACTTTTTAATATCAAATAATTATGTCCCAAAGAAACTACCACTACACGGATTTCATCACCGCCGCTTTTGTGGCGATATTATTAATCTCCAATATCGCTAGTACCAAAATTTTATCTTTGGGGTGGTTCAGTTTTGACGGTGGTACAATCATTTTCCCACTGTCTTATATTTTTGGCGACATCCTTACGGAAGTTTATGGATACGCCCGTTCACGCCGCGTTATATGGACTGGCTTTGCTATGAATTTATTGATGGTTATTGTTTTTTGGATTGTTGGAGCTTTACCTCCAGCGCTAGATTGGCCGTTTCAAGAGAGCTTTATGAATATTTTAGGTGTTGTGCCACGTATCGTATTAGCTAGTTTAATCGCCTTCTTATTTGGAGAATTTATTAACAGTTACGTACTAGCTAAATTGAAAGTATTTACTGCTGGAAAACATTTCTGGTCTCGAGCCATTGGATCTACTATGGTAGGACAATTTTTTGACACCACTATTTTCTTACTCATTGCTTTTGCTGGCATATTGCCATGGAGTTTAATTTGGATAATTTGGGTATCCAACTATATTTTCAAACTAGGGACAGAAATTATTTTATTGCCTGTCACCTCTCGTATAGTTCGATGGCTGAAGCGTAAAGAGGAAGAAGATTATTTTGATACTAATACTGATTTTAATCCATTAAAGGTAAAAATATAACGATAATATAAAAAAACAGCCGGACACAATTATAATTTGAGCGGGTTATGAGCCGAGGCGATTCCCTGAGCCTCTCGCGAGGCGAGGAAAGCGAAAATATAATTGTGTCCGGCTGTTTTTTGTTAGCAAAATTTATTTAATCAACATTGCATCTCCGAAGCTGAAAAAATGATATTTTTTTTCAACCGCTTCTTTATAACAATCCAAAGTAAATTCACGATTACCCACAAAGGCACTCACCAACATCAACAAAGTAGATTTTGGCAAATGAAAGTTCGTGATCAATACATCAATAATTTTAAAATTAAAACCAGGACTAATAAAAATATTCACATCCCCTTGCCACTGACAAACCACGTTTCCTTCTAAACCTTGGGCGATTCCTTCTAGAGTGCGCACGGTCGTAGTACCAACCGCCACCACTCGCCTTCCTTCGGCTTTGGCGTTGTTTATCATATGCGCATTTTTATCCGTTAGCTCCACCCACTCACTATGCATTTTGTGTTCTTCAATATTTTCTGTCTTCACTGGTAAAAAAGTTCCCAAACCAACGTGTAAAGTAATTTCGGCAAACTCCACTCCTTTTTCTTTCAGCTTTTCAATCAATTCAGGAGTGAAATGAAAACCAGCAGTTGGCGCGGCCACTGATCCTTCTGTCTTGGCATACACCGTCTGATAACGTTGTTCCAGATCAGCGAAATTTGCTTCTTTTATATATGGTGGCGTTGGTACCTCCCCATACTTATTCGCCTTCTCACGTACTATTACGTCACTGTCTTGAAACTGAATCAATACAGTACCATCTTCTTCCTTGGTAATAATTTCAGCAGAAAAATCTGGAGCAAAAACCACTTTCATGCCCAATCTCAATTTTTTCCCTGGTTTCGCTAACACTTTCCAAACCCCAAAATTCTCCATCGGCCGCACCAAAAATATTTCTACTAATGAAGTATTTAAAATTTTATCCGTCATTTTTTGAGGCATCTGTTCAGCTATCACCTGTTCATCCAATTCAATTTTCCCATGTAATCTGGCCTTAAATACTTTACTGCTGTTCCAAACCAACACGTCGCCAGCCTGTAAATAATTCAAGATGTCGTAAAAGTGTTCATGCTTTAATGTTTTACTATTTTTATCAATCACCATCAAACGCGAAGAATCCCTCGGCTCCGCCGGTTTTTGGGCAATTAATTCCACTGGCAAATTGTAATCAAAATCCGATGTTTTCATAGAATTTAAAGTAAGAAATAAATATTTTAACCGAACGAGTATTTTCACTGTGAGAAAGGTAAAATATTTATTTTTAACGCAAATACCTATAAACATTCCTATTATGCTCCTCCAAATTCTTTGCATAATGCATCTGTCCATCAGCCCCACTCATAAAATACCAATCATCATTTTTAATTGGATATATCACCGCCTTGATTGCAGTTAAACTTGGATTACTAATCGGGCCCAAAGGTAATCCAGGATATTTATAAGTATTAAACAAAGAATCAATTGTCCTATCTTTATCAGTCACAGCTGGATCACTTTTGCCAGTAATATAATTTACAGTAGCACAAGATTGAAGTGCCCATTTTTTTTCATAACGTCTCCAAAAAATATCCGCCACCATACCCATACTTTCTGCTGACGGTGCCTCCTTTTCTACCACCGAGGCCATCGTCAAAATTTCTTCAATACTTTTACCTTGCTTCTCAATTTCCGCTCGCATTTCTGGAGTGATTTTGTCATCTAAATTATTAAAAATCTTTTTAATAATTTCTTCAGGTTTGGCATCTGCATACACCCGATATGTGTCAGGAAATAGATAACCTTCATATGATAAATAATCAGATTTATTTTCAAAAAAATAATTCCAACTAGAAGTAGTTGTAAATTCAAGCACCGGTGCAATTTGTGTGTTCGCTTTATAATTAAATGCCGGCTTACCCACCAACGCATACAATTCATCCGGCGATTGAATCAAATTTTTCGCCTGCCAATCCGCCGCAATCTGTCGCAGATTCCAACCTGGAATAATGGTAATATTTATTTCCGCACGAGGTGGAATCGCCACTCGTGTTGGACGACTAAAATGACGGTACAAAAATACACCACCAATGGCCATGAATATTAAAAAAAATAAAGCTATAAAATTTTTTTGCATAATTATAATAAAGAGTTGGGGGAAGAATAGTAACTATTGAGCGGGTTATGAGCCGAGGCTCATCCTTTTGCCCTCGCGGGCAAAAAAAGCGAAAAGTTACTATTCTTTCACCAACGAAGACTTAAGGCTTAAAATTCTCATCCGCATGTGTATATTTTTCAATCGTATCCGTCGGATACCATTGTCCATCATGGTGATGCGCAAACACCACACCCTGTGCCGCCAATTTTTCAAAACAATCTTTTTCAATCATACAAAATCCATCTGGCAAAATATCCAAGGCCTCTATCTCCAAAACATATCCACCCGCATTATTCAAATTGGATGGTGCCTGCTCCACTGTTGGTTTTTCTATAAATTCGACAATTTTCCCATTTTCTATGCGCGCAATTCCATATTTTGTTACATCCTCAACTGGAAACAGTTGCAACGTAATTTTTGCTCCAGTTTTTTTATGAGTTAGGATTGCTTGTGTCCAATCAAAATCGGCAAGGTTATCTCCATTTATGGCCACAAATGTTTCACTAATCCCTTCAGCGGCTTTTTTTAGTGCTCCACCAGTTCCCAATGGTGCATCCTCAATACAATATTTAATGCTCACTCCCCATTTACTACCATCACCAAAATATTCCATAATTTTTTCGGACCGATAACCGATAGATAAAATAATATCGGCAATTCCATGTTTTATGAAATTCAAAATTGCATGCTCGATAATTGGCTTACCACTAATCGGTAGCAATGGTTTCGGGGTTGTTTCCGTCAAGGGACGTAATCTGGTACCAAGCCCTCCCGCTAAAATAATTGCTTTCATATTATATCAGATGAACAAAATGTAAAATAAAATAACTAATAACAGATACCAAACAAGCTAATGTGAAACCACCAACGATATCAAGTGGAAAGTGTACTCCGGCAAAAACTCTTCCCCAACCTATCCAGATAGCCAACGGCAATAATCCCCACGCAGTAGGAAAATTAAAAATCAAAGCTAAAAAAAATATCAAAAATGCTCCAAAAGTATGATCTGAAGGAAATGATTTCCAACTGGACATTGGCCTAAATAATACTTTGATCTCTGGAAAACGCAAACGCGGACGCACCTCCTGAACAAAATACCCAACCAGATTACTAATTAATAATCCAACGCTTGCACACACTAAAAAAGTCACAATCGGCAGATACATAACAAACTTATTGCCAAAATTCAAAATTAAGCTTATCGCCACATACCAACCCACCATTCCAAGCATTACCCATTCCGCCCCCGCTCTACCAAAAGCATCCAGCCATCGATTCTGACCGACATTGGTATTTATCTTTAAAAATAGTCTACGGTTCATGTTCATAGTGTTATAATACTATCAATTATTTCATTAACTGGCAACCCTTGAAATTTTCAATAAACATAGGTATAATGGCCATATCGCCAATATCCAAATACAACCAACTATCATGCGCCCATAGCTCAGTGGTTAGAGCACAGCCCTTATAAGGCTGGGGTCGATGGTTCAAGTCCATCTGGGCGCACTCAAATAACTTCAAAAATATGCCAATACTTAGTCATTTTGGTTCTCCTCTAGCTAAACCAGGTGCATCTTTCAATGCTAAAAGTTCACAGGGGTTTGCAGGTAAATTACATACGGCCGTGCAACAAAATTTTCATGGAATGGGCGCTTTGAAGAGTACACCAACAGCTGTTAATGCTATTGCCTCCCAAGTATTAAAAAACCAACATCTTATCCGCATGGGTGGGCTAAGTAGATATCAAGCAGAAAAAATGATTGCCAAAATTCACCATGAAGTAGCGCAAAAGGGTGAACATCTGAGTGCAACCGAAAAAGAAGTAATAGACAAACTCGGTCACCACCTTACCAAACAAGTTATCAGACGCCCATTAGACCAATCACAAGAACAACATCGCGGTATTACATCTTTATCCTCCTCCCAACACACATCCACTGTTCGACAAGTTGGTGACCAAACCAAAATGTCCTCAGGCGAGACACCTCACGCCACTGGCGGTATCGCTAGTTTATTAAAAAACAAAGGTTTGCCAAACGCAGGTATAACCGCACCAAAACCAATGCGTCCACCTAATATAAAATTATCTATATAACATGACTGCAACTGCCAAAAAAGTTATTTTCAAAGAACCGATTACCAAGAGATTGGATATATTTTTTACTGAAAAATACAAAATTTCCAGATCACAAGCTCAAAAGATGATTGAAGAAAGTAATATTTTTATCAACAATAAAATATCTACCAAAACCGGCCACCCTCTAAAAACTGGCGACCAAATTGTAATAGAAAAAAAACTAATAGTTAAACCAAGCAAAATTGAAGTTGAAAAAGAAAACAAAAAAACAAAGGCTAAATTAAAAATAAAAATTGTTTCCGAAACCAAAGATTATATCGTCGTAGAAAAACCAAAAGGTCTACTCACCCACTCCACCGATAAAAATGAACCAGATTCATTGGCGGCCATATTGGTGAAGAAATATCCAGAATTAAAAAAAGTTGGCGACGACCCAAAGCGCCCAGGCATTGTGCACCGTCTAGACAAAGAAGCCTCTGGATTATTGGTGGTAGCTCGAACACAAAAAATGTTCGATCATTTAAAAAATCAATTTAAAAATCGCACCATTGAAAAGGAATATCTGGTATTGGTGCACGGCAAAGTCGCAAAGGATTGGGATGAAATCAAATTCCCTATCGAGCGCTCTCGCAACAATGATCGTATGGCGGCATTACCCGCCACAAAATATGGTGAAGCTACTTTAACTGGGAAGGAATCTCTCACAGAATTTTGGGTAGAACAACGCTTCGTAAATTTTTCACTTTTACGAGTAAAAATTCACACTGGCCGTATGCATCAAGTGCGTGTTCATCTTTTGGCATATGATCATCCCGTAGTTGGTGATCCATTATATTTCCAAAAGAAACAAAAAGACAAATGGGATAAAGTTTGTGGCCGTTTGTTTTTGCATTGTATCCATTTAGCTTTCGTTGATTTAAACAATGAACGTCAAGAATTCAAATCGGAACTACCTCCTGAATTAACAAACTTTTTACCATTATTAAAATAATATGCCGCACCAAGGTCTTTTGGTAGTAATATCCTCTCCTTCCGGCGGTGGCAAAGATGTGATCATATCCGCTTTGGTTAAAAAATTTAACAACAGTGCGAAACTAATTACTACCACTTCTCGTTCTCCTCGCCCTGAAGACAAAGAAGGTGTTACCTATTATTTTGTTAGTAAGGAAGATTTTGAAGAAAAAATAAAAATGAATGAAATGGTTGAATATAATTTTTATGCTAACAATTATTATGGAGTTACCAAAACTGAATTAAAAAACAAACAAAAAAATTTTAATTCGATCTTCACCAATGTCGATGTACACGGTCGAAAAAATCTTATTTCTGCTGGTTTCAAAAATTTATCAATTTTTCTCATGCCGGAAAATTTGGATGATTTAAAAACACGAATTAGTCGTCGTGGCGGACTAAGCGATTCGGAGATTGAACAACGCCTCCAAACTGCCAAACAGGAAATAGATCGTGCAAATGAATATGATTTCCAAGTAATCAATAAAAATGGTAAATTACCAGAAACTATTGATAATGTAGCCAAAATAATCACCAAACAACTATCCTCCCAGCTTCAAACCTAGGGATATTGACAAAATCAACTAAATCGGCTAAAATAAGCCCATTGTTTAAAAAAGATAATAATTTTTTATGACCGCAGATACTAAAGAAGCTATCATTTACAAACCAGGTATGGTTGTAAAAGTTCACCAGAAAATCAAAGAAATGAATACCAAAGGTGAAGAAAAAGAACGTATCCAGATCTATGAGGGCACTGTTATCGCCGCCAAACATGGTAGAGAAGCCGGCGCCACTATCACAGTACGCAAAATTTCAGAAGGTGTAGGTGTAGAAAAGATTTTCCCAATCTATTCCCCAGTGGTAGACAAAATCGAAATCGTCAGACAACTTGAAGTACGTCGTGCCAAACTTGGATATTTACGCAATCCAGAATTCAAACGCAAAATGAAGGATGCAAAAAAGGAAACCAAAACTAAATAACCAAAATAAAAAAAGACTCTCAATTGAGAGTCTTTTTTTATTTCATATACTTTCCCGTCCAACTCTCTTTGTTCTTTGCCAAATCTTCTGGTGAACCGGCAAAAACCAATTCACCACCACCTTTGCCACCTTCAGGACCCAGTTCAAGGACCCAATCACAAGATTTTACTACATCCAAATTATGTTCAATAACAATCACAGTGTTACCTTTTTCTACTAACTGCTTCAACACTCCCAATAGTCTTTTTATATCCTCAAAATGTAAACCAGTGGTCGGTTCGTCCAATATATATAAAGTGTTACCAGTAGAAACACGCGCCAATTCAGTAGCCAACTTGATACGTTGTGCCTCACCACCAGACAATGTGGTAGCTGGTTGTCCCAAAGTGAGATAGCCCAATCCAACGCTACGTAAAATATTTAATTTTTCTGACAAAGTTTGCACATTGCTAAAGAATTTGTATGCTTCCTCCACTGTCATACTGAGAACCTCAGCAATATTTTTATCCAAATAATGCACTTCCAAAACTTCTTGATTGTATCT
>JBAYIZ010000015.1:0-19525 GCA_041665405.1 Candidatus Magasanikiibacteriota bacterium
CATTCACGAATAATTTCTGGTACTTTATCCATATCACCACTTTCCGCAATCAAGGCGGCTGTAATATATTGCACGGGATAATTCGCTTTGAGATAAGCAGTCTGATAGGCCACCACTCCATAGCTCGCCGCATGCGCTTTATTAAAACCATAGGCGGCAAACGGCTCAATCATCTCCCACAGCAAGTGAATTTTGGCTTCCGGTAATTTACCAAAAGTACGACAACCTTTTACAAATTTTTCTTTTTGCTTGGCCATTTCCGCTGGGATTTTTTTACCCATGGCTTTACGGAACTTATCAGCCTCTTCCCAGTTATATCCGGCCAAATGAATGGCAGTTAGTAATACGTCATCTTGATACACAATCAAACCTAGAGATTGATCTAGATAATCTTCCATGCGAGGATCGAGATACTCGATTGCTTCAGGGTGATGCTTGCGCCGAATATATTCTGGAATTTGTTCCATCGGACCAGGACGAAAAAGCGCCACCATGGCAGTAATATCAAAAATGGTACTCGGTTTTAATTCTTTTAAATATCGTGTCATGCCTGAACCAGAAAGTTGGAACACACTATTGGTTTCACCACGCGCCAACATTTCATATGTTTTTTTATCGTCCCAAGGAATAGAAAAAATATCGATTTTCTCACCGGTAGTTTTTTCAATAATTTCTACTGCGCGACCAAGGATAGACAAATTGCGGATACCCAAAAAATCAAATTTTAAAAGTCCGGCAGATTCCACCGCGTGCATTTCATACTGAGTGATGATCTTATCACCGCCCGTTTCATACTGAATAGGAGTAAAATCAACGAGTGGGGTCGGAGCAATTACCACCCCAGCCGCATGCATAGAGGTGTGGCGAGCACAACCTTCTACTTTTTGTGCCAAATCAAGTAAACGTTGCACTTGCGGATTTTTATTATACAAATCCATCAAATCTTTTTCCAAATCTTTGGCTTTGGCGATGGTCATACCAAAACCCTGAACTCCCATCGGAATTAATTTCGAAACTTGATCACAAAAAGAATATGGATAACCAAGTGCACGACCAACGTCGCGAATAGAGCCTTTGGCTTGCATGGTTCCAAAGGTAATAATCTGTGCTACCTTATCCGCGCCGTATTTTTGAGTCACATAAGCAATCATCTCATCACGACGATCGTCGGCAAAATCTGCATCAATATCGGGAGGACTAGGACGGAATGGATTCAAAAAACGTTCAAACGGCAATTTGAAATATAAAGGATTTACCGTAGTAATACCCATCGCATAAGCAACAATTGAACCGGCACCCGATCCTCTGGTAGTTTCGACAATACCATGCGTGCGAGCGTAATGTACAAAATCAGCCACCACAATAAAATATATTGAGTAACCCTTTTGAGCAATAACACCAAGCTCATAATCAACCCTCGTTCGCACTACATCATCTATCGTAATTAAAAGTGGTAATTTTTCATAAACCAAATCTCGCAAAGTTTGATCCGCAGTTTTACCAGGTGACAAATCAAGATGTGGAAACACCCATTTATTTAATTCCAATTTCAAATTTACACGTTCGGCGATTTTGGCTGTGTTTGCCAAAGCTTCGGCGTCGTTTGGAAATCGTTCGTATATTTCTTCAGCAGTACAAAGTGATGTATCTATCGCAGCCGAACTTTGACGATCCGTATCGTCTATAGTTTTGCCATCTCGAATACACGTCAAAATATCTTGTGCTTCTGCATCATCAGAATTCAAATAATGACTATCACGAGTGACAATCAATGGCACCCCGGTTTCTTTGGACAATCGACGCAAACTATCATTCAGTTCCGCCTGACCTTCCAAAGTTGGCAAATCCATCATTTCCAAAAAGAAATTTCCTTTCCCAAATATTTCTTCATATTCTAGAGCAACCTGTTTGGCCTTTTCCCAATTATTTTCCTTACGCAAAATATGTGCAATCTCTCCACCAAAGCAAGCGGACGATCCTACCAATCCATCGTGATATTTTCTCAATAATTCTTTATCAATTCTAGGCTTATAATAAAACCCTTCCGTGTTGGCCAATGACACCAATTTCATCAGATTACGATAACCTATTTCGTCCAAAGCCAACAAAACTAGATGACGATAACGCACATTTGGATCTTTATCAAAACGGCTAGTCAATGCAATATACGCCTCCACCCCAATAATCGGTTTTATACCTTCTTTTTCACAGGCCTGATAAAACTCAATCGCCCCATACATGTTGCCATGATCCGTTAAAGCCAACGCCGAAAAACCACGTGCTTTAGCCGTTTTTACCAAATCTGGAATTTTTGACAGCCCATCTAGCAAAGAATAATGCGAATGGACGTGTAAGTGAACAAATTCTTTCATAGTGGCTTTATTCTACCAGATTTTAACGAATAAGCAATAACAAAATAAGACCACCAAATTGGTATTCCTATTTTTATTTTTTATGCCTTATTTTTCATTTTCAAAAGTCCCCTTTTCAAAATTCTTCTTGACATTATCCCAAGTAAAAATTCTTCCATTCATCGCAATAAATACACCATGGGGTAATAACTGCACCACGCCAACAGCCATACCTAGATTAAACATTACATCAGATTTCGGTTGACCATCTGGCACCATCGCTCCTACCAGTACAATGGTTTTGGGTATATTTTTTTTCCCCAAAAAAACAGCAGTGTCGGGCAACGTCATCGCGCCATGTGTAATCAAAATCTTATCTTCATCACATTTCAGACATTTTTTATAAATCAATTCTCGATCTTCATTACTTATGGTCCGGCTATCTTTATGAAAAAGTTCCTCAATACTGCGACTAAGCATAACTCGCGCCTGTCGTAATAATTCCGAAATTGGCGATTTGTGATCCTTAGGAATATCATCTCCCAATTCACATGCCAGACCATCGATTGTACCGCCAGTGACAAATATCTTTATCAGCATATATTTTAAATCAGTGACCTTCTATGTTTATATAGTACACCCACCCTCACATTTTTGGCAAACAAAAAACCCCGACTTAATCGAGGTTCTTGAATCGTTAATTTATAAATACTTGGCAATCATTTCCTTTAGCTTTTCCTTTTGCACACCACCAGTCATTTGATCTACCACTTGTCCATCTTTGAATAATAAAAAGGTTGGAATACTCATGACATTATAGGCGGCAGCTGATTCGCCATTATCGTCCACATTGCATTTGCCAATTTTAATATTTTTTCCTTCGTTTTCAATGGCCAATTCTTCTACCAAAGGCCCCATCATCTGACAAGGACCACACCATGGTGCCCAAAAATCTACAAATACTGGCACTTTACTTTCTAGAACCTCAGTTTTAAAATTTGCATCGGTGAATGTGTGTTCCATATGTTTAAAAATTATAGTTTAACTTAATACTAATTTTTTGACCTTCTTTTCTTCTTTGTATGCTTCCAACACGTCTCCAACTTCCAGTCTCAATTTTCCATCAAATTGAACACCACATTCAGTGCCTCCTGGAACTTCTTTTACTTCTTGTTTGCCGGTCTGCAGATGAGAAAGTGCACCTTTGCCAATAATCTCATTCTCACGTTTTACACGTATTTTACAATCTTTTTGTAATTTACCCATTTCCACCCGTCCACCCACAATCATATAACCTTTTTCAGTTCTAAAGATGGCCATAACTTTGAAATTGCCTAATTCGGTCACCACCAATTCAGGATTTAATAATTTTTCAATTTCAATTTTGGCGTAATCCAACAAATCATAGATAACACGGAATGGTTTGTATTGAACACCGGTATTTTGCATCATTTCATTGGCCAAAGAACTAGTAGCCACATTGAAACCAACAATCACAGAATTGGTAGCACTAGCCAGTGACACATCATCGGCAGTAATATTTCCCAAACCTTTGCCTACTACTTTCACGCCCACTTCTTCATTTTGAATTTTTTCCAAAGACGAGGTAATAGCTTCCAAAGAGCCAAGCATGTCCGCTTTGATAACCAAATTGAAAGATTTGTGATTTTCCTCGGCTTCAGTATCACCAGCGGCGGCAATCGGACGCTGTTCCGCACCAGTATTTTGAGCACGTTTTGTTTTCAAATTTATTTCTGTCGCACCAGCCACGCTACCAACATCCAAAATATCTCCAACACGTGGGGCAAGTTTGAAGCCCAAAATACGCACTGGAGTACTTGGTGTAGCTTCACTCATATCATCACCGCGATAATTTTTCATCGCACGAACTTTGCCGTAAATTTCACCATTAACCACTAGTGGATCATTTGTCTTTAAAGTGCCAGTCTGCACCAAAATAGTCGCGACCGGTCCCTGTCCTTTGTCTACGTGAGCTTCAATCACAGTGCCAGCCGCTTTTCGAGTGGCATCCGCTTTGATAGTATCAGCATGCATTTCGGCTACCAACAAAATCGTATCCAAAAGTTTGTCGATATTCAAATTATTCTTGGCAGAAATTTCTACCATCGGTACATCACCACCCCAATCATCTGGAATGATTCCATGTTGAGATAATTCAGTTTTGGCTTTTTGAGGGTCAGCACTTTCTTTATCTATTTTGTTCAAAGCCACCACTACCGGCAATTTTGCCGCTTTAATAATATTGATTGCTTCAATAGTTTGTGGTTTTACACCATCATCGGCGGCCACTACCAAAATAGCAATGTCTGCGACTTTGGCACCACGAGAACGCATAACAGTAAAAGCCTCGTGACCTGGGGTATCAATAAAAGTCAGTTTTGTTTTTTGTTTTGTTTTTGGGGCAACCCATTCTACCTGATAAGCACCAATATGCTGAGTAATACCACCAGCCTCACCAGCTACTACATCAGTACTACGAATCGCATCGAGCAATTTGGTTTTACCATGATCAACGTGACCCATCACAACCACTACTGGTGGACGAGGTGAACCATCGGTACCGCCCTGTAATAAAATCTTTTCTAAATTTTGTAAATGCGTAGTATCTTCTTGTGTCACAGAAACATGAGAAGCTTCGGAAGTTTTGAAACCAAGACCATCGGCAATCAACACAGCACTATCATGATCGATTCTTTCATTTTGATTTGCCAAAATACCATTTTTCATCAATTCCAAAATCAATTTGTTGATTGGAATGTTGAGACGATCGGCAAATTCACGAACAGTCAATACTGGAGGAATTTCAATCACGATACCACTTTCCTGACGCATCTGTTTTTCCAATTCTTTTTCTTTTTCTTTTTCTTTACGCTCACGTTCTTCAATTACGAATTTCATTCGACGCCAATCGCGTTGAATTTGTTGAGCCACACGATCGTCAATCTTCACAGCGCGTGCACCGATATCAAAACCAAACTCAGGCAATATCTGCAAAAGCTTCACTGGATGAACTTTCAGTTGTCGAGCTAATTCGGTAACATTCATGTAAATTTGGCTAAGATTATTTTTTAATGTTGCTATTATACTGATATTTTCGCTAAAAGTCAAATGTTGACTTTCAAACATCCCACTGTTAATATGCCTTTACCAAGGCCTCGTCGACTGGAGCGGTATGAAGGTCGGGCCAAGGCACTTCATGATTGTCGGCTATACGGCTCCTGCGCGGAGTTTGTGGTCGCAATATGCCTCGGTTCAGTGCTTAGCGGAAACTCCGAATTTTCCGCGATAGCTATGCGAGGTTGAGGCAAGGCGACGCGCAGAGTTCACTCTGCGCGTCGTCCACTCCCTAACACTAAATATATTACAATAAATCCCAACAATTTTCTTCTGATAGACAAACCTGTCGGTTGGACCAGTTTTGACGCGGTCAATTTTTTGCGTGCACGTTTGCGAGTGGAAACTGGCAATAAAAAAATCAAAGTTGGACATGCTGGCACACTGGATCCATTTGCTACTGGTTTGTTGATTGTGGCCGTCGGAAGAGAAAATACTAAAAAAATAGATGGGTTCAAAGCTCTACCAAAAGTATATATCGCTACTATAAAATTGGGTGCAACTTCAGATACTTTTGATTGTACTGGGGTTATTACACAAACTAAAATTTCCGCAGAACAACTAGATTCCCGTTTCCACGGGAATGACAACCAAAAAGAAATTGAAAATGTATTAAAAACTTTTGCCGGCAAACAACTTCAACTCCCCCCAATGTTTTCCGCCAAAAAAATTGATGGCCATAGATTATATGATTTGGCCAGAAAAGGTATTACTGTAGAAAGACAACCAAACGAGATTACTATATTTAGTATCAAATTATTGGAATACACCTACCCAGATCTCTCTATAGAAGTGGTTTGCTCTACCGGTACCTATATTCGAACACTAGCTAGTGATATCGGTGAAAAACTTGGTACAGGCGCATATTGTCAGGAGTTACGCCGCACTGCTATTGGTACATACATTGTGGACAAAGCTATCCGCCTCTCCGATTTAAAGTCAAATTGACACTTTTTCCATTTTGTGCTAAAATATATCCATTAAATATTAAACCGAGACGACTAAAGAAACAGTGACGTTGGTAAAACCTTAAAAATGTGCTTAAATTAGCTACAACAAACAACTTTCTATCGGCTGAATTGACAAAAAACTCAACTCCAACCACCTCAAATTTTTGTTTTTCTGCCCCTAATTTTGAATCCCGCCTTGTCGGGTAAATTGTAGTTTCTCATTTTGGTTTTTACTGCCGTTCGTATCGCTATATGTGATATGAACCTGTTTACTTTCAGTCTTCTCTGAAAGTTTTTTTGTATATGAACCAGTTTATCGTACTAATAGTGGCACTTGTAGCTGCTGGCGTAGGTATCGGTATCGGTTATTTTTTGCGCAAGCAGGTGGCCCGTGCTCAAGCCAACTCATTGGAGGCTACCGCCGACCGCATGTTGACCGAGGCCAAAACTAAACAACAGGGGCTGATAATCGAGGGTAAAGAAAAAGCCCAAAAGGTTATCGACGAAGCCAAACATGAAGAAAAACAAATTCGCCAGGACATGCATAATGCTCAAGAACGTTTGGAAAAGCGTGAAACCTTGTTCGACCAAAAACTATTGGAATTTCAAGAAACTCAAAAAGTTTTGCAAGAAAAAATTGAAAAGGTAAAAGCCATCAAACAGGAAATCGAAAACCTCAAATTGCAACAAGCCGAAAAACTTCAGCAAGTTGCCAACCTCACCAAGGAAGAGGCGAAGTTGGAGTTGTTGAGTATGGTTGAAGAAGAAAACAAGAGCGACCTATTCATGCGCATCGCCAAAATCGAACGTGAAGGCACAGAAAAATACGAAGAAAAAGCACGCGACATTATCTTGGATGCGATTCAACGCACTGCTTCATCTCATAGTGCCGAGACTACTTCTTCGGTGGTACATTTACCAAGTGAAGAAATGAAAGGACGTATTATCGGCAAAGAAGGCCGCAACATTAAAACTATTGAAAAACTTACTGGTTGTGAAATCATCATCGATGATACCCCAGAGTCTATTATGGTTTCTTGTTTCTCCCCTATTCGCCGTGAAGTGGCTCGTTTAACATTAGAAAAATTGATGGCTGACGGCCGTATCCAACCAGCTCGTATCGAAGAGTTTGTAGAAAAAGCCAAAATTGATTTATCAATTATCATCAAGAAGGCCGGCGAAGAGGCACTGTACAAAATGAACATTGTCGGTATTGATCCAAAATTAGTGAACATTGTTGGCCGCCTCAAATTCCGTACTAGTTATGGTCAAAATATTTTGAACCATTCTATGGAGGTAGGTTATTTGTCAGCTATCATCGCCGCTGAACTTGGTATGGACCAAGCCAAAGCTCGCAAGGCTGGATTCTTCCATGATCTTGGAAAAGCAGTCGATCAAGAAACACAAGGTTCTCATCCAGAAATCGGATATGCTCTTTTGAAGAAATTCAACATGGATGAAGATATCTGCCAAGCCGCTCGCGATCATCATTTGGATAAACCAGAAAGTATTTACGCCACTATTGCCAAAGCCGCTGATGCAATTTCCGGTGCTCGCATTGGTGCACGCAAAGATTCATTTGAACAATTTGTGGCTCGTTTGGAAGAACTAGAAAAAACTGTAAATTCATTCCCTGGCATTGAAAAAGTTTATGCCATTCAAGCCGGTCGTGAAGTGCGCGTGTTTGTGAAACCAGGCGAAGTGGATGATTATAGCGCCTATCAATTAGCCAAAGATATCGCACATAAGGTAGAAGAAGAATTGCAATATCCCGGTGAAATCCGCATTACAGTAATTCGTGAAAATCGTATCATTGAATACGCTCGCTAAAAATAATTTGACAAAAAATATCCCAAAACAGACTGTGGACAAGTAATTATTGCTTATTGTAGCCAAAATAAACAAGCTGTGCTATAATAAATTTGTCGAATTGAAAAAGTTAGAAAATCTTAATAAAGAACGGAGGTGAATTTATGAATAAAGCCGAATTAGCACAAGCGTTGGCAGAAAAGTTAAACGTTTCAAAACGTGAAGCGGAAGACTTTTTGAACACTTTTGTGGAAATGGTTACTTCAAACTTGAAGAAAGGTGAAGAAATCGTATTAACAGGTTTTGGAGCTTTCAGTTCCAAACTACGTGCAGCTCGCACAGGTGTTAACCCACAAAACCCAACTCAAAAAATCAACATTCCAGCTGTTAAGGTTCCAAAATTCAAGGCAGGAAAAGCTTTGAAAGATGCTCTAAAATAATTTTCAGCAACAAAAAAAATCCCCTTGAGAGTACTCTGGGGATTTTTTTATTGAAGTAATATTTGTGTCAGGAGAGAGAATGTCACGTCGTCGCTTCGCTCCTCCTGCGGAAACCTTCTGGTTTCCACAAGCCTTCCTCAGCAATGTGGGGAAATACTTTCCCCACCACCCCTTTGTTCGATTCTCTATAAAAAATATTACACTCTAAAAAGAGTGTAATATTGTGTCAGGAGAGAGAATCGAACTCTCGACCTCGGCGTTATGAGTGCCGTGCTCTAACCATCTGAGCTACCCTGACAAGTGATTCGTATACTAACAAAAAAATGATGAAAAGTCAATATAACTTGTGTTCTAAATTATATATATCAGATCCCTAAATTACCATCTATAAATCGTAACTTAGGGATCTGGGCTTTTTCGGATATCCCACAGGAGCTAAAAAAACTAGCTCGACTGTAATACAACTCCGTCCCGATTCGATCAGGAAGGAAAAGCCCTAAACCTAGTACTTGTGATCCTGCGCCCACTGCAACCAACGGGCACACATTTCCATGGGAGTGCCAGGGAAGTCGTCGGGGATCGGGTTCTCCCCAGTGATGATGCACAAGGCGTTGTGCCAATAGCCGAGACCACCTCGACGCATGAGAGCGAAAATCAGGGGCAAAAAGGCCGGGCCCTCGCTGATGATCGCTTGATAGGCACTGTGGGCGATGATGTCTCTGGGGTTGGCCCAACACTTGGTATCTCTGTGCCATCTACGTACCAGTTGGTTGAATCTGGCCCGACTCATCGGTTCCACCATGAAGTCCTCCGTAAACGCGACGGTTCACGTCTCTAATAAGAGAGTATAATTATAATAGGCTTCTGTCAACACATTTACTAAAATTGATAATTATAATACAATTGTTTATATAACTTATAACATTTATTTATATGCCTAAAATTGGTATCATCGGCGGATCAGGTCTAGACAATCCAGACATTTTGGAAAACGCACAAGATTTGGAAATTAATACACCATTTGGGTCACCCTCTTCATTGTTAAAGACGGGTACTATTAAAGGGGTTGATGTTGTGTTAATCGCTCGTCATGGTCGTGAACATACATTACCACCTACCCAAGTAAATTTTCGCGCGAATATTTGGGCGCTAAAAGAAGCAGGGTGTACTCATATTTTGGCGACCACTGCGGTTGGTTCACTTAAATTAGAAATTGGTCGTGGAGATTTAGTAATACTAGATCAATTTATCGATTTTACTCATCATCGCATTACTACTTTTTTTGATAGTTTTGAACCAGGGAAAATGAAACATACACCGATGGCCGATCCATTTGATAAATCATTACGAAATTTGATGATTAAGGGTTGTGAGGAATTAAATCTCAAACATCACAAAACTGGTACCATAGTCACTATCGAGGGTCCGAGATTTTCCACTCGTGCCGAAAGTCGTGTGTTTCAAAGTTGGGGCGCAGAAGTAATCAATATGACCACCGGTCCCGAAGCCGCACTCGCCAACGAAATCGGCATCCCCTACGCCGCTGTCGCAATGTCGACAGATTATGACTGTTGGAAAGAAGACGAGGAACCAGTCACCTGGGAAGCAGTAATAGAAATTTTCAAAAACAATGTTCAAAAAGTAACTACCCTTTTAACCAATATAATTCCAAAAATTTAATATGTTAGAAAATCTAAAAAGTAAAATTCGCGCAGTACCAGATTGGCCAAAACCAGGGATAATGTTTCGTGACATTACCACTCTTTTAAAAGATGCCGACAGTTTCAAACAAACCATTGATTTGTTGGTAGAAAGATACAAAGACACACACATAGATAAAATCGCTGGTATTGAATCTCGTGGTTTTATTTTTGGCGCCGCTCTAGCTTACAAACTCGGTATTGGTTTTGTGCCGGTGCGCAAAAAAGGCAAGCTACCAGCCATTGTTGTTTCCGAAGAATACATCCTAGAATACGGCACCGACAAAATAGAAATTCACGAAGATGCCATCACCCCAAATGAAAATGTTCTAATAGTAGACGACCTCATCGCCACCGGCGGTACTGCTATGGCCGCCTGTAATTTGATTAAAAAAATAAAAGGCAACATCGTAGAATGTTGCTTTATCATTGACCTCCCAGATCTGGGTGGAATGAAAAAATTAGAAGACGCGGGTAACAAAGCATTCGCCCTACTAGAATTTTCAGGAGAATAAATAAAAAAATATTTCCAATGAACGAACGTTAAAAATACGAGTAAAATTTGTGGACAAGTGTAGCGTGTCTGTCTCTGCTGTTTGAGCCCGCGGGCGAGTTCAGAGACAGAGCTACACGAGTCACAAATTACGAGTATTTTTATAGTGAGAGAATGGAAATGTTTTTTTATTTATGAAGTTTCAAGAACTTATTAGTAATACTTTCCACCGCCTTCGCATCAACCGCATTGTCCATCAACTGTATCCTCAACTCCTTCGCATTATCAAACCCATTCACATAGGCTTTATAATGCTTTTTCATAATATTGAAATCTTTTATTCCTCCCAAAAGTTTTTCAAATAAATAGGTGTGCTCAATCATCACTTTTAATTTTTGTTCTACGGTAATTTCTTTTCCCATCAGTTCACGATTGAATACCCACGGGTTGCCGAATATCCCCCGCCCAATCATCACTCCATCACAACCAGTTTCTTCTACCCGCGCATACGCCTGTTCCAAATTCACTACATCCCCATTTCCCAAAATTAAAGTTTTGTCTTTTTCTCCTGTACAAAAAGCATCACGAATCTGCACTGCTTCTTTTATATGTTCCCAACGCGCTGGTACTAGCGACATTTCTTTTCGTGTACGACAATGAACAGTTATCGCCGCGGGTTTGGTTTGTAATAATATTGGCAACCATTCCGGCAAAGTATTCTTACTATATCCAATCCTAGTTTTTACCGATACTGGCAAACCGCCTGCCCCCTCTTTGGTAGCCAGGATTATCTCTTGAGCCAAAGTAGGATTTTGTATTAACTTTGATCCGGCTCCCTGTTTCTCCACGTTCCTGTCTGGACAACCCATATTTATATCAATACCATCAAATCCCAACTCATTTAATAACTGCGCCGTTTTATAAAAATTCTCTGGTTTGTGACCAAAAATCTGAGCAACTATTGGTCGTTCACTTTTATCATATTTTAAATCAATCAAAAGCCTGTCACGCCCGCGAGAACACAAACCATCACAAGAAACGAACTCCGTCCAGGTCACATCCGGCTTGCCATACTTGGCCAAAAGCAACCGAAAAGCCGCATCGGTCACATTTGACATCGGCGCCAAGACGAAAATAGGCATTTTTAGTTTTTTCCAAAAATTTTTTGACATAATATTCTCAATGCAGTGATATTACAGGAGTTTGCTGAATTAATCAAGTTTTGGACCAAAACTGGCATAGGCATAAATGGCTAATTATAGCCAAATTCAGGCCAAAAATAACCCTTGCCCTATTGACAAAATCGGCTATTCGTGTTATACTCAAGCGTTAGTTAACAGAGGACACCTACGAGGTATCCTTTTTAATTAGAAAAAAATATGAACACTAAGCCAAAAATCAACCCATTATCTATCAAGCAGATTATAACCAAGGTTTTAGCTATTTTGCTAATCTTGGCCAATCCTGTAGCTGTGAGCGCTAAAAGTATTGATTCTGAATATCACCCATACTTTTTCTCTGTTACTACTACAGATATCCGTAACACTACCCCGTTTTCATCTAATAATGATGGCGAACTGGTAGGAAATCTTGATTCCGATGAGGATCTTGAAAAAGCCCAAAGACTAGACGCGTACTTTTCAAAACGTGACATGCCTTTGGCTGGTTATGGCATAGAATTTGTCCGTGCCGCCAACAAATACAATGTTGATTGGAGATTGATTGCCGCTATTGGCGTGCGTGAATCTTCTGGTGGTAAGCATATGATGAACAACAACCCATTTGGTTGGGGTTCTGCGAAAATCAAATTTGATGATTTTAGTGAAGCTATCGATGTAGTTACCAGCAACTTGGGTGGTTTCAACCCTAATACTGCTCGTTATTACAAGAATACCGATACTAAGAAAAAATTATGGTATTATAACGGTACTGTAATGCCTACTTACCCAGCTGAAGTTATCAGTATTATGAACATGGTTTAAAGAAATATTCAAATAATCCCGACTTAGTCGGGATTATTTTTTTATTTAATAAGTTTACAAACACTCAAATTTCTGATAATCTTTGTTCACTATGGCGACATTACTGACAATAGAAAAATTAAACAAAGCCTACCACCAACAAGTACTTTTTAAAGACGCCAATTTAGCTATTCATGAAAAACAAAAAATTGGCGTGATTGGAAGAAATGGTGCGGGCAAGTCTACTCTGTTTCGGATGATTGTCGGTGAAGAAAATTTTGATACTGGAGATATATCCATTCAACCTATCACTCGCCTCGGATATCTTCAACAACATGAACAGATAAATCCGGACGAAACCGTAATGGAGTTTCTGCAACGCTCTACGGAAAAAGAAAATTGGCAATGTGCAAAGATGGCTGGAAAATTTGAAATAAAAGGTGAATTATTAATTGCCAAACTTTCTACTCTATCGGGTGGCTACCAAATGCGTGCACGCCTAAGTGTGATGTTATTAAAGGAACCAAATTTATTTTTACTAGATGAACCAACCAATTATTTGGATGTACATACTCAATTACTATTAGAAAAATTTTTACAAACCTACAGTGAATCATTTTTGATAATTTCTCATGATCGCGAATTTCTCAAACGCACCTGCGAACAAACATTAGAAATCGAACAAGGCAACCTCACATTATTTCCACGTCCAATAGACGAATATCTAGAATACAAAGAAGAACGTCTGGCTTTTGCAAAATTGTACAATAAAAAAATCGAACGTGAACAAAGACATCTACAAACTTTTGTGGACAAATTTCGATACAAGGCCAGCAAAGCGTCCCAAGCTCAGAGCAAACTCAAGGCAATCGAAAAACTCAAAACACTGGACATTCAAAGCCCGCTCTCTAATGTGCGCATTTCTATCCCAGATACTGAAACCAGAAAAGGCCTGCTCTTTAGGTGTGAGAACCTGGCCGTTGGTTATGGAGAAAAAACCATCGCCCAAAATATCAATATTGATGTAGACCGTAGTGAACATGTGGCTATACTTGGCGATAATGGTCAAGGTAAAACTACTTTTCTAAAAACAATTGCGCAGGAGATACCATTATTGTCTGGCAAGTACAAATGGGCACCGGATGCAACTATCGCCTATTATGCTCAACATGTTCCCAATGCATTAATCCCCACTGACCAGGTCTGGAAACATCTGCGTCGCACTGCACCAGCCGACGTCAATGATGAACTCATTTTAAAAATGGCTGGAAACTTTTTATTCCACCAAGATGATTTGGAAAAAAATATTTCTATGCTTTCAGGCGGCGAAAAAGCCAGACTATGCTTGGCAAGTATTTTATTATCCAAATGTCGAATATTATTGTTGGACGAACCTACCAATCATCTCGATTTTGAAACAGTTGAAGCACTAGGCATAGCTTTGGAAAATTTTAAGGGCACAATATTTTTTATTAGTCATAACCGTACTTTTGTAAATTCGATTGCTACTATGATTTTAGAAGTCAAAGATGGAGCGGTGCGTCGTTATCCTGGAACATATGAAGATTATATTTACCATCTCGAACAGATGATCGATGAACAAGAAAATGAAAACAACCAACAAATCGCGATTAATAGTACAACGCCACTAAAAATTTATGATGAGAAAAAAGAACAATTTGCAAAACTAAAAATTGAAAAGAAAAAGCTAAAAAAAATAGAAGATGAGATTGCTTCTTTAGAAAAAGAAAAAATTAGTTTGCACAGAAAACAAACCAAAAATCCAGAAACATTTTCCAAGGAGGATTATGAAGTATTTGGAAAGCTTCTAAAACAAATTCAAGACAAAGAAGAAGAGTGGCTCGCGACTCAAACCAACATAGAAAACCTCAGCAACTAAAAAAGCTCTCTGATTTACCAGAGAGCTTTTGAATTTATTATTCTGTAGTGACACCATCAAAATGTTCTTCACTCGCCTCTGCTTCTGCTTTGGTATGACGCACTACCTTGTCCATATGCTCTGGTGGAGAATATACAGTGTAAAGCTTCATCTCTTTATCAGCCGAAGTATTAACAAAGTTATGTCTCGCACCCGCTGGCACCACTACTGCTGAACCATCTGCTAAAATATGTTCCACGCCATCCAATATTGCCTTGCCTTCTCCCTGTTCAATACGAATAAATTGATCCAAGTGATGTACTTCCTCGCCAATATCCTCCAAAGGACGCAAGCTCATCAATACCAACTGACTATTTTTTGCAGTATACAAAACACGGCGAAAATCCTCGTTGGCCAAAGTGGCTTGCTCTAAATTGATTACGAAACCTTGCATATATTATAGCTTAAATGAATTAAAATAGTCTAATGACATTATAGCATAAACTTTTTGGTTATAAAACTAGGTAATTAGTAAAATAATTATAAATAAAAATACAGCCGATTGGCAGTATTTTTATACTATTTAATACACTCCAAAAGTTGGTTAGCTTTTTTGATTGAGCTAGTATACCACATACCAGTCGGATTTTTTATACCAAGCGGTTTCAATATTTCATTGGCGTAGTCTTTTTGGAAATTCTTCACAGCTGTAAATAAATTACCATCAAATATATTGTTAATTATGCCAACTGCGTATCCATAACCATCCAAAAATTGTTTCACTGATTTTACTTCTGCGTTTACACTCCCCTTACTCAAATTTTTGGTAAATTTGAAACAGGTTGGAGCGATTGTCGCTTTTGTTGGTGTTGGGCAAACCAATGAATTAATTTTTTTCAAAGTCATAGAAAGCACATTCCCATTACCCTTCTTAAGACCAAATGGTACCAAAACATCTTTGGCATATTTTTCTTGAAATGCAATTACTGCTTTTCTAGTTTGAGCATCATATAGTCCATTCGTTTTCAAACTAGTAAACCCTTCATTTTCACGCAAAAATACTTGTAAACTAATCACATCTGCTTTCTTATTTCTCAAACTATTATACATTATGCTACTATTTACTTTATTCAGACAAGAAGTAAAATAGGCAGTCAATTTATTGTTTGTTGGTTTATAATCTACCACAGAGGTAATTATTTCAGACGCTACACCATAGTGAGTATAAAATTTGATATATATTGTATGCATTCCACCTGTGCAATTGGCAGTGTTATTATTGCAAATATTCCAAGTAAATTCTGGTTTATACAGCGCTTGAGAGGCAGACTGAAAATCTGGAGAATTTGAAATTGCTACACGAGCCACATCATTGCCTCCGTTGAACAATAAAGTTACCAAGGAAGTAACGATCGGCTGGTTCTCTTTAACACTCACTCTAAAGCTACCAGCTGGCGCTATAGGTGAAAGAAAAGCCTCTGGGGGCATAGAAGAACCTCCGCTGGTTGGTGTGGTTGCCGCTTGCGCCTCTTGCCCAAATAAACCAAATATAGAAAAACTGGCTGTCTGACAAGTTACACTATTGGCAGATGTATCTACTACACAGCTATCGAGCGCATACCAATTGCTTCCATCATAACGGTAAATTGTCAGAGTAGATTCATCTATACCACTTATTTCACTATCCGTATATTCCATTGTAATGGAAATATTTTCATCAAAAGAAGTGACGCTAGTGGTCGCAGTAGAAAAAGATTTCAAATCAAATACATTTGAACCAACGGATAACATACCTGTTGGTTTTGAAGTTACCGCAAAAATGGCGTCACTAGCAAATTGTTTTATTTGAAAAGTAGCATCTGTCTCAGAAAATCCAACCGGCACCACGATTGAAAATGTTTTGCTATCATAATCAAAATTCAATGTACCTCCGGCGGCCGTAGTAATTTCAGATCCTGTTTGAGCTACTATCTCCGCACTAGCAGTGCAACCATCGGTAGTAAAACTACCACTGCCACTTCCAGCATTATGTGCAAAATCATTTGATTTCACCTGATAAAAATATTTTGTACAAGAAAGTAGATTTGATAATGAGGCACTGTGAGCTAACACTCGTGTGGCCTGATCTGTTTCGGTAGTAGAATAACCATAACTACTAGTGACACCATATTCTACAATCGTAGAACCTACTTCATTTGTACTCCAAGCAAATGTAGCTGAGTTTGAATTGTTGTTCTGAACAACTGAAGAAACTACAGGCGTTGTCACATCAGCAGTAATATCTTTGGCAAAATGAACAGACCAATTGTATAAAACATTTCCAGACAGTGCGGTCGTTGTGTCGCTATCACGCAAATTTCCCGCCGCAGATCCTGCATTCTGAGGCCCCGGATTTGATCCCGCTACTCCTGTATATGCATATCTAAGTTGTTGACTTGTACCTGTCGGCGTCGCGCTAAGAGTCACCTTGACAGTATCACTATTTAATATTTCAACACTGCTAATACTTGCAGAATTTGTACTATCAGAATATTCAAATCCGTAATTTGATCTTGCTGAAACAATTGTTGTATCAAATACTATTGGTGAAACAGGCACATTAAATTGAGCATAGATTACATTTGTGCTACGCTCAACTCTACTAGGACTTAGCGGGGTCCATGTTTCTCTATCAACAGCTACTTTTTTAATTACTTTACCAAAATATTCACCCATCATCCTGTATCCTTGATTGGTCAAATGAACATTATCTACATATGGATATCGATATTTTGGTCCGACTAAAATTATTTTTCCCGGGTTGTTTTCTGCGGCCGAAAGTTGCGCGAGCGGCATCCCACTAACTGCCATATTATTCCCTGTCTGAGAACTCATCTGATCTGTGTATAAAGGTATAGTCCCAACCTGTCCGGAAATCGCTTTCACGTCTGTTTCATAATCAATTTGCCACTGTTGCAACCAACCCTCATAAGAAACAGTACCTCCACTTATTGAATCCCCTTCTCCATGAACAACAGTAACTCCCAAAACTCTATACGGAGTAGAAAGAACTTCCGCCGCGGCTTTTGCCTTGGTCACTTGATCCATTCCATTTAAATAAGGTGCAGTTCCTTTTTTTAATCCTTGATATCCGGTCGCTGAAACTCCATGGTTGGAAACGGCCACTTGATAATTATTTCCAACAACCAAATTTGTAATCATATTCCCCATAGCACTACCCATTGTTTCTACCGAAGTTTCAACCAATGGGACCAAAGAAGTTCCATCAAGCATTAAATTTTCGTAAGGTTGTGTTGCAGAAAGTACTGGCGAACCGTTCAATCCTACCGCCAAACTTTGTCCAGTAGAAAGAAGATGGTTTATGTAATCCATTTCAGCTCCGATTGAGCCGGTTGCTGAACTCAAAACCGGAGTACCGTTCACCGGAGTGGTTGTTGAAATTGCAGTAACTTCAAATTTAATATATTTTCCCAAATCATCCGGACCTAAAACATATGTATTATCTGTTTCTCCTGCAATCGCAGAGTAAGTTCCTCCTGATGTATTCGCACGCAACCACCTAAATGTGGTTGCCCCTTCAATATCAGCATTTGGATCTATGTATTCATAAGTTGCAGATAATTGCTCATAAAGAGTCGCGAATCCTGTTACAGCAATATTTACTGCGGTCGGCGCTGTCGCCGCAACTAAAACCGGCGTTGTTGTAACTATTTCAGATGGACCGGAATTTCCAAAACTATTTGTCGCAGTAATTTTGAAAGAATATTGTAGCCCATTTGTCAGACCGGTAACTATTGTTGATGTATTTGTTGAGGTCCCATCGTTAAATGTTGAATAAGAATCGGACCCTTTTTTATATTGAATAATATAATCGGTTACAGCCGATCCGTTATCTTCCGAAGCTGTCCAACCAAGAGACACCTGCCCCTCGCCTGCCGTTGCGACTACATTTGTTGGTGGATTTGGTGCCGCTAAATCAGGCGTTGTGGATGAAGAATCTGAAGGATATCCGGTTCCAACACTATTAACAGCAAAAACTCTAAAATCGTATGCGGTTAAATTTGTTAATCCTGTAACGGTAGCTCTTGTGCTAACAGAAGTCCCATCATTAAATGTTGACCAAGAGAGACTGCTGGAAAGTTTATATTCAACTACATAATCGGAGATAGCGGCTGACCCATCGTCCGCAGGCGCATCCCAAAGAACCGTTGCCTGAGTATCTCCCGGATAAATTATTGTTGTTGTCGGCGCACCCGGTGCAGAGAATGAATTGTAGACAAGAAAGTTGTCAGCAGTCAAAGCTCCTGTGTCATAGGTGCCACTAAAATTTACATTCTTGTTGTTAATTGTGTTTGGGACCTGTTCTGCAGTCAATGTTCCTCCCGGTGTCACGGCATTATCCAAATATGCTTCTGCACCACCAGCCGCTTTTATAACAAGTTTTACATGTGTCGCAACATTGTTTGTACAGGTTGCGCCGGTAACACCCGTAGATGTTGTCAATGATCCTTTAAGCAAAATCCATCCTCCGGAGTTACGCATAAGAACTATTGAATCTGCTGGAAGACCTCCCCAAGCACTATAGTAAATACCTCCACGATGTCCACAATCTGTAAAAGTAACATCTGCTTCAATAATCAAATCCGCTAAAGTCCTGTCAAAAGTACTTGACGAACTTATTCCTCTGGTCATGTGTGTCAAATATTGTGTGCCTGTTACTGTGATGTTTCCATTTTGAGCAACATTAGTGGCTCCAGTGTCATATTCTATCCATTTACTGGTGTTGATAACTGTTCCGGTAAAATCA
>JBAYIZ010000016.1:0-18175 GCA_041665405.1 Candidatus Magasanikiibacteriota bacterium
AAATCTTGATGAGCTTTGTATGCCTCCTCAAAACTATTCACATCCACAGACAATCCGTTTTCGTTTGCCAATTCCATTGTGATCTCCAGAGGAAAACCAAAACTCTCAAATAATTTAAAGGCCTGTTTGCCAGAAATCTCGGAAATATTTTTTCCAGTTTTTTCAAAGGCAATTCTAAAACCATTTATAAGTTTTTCAAATTCTTTCATCCCCTGCTCTATCGTATTTCGAAATTTGCTTTCTTCTTTAGCCAATTCGCTCATTATAAAATTACGATTCCTTTCAACTTCTGGATAAACATCAGCAAAAATTTTAATTACTTCAGCAGAAACTTTATCACAAAAGTTTTCATTGATTCCCAGTTGACGTCCATGACGCACAGCGCGACGAATCATACGACGTACAATATATCCCCTATCTACATTACTAGGAGCCACATGTTTGTCATCGCCCATTATCATCGTAGCTGTGCGAATATGGTCCGCAACAATACGCATGGATTTTGTCACTTCAATACTTTCAATATATTCACGACCAGAGACTTCTTCGATTTTTTGAATCAACGGCCAGAATGTATCAATTTGAAATACATCCACAAAACCATTGAGGGTAACTAGAGTTCGTTCTAAACCCATTCCAGTATCCACATTTTTCTGAGCCAATGGTTCATATTTACCATCTATATTTTTATTATATTGCATGAAGACATCATTCCAGATTTCCAACCAATGATCTTCATCGTTTCCTGGATTGCTATCTTGCGGAGGAAATTCGGTCTCACCTTTCCAAAAAAACATTTCTGTATCCGGTCCACAAGGCCCGGTTTGTCCCGCTGGACCCCACCAGTTATTTTTACGAGGTAAATAGGCAATCCTGTTTTCTGGCATACCGAGACTTTTCCAAATACCGGCCGCTTCTTCATCACGCGGAATATTGTTTTCAGGCTCACCGGCGAATACTGAGACCGCCAATTTACGCAAATCTAGACCCAAATATTTTGGTGAAGTCAAAAATTCAAAACTCCACTCAATAGTTTCTTTTTTAAAATAATCACCCAACGACCAATTTCCCATCATTTCAAAAAAGGTATCGTGGCGAGTATCTCCCACTTCATCAATATCTTGAGTGCGAATACATTTTTGTATATTGGTAAGACGTTTGCCCTCTGGATGTTTTTCACCAAGTAAATATGGTACGAGTGGGTGCATGCCAGCGGTGGTAAACAAAACCGTCGGATCATTCTCAGGAATCAAAGAAGCACTCGGAATAATCTTGTGATCCTTGCTAGCAAAAAATTCTAAATATTTTTGACGGAGTTCTTTGGATGTTATCATAGATTATTGTGGAATATATAATGTAAACTTTGTATTATCTTCATCTAATTCTGTATTTTTTGATTTTAACTTTACTTCTTCCAAATTTCCATCTTGTTGTTTTCTTGTCACCGTTATTTTCTTTTTTGTAAAATCGTATGGTGATACTTTTATCGCTTTTTCTGAAACTTCTTTCTCAAGTGTCATTAAAAAATTATCTAATTCAGATTTACTAGAAAATTTTAATTGTTGCCATTTTCTTTGATCATAAAATCCTAACGATACATCAAACAAATCGACATAATCAGACAAATAAGGTGCTAATTCCTGTCTGCCTGACAATAGAGCCGCGCCTCTATCTTCTCTCACCAAACTTTGAATCCTTAATCTAATTCTATCATCTCCAGAATTTTTTAATTCATCAACTGTCAAATAACCACCTTTAATAGCCAACCGAAGTAATTGTTCCAAAGCACCGCTTGATCTAGCTGAGACGGGATGATAATAATATTCTTTCATCATTTTTGCTCTAGTCTCTATTAATTGCTGCCAGGGTTCAACATCTTGGAGAACAATTTGTCCATCCGGACTTATGGAACCCAAAACCCCTATCAATTTTGCACCGGAATCTGGATATAATTTTTTTTCAAACATTTCGCTATCCACTACAATATAAGACAAAGTATCAAAAACACTTTGTAATGTCCCCAGTGGACCTTCTTCGTTCACAATATCAATTACATCTTGAATATCAACTTTAAATTTTCTCAAAAAATCTTGTATCTCTGGTTTTTTTAATAAATCTATTGTTCTTTTTTCATGATCATCTTTTTCTGTTTCCAACACAACTATCTCACCTGAATGACTAAAAGCGGAATGACCAATATCATGAAGCCAACCGGCACAAGCCATAGTAATTATTTCTTTTTCTGAAAGTCCTAATTTTATAGCAGCAACTTTTGCTAATTCGGCCAAAAGTTCAGAATGTTGAAACCTAGTATGAAAAGCCGGCCTGACCATTTGAAAATCGGTGCCTTCTGGGAATGCAGATGGATCGAATTTTCCGTTTAACTGCAATAATTCATTTAGGCGACCTACTGGTGGTAATCTTACAATTTCCTCTTCTAAATTATTAAATACTTCTTTTTGAAGTTTATCCATTCGTCCTTTTTGTTCACCGTCCAGAGCTTTAACTAAAGATGCGCGTCGTTCTCCGATAGATACTATGCCACGTTCACGCAAAAAATTATCTGCTTCTGCAAGCATCTCATCATTAAACGCTCTTATTTGGTCTGGTGTCGGATTTTCACCCATATATATTATATAGCTTTTTTCCTTAAAATATCTTCCACGACATCGTGTAGTGAAACTAAAGCCCAAACTGAATTCAATATCACAAATGGATAGCCCTTAATCAGAATACCATAATAAACCAAAATAATGCTACCTAAAAAATTTACTAAATCATACCTTAACATTTCACTGCTCCATATTTTAAATTGTTCCAATACAAAGGCTAATAGTATCAATGCCGCGCCAATAATGCCGATTATTGTAATAAAGTCTAGGTTCATAAAAATTTAGTTACCATTAATAGTATTTAATACTTGTACTACCCCAAAATTTAGCGAACGCCAAGAATCATATTTCTTTAAAATAGCCTCTTTCTTTTGTGCTAAATAAGTGTCCTTGTGCCAAACCTGCAAATTGATAAGCTCCGGAGTCAAACCATAATTAATCGCACGAGTAATTTCTGGGATAGCGTCATAAGACAATTTATCTAGATACAACAAATCCAATTCTTTATGCTCAATAATATATCGATCTACATTTTCTTTGGCAATCAGTCGGTCAATATTCACTGAACACACAATCGTCAAAGCTACCAAGCCAGTAATTTCCACAAAATATACATATTCGCGAAATGATCGTTTGGCGATGATCGCCACAATCATGCTCGTCAGTATCAACATTACAAAATAAATAAACCATTCAACATATAGACGTAATGTTGTAAAACCATATTCAACTTGATATAAATGCATTCGTCTAAGTGCTGAGATAGCCACCACCCCCACCTGCAATATTAAAATAATTTGTAATACTTTGGTAATAGTTGGTGCACCATGATGAGCATAAGAACGCAAAATTACTGCCACCAACCCAGCCGCCAGTGCCACCACCCAAGCCAATTCAAAAAAACCGCTTCGGGCGTAGTCCGCAAAGGTCAATCCATTCTGCATTACAAAATTATTGGAACCAAATAAGTATTTAATCTGAATAAAAACAAAGATTAAAAATAATATATTTACTAAGGCTAATATAACCCCAACAACAATATGATCAAGTTTTGATACATCCTTGATGAAATTTCTCAGGCTATGTTCCTCACTAAAAATAAAATATAATAATGACCCTAATAGACCTGACAGTACTAACACACGACCACTGCGAAATATCCATTCCGTAACAGATGGAGTTATTTGAATATTAAAAAAATTGGTCATTATATTTGAAAAAACAACATCGGCTTGAGCAAATAGCAATCCAAACACAAATAAAATTGGGACCGCAATCAACACACCTGTAAAAATTTTTCTAAAGATATCTTTTTTTGTTTCAGCCGTATTCCATTGGAATAAATCCCTATAAATATCTTTAAGCTTTTTAAGTGGCAAAATGAAATCAGAATATAAAGGAATATTAGAAAAATGGAACGGATGTTTGAGAGGATTCTTAAGTGATACCAATATAGTAAATATTATCAATAAAATGGCCACAAAAAATGGCACACCAACCTTCACCAATTGATTGTTGTAAAGAACCACGTCAGCACTTAAAACCAAAATAGGTATCAACAAAAATAACGACAGTCGGTTATTAAATTGTTTATGTAATATCGCTATACTAATAAGACCAAACAAATATATCAAAACAAAAAGCAAAAAACTAACTCCAAGCTGTTGTTTCCAGAAAAAAATATCAAACAAGACGGCCATAATCAGTGCAAAACCAACATAAAGCAATCTTTGGGTTCGTTTAGAAGTAGTAGGAATAAGCAGATTCATAAAAATATTTTATACTATAACAGACGTTGAAGTAAAGACTAAACAGTAGTTTGGTTTGTTTTGATTTAACAAATTTGGTAAAATTTTTATACTGTCTTAATATTTTTGATCGACTCAAAACTCTACACAATTACTCCCCCGCCTAGACAAATCCCTTTTTTATAAAAGACTGCAAACTGTCCAGGGGTAACAGCTCGCTGGGATTTCGAGAATTTAATCAAGAGACCCCCATTTTCATGGGAATGACAAATAACGGCCGACTGTAGTTCTTGACGATGACGCAGTCGCACTAGGCATTTTAGCGGTAATTTTGGTTCTTGTCCACCAACCCAATTAGTTTGCCCAACCTCTATTTCTTTTTTATACAATTTGGAATCATCTTCAAAACCCACCACCAATTCATTGGTTTTTGAATTCTTTTCTATCACAAACAATGGTTTACCGCCAACATTCCCCAAAGCCATACCACGCTGTCCAATGGTGTAATAGGCCAGACCATCATGTTTCCCCAAAATATTTCCTTTGCTATCGATTATTTTCCCTGGTTGAACTTTAATTTTATTTTTTAAAAAATCTCGCATCGGCACTTCGCCTACAAAACAAATTCCCATACTTTCTTCTTTTTCTGCAGTTGGTAAATCAAATTTCTGTGCCAATTTTCTCACTTGTACTTTGTTATATTTGCCAATTGGAAACAATACGTTTTTTAATTGATTTTGATTGAGCTGATGTAAAAAATATGTTTGATCTTTATTTTTGTCTTTCGCTTCTTGTAACAAAAATACACGACCACTCTTTTTTATTTGTGCATAATGACCGGTAGCAATATAATCAAAACCCAACTCACGAGCTTTATCCAGCCAAGCTCCAAACTTCACAAATTTATTACATAAAACATCCGGATTGGGAGTGCGACCCAACTCGTACTCTCTGTACATATACGCCAACACATCACGGTTGTATTCTTCGATAAAATCTAAGCGCAATAATTTTATACCAAGTTTGGCAGACACCCGCAACGCATCATGATAATCACCACGCCAACAAGACCGATCACTCGTTTGATCATCGTAATTTACCATAAAAGCGGCTGCGACATCATATCCAGCCTTTACAAGTAATGCGACGGCTACCGATGAATCTACTCCACCAGACAAACAAACCAATACTTTAATTTTATTATTCTTTTTATTCATAGTTCGATTGAATTATAGCAAATTTTGCCAATTTTTCAAGTAAAACAAAAACCCCCCGATAAATCGAGGGGTTCTAGTTGATTGTCAATTAACCATTGCGACGAGCCTGCATGCAGTCTCGGCAATATACTGGTTTGTCACCAGTTGGTTGGAAAGGCAACTCAGAGATTTGCTGACCACAAGATGCGCAGTTCAAGTTGACACTGTACATCTGGCGAGGAGCACTGGAAAAACCGCCAGAACGACCACCACGATCTGTAGCTGGGCGATCCTTGCGGAAAGCACGGTTACAGTCGGAGCAATACACTGGGCGATCACCTGAAGGTTGGAAAGGCAACTGTGAGATGTGAGCCCCGCATTTTGCGCAGGAAAGATCAACATCGTACATTTGTCTGTCAGATCCAAAAGCCATAATATTATTCCTTATATATTCCAAAATGTTGTTTGGAAAATAAATAAACGACCTAGTTGGGAACATATTTTGGCCTTCTGACCTACTTTTGTTGCCCAAGTTATTAGCAATATAATAGCACAGTTTTGCCCTTCTGTCAATCTAAACGTATTTTGGCTATATCTGGCGTTTTTTTAAGGTAGTAATCGGACGACTTTGCGTAATATATAACTTCCCCTTCTCCATCGCCCACTCTATATCACATGGAAATTTATAATGTGTTTCTATTTTTTGAAATAATTTTGCTGCTCCAATTATTTGTTTGCCGGTAAGTTTTTGTTTATTTCCTTCTTTTCCAAGTTTAATCCAATGGTTGGATTTATTTTCTTCATCTTCCTGGCCTTTAGTCTTGCCAATTTTACGAACTAATTTTCTATTTTGTTCGCTAATATTAATATCTATAATACTCATCTCACTTTTATTTATAATATAACTATCTGGCGTAATTTGACCTGACACTATCGCCTCACCCAAACCAAATCCAGCCTCGATAATCATCTGGTTGTAATCCTCTGTGACAGGATGAACAGTAAATGCAATTCCGGAAATTTCACTCTGAATCATTTTTTGGATTACCACCGCTACCGACACATAGTGGTCGATCAGTTTTTTTTCATGACGATAAAAAATAGCACGAGGTGTAAAGAGCGAAGACCAACAAAGTTTTACTCTTTCCAAAATATTTTTCTTTTCGGTATTCAAATATGTTTCGAGTTCCCCCGCCCAACTTGCCACAGCTGAATCCTCGGCGGTAGCACTACTACGCACGGCGACAAATTTGGTATCCAATTTTTTGAAAGCAGACAAGATTTCTCTTTCTAAATCTTTGGGCATGGGGGTGTCATGAATCATATCTCGAATTACCGTACTAACTTTATCCACGGAATTAGTATCTTCTGGTTGAACTTTTTTGAGTTGCGCGTCTATATCCTCTTTTAAATTTGATTCATGTAAAAATCTATCAAAAGCAGAAGATAATAAAACAAATCCTGGCGGAACAGGAATTTTGGCTTGGGTCATTTCACCCAATGAAGCACCTTTACCACCAGCGATGGCTACATCTGATTTGGATATTTGTTTGAAAAATTTTATATGGGACATATTTTATATATCTAATTTATTTTATTTTCCTTACTATGCCTTTGTTTGCGTCCACTTCCACCATATCACCATCTTTCAAAACTTTGGTGGCAATTTTTGTATCAACGATACAAGGAATATTCGTCTCTCGAGCCAGCATTGAAGCGTGAGACAAAGTGCTCCCATAATCAGTAATGATAGCTCCAACTTTCATAATATAATCATTATGTTGAGGTAAAGTAGATTCAGCCACTAAAACATCTCCTTTTTTACATTCTTTCATTTTTTTGTAATCAAGGACTAAACGTACCCGTCCTTTATATACCCCTCTACTTGAGGAAGTTCCTTTAAAAAAATTATTCTTAATATTTATCAAAAAACTTTTATTATTTACTAATTTAGCTAATTTTCTTGCTTCATTTGCATTTAAAACATAACGAGTATTTATAATATATAATACTCCGCGACCATGTGGTGGTTTCAATTTATCTTTTTCTATCAATTCATCAAACAAGAAGTCACCTATTTTCAATTTTTGAAATGCACGCTCAACAGCTGGCACAACTAACTCATTATATTTATATGCTTTGGCCAATTTATTCGATAATTTATTATTTCTATTTTCTCGTCGACTCATATAATTACCAGACCAACCTACTGCTTGATGATATACAAAAAACGTAAGATAGTTTTCGAAAAATTCTTTGCTATTTTCTAAAATATTTGACGGATTTTTTAATTCACTGTTAAACCAATCAGTCAGTTTTATCAATGTACTGGTTAACTTATTTACGAACTCGGCTTTTTTACATCGACGCCCCAACGTTTCAAGAAATTGATCTTGTTCCATTTCAGAACGATAAAAGAAACATAATCTGTCTTCTTGTCCCCAAAAATTAGCACTAAATTTAATTCCAAATTCTCGATTAAAAACAAAAGCGTACACATGGGCAAAAACCGAACAGCTTAGCGTGGAGATATCTCCGCGCCGACAATGTAAAACAAAATCCTTCGGAAGTTTTTTAAATAGGTTTTGTACTTTATCATTTCTGTTCATAATGATAATTAGCCAACTCTCTCAATTCATCAATTTTAATATTGTATTTTTTCCCTCTAAATTCAAACTGTAATGAGTGCGTACCAGTATCATCTGTTCTAATAGTCATGAAGAAAGGTTCAGCTGTATGAACAGATTCATCTCCTTGCGCTGGCTTTATACCAAAAGCTTCTTGCAAAAAAGATGAAAGAATAAAATCATGGGATACTGCCAATACATCGGTTTTACTACCAGATTGTATATTGTCAATTTTTTTATCATAATCAACAATCAATTGCGCCAATCCAGCCGCCATTTCACGCGGTGACATCGTAGATTCGTCTGGACGCTTATCGCCATAACTCATCCAATGTTGAACATTCTCATTTGGGGACATACTGACAATTTTTTTCAAAAAATCATCAGATATTTTTGGCACCCTATTTGGATCGCGCGATCCAATATTTAACGATAAGGCATTTAAAGGATCAGGCGTCGATTTAAAATTTGCTTTACTTTTTTGAAATGCGGAGTGTCCACTTTGTAGTGTCCTTACTATGTCTGAACCAAAAACTACCAAGGTACGATCTGGATTGCTAAGCTCGCGTTCGGCAAATTCTTCAAATTGTTGTTTTCCATATTCAGTCAATCGACCGCCAACTTTGTCATTTGGATCTTTTTCGCCATGACGAATAAAAATAAGACGTAATTCTACATTTCGTCCACGCGCCTCAGGACTTTCAATATTTCTAGGTTTTTCCAACAAATTAATTTTTAGCATATAATAAACAAAAAATCGTTTACTTCTTTAGTGTTAAACACTATAAATACCATCCTATTATCTTACTTTTTTGAATAAAATACAAGCCCGATTGAAACATGGCGATTGACAAAACTCCAAAATCATGCCATAATGTGACGTTATTGTGAAATATACAGAAATACTCCAAAAGTGTGTCTGCTTTAAAACAATAATGAGTGTGTGTACTTTTACAAATATCTTGTTTTTCTAGGCAACCTTGGTCGCTAAATGTTGATAATTTTTTGTCGATAATTAGCGACTAAAGACGAGCTGACCATACCCACATGTAGTGGGTGTCAGCAAGGCGAAGGGTTGCCTACAGGAGAAAGCTGATGGATATCGTGGTTCCAGACAATGCAGTTCGAGCAGTGGTGCTGATTGCGGGGGATGACGAACTGGTCAAGAACGCCAAGACCGCCAAGGTGGCGGGACGGCGTGCTGCCAAGGACGGCGCTCAGGCGCTCCTGAAGCAGCTGGAAAAACGCTTCAGCAAGGCGAAGGTGTTCTGCGGCCGAGACCCCGTCTCGATGCTGACGGCGGTGGCCATCGGACCGTACAACTTCATCAAGACGACCACCCTGCTCGATCACGGAGGGAGCCAGCGGATCAACCGCGAGAACGTCCGGAAGATCTTGGTGGTCAACGACCACGAGGGCCTGACCGTGGCCTACGGCCATGAGAAGGTCATCAACAAGATCCCGAGCATCGGCCGAACCGGTCTGAGACCAGGCGTCGAAGCTCACGTGGTGTTCATCGGTGCGAGCAACAAGCCGGTCGGTGCGAGCACGCACAACCTGCTCGAGCTCGCTACTACGGCGATGGCGGTGTAACACCCGCCAATCGGTACACACATTCTCGGGGGAAGGTTTTCGAACCGACCCCCTTGAGTGCTTAATATTTTTCTTTGAAGAATTTTGAGCACTAAAAACATCCCAATTATATGGGATGTTTTTTTATCTTTGGAATTTATATTTTTCTTATTACTCCTTTATTTGCATTTAATTCCACCATATCACCATCTTTTAAAACTGATGCTACTCCCTGCACATTGATAATACACGGTTTACCCAACTCTCTACTGACCACCGCGGCATGACATGTGATTCCACCTTCAGCAGTTATTATACCAGCAGACATTTTCATTAATGGCAAAAACTCTGGTCTAGTCATAGAGGTAACAAGAATATTTCCTAATTTCATTTTTTTAAACTCTTCTTTGGTTTCTATGATTTTTACTTCACCCTTCACCAACCCAGGACTAGCAATAACCCCTTTTAGCACTTTAACATTATTAATTTTGGACAACGCGCTAATCAAAATTTTTGCCTCCTTTTTATATAGCCAACGACAACTTTTGTTCTTGTCACAAATATATACCGACCCATTCCATCTATTGTGCAATTCAGATTTTAATTTTTTTGAAATTTTCCATCCAGACAAATCTTCAAATGTTAACAATTTGGTCAAATCTTCGGATAGATTATTCTCTACAGACAACCTTTTAACAATCTTATACAAATATCCATTTGATATACCAACTGTCAACTTCTTGCGATAATCACGCCAATCAGTCATGCGGCTAAACATGTATATTGTATTTTTTACCTCTTTTGGTATTTTGTATCTCCTGTATATTTTAGATCTATTAATTTTTATCTGTTGTAAACATAGTTTAATTTCTTTTTCCTCTTTTATTCGTTTGTCAAAATTGACCAGATCCTGTTTTATTAAATTAAAAAAATATTTATAATCGTGTTCATACACATTGATCCACGTATTTCGATACCAATGATAATTTTTTGTATGTAACTTTACTTTTTTATCAATATTTATGCCAGCCTTCAACATTTTCACCAGCTTCATACGATCCAAAAATTCTTGTTGAACAAATGTCGGTCTTTCTTGATTAGTCAAATATGATATTTCTTGTAATGACAAATGTAGATTATATGCTTTCAGTAAATCATTTAATATTCTATCCCCTTCTGGATCAGACAGCTCTATCAAAGCTCCCTTGCTCCAATGACTAATCATTAATTTATTTTGCTTAGACAAAAAAACTACCAATTCCTGGTCCGTCCAATCGTCAACCGCTTTCTTTTTAAAAGTATCTTTTAAAAATAGAAGGTTCTTATTTATCAATTTATTCCAATTATTGATCCAAATGTCTATATGTTTTTTATTTTTTTCTGTCTTGATACGACCTTCAAAAAACACTTCTTCTCTTCATCCTTGTTAAAGTATGCAAAATTAATTTCGCCAGTTTGGCAAAGTATATCATTTTCATAACCAACATTTTCATTGAACCCATGATAAGCGCTTAACACATAAAACAAAGAAATGGCACCCCCTTGTTTATACCAGTTGGTTTTAATAATATATTTTAAATGTTGACTTAATTTCATAAATATAAACAAAATACCCTATTGCATTATAGGGTATTTATTAGCTATTCGTCAATCTTACTCACCTGCCCCTGTTGAATTATTTTTGGTCTAGAAACATTTTGAGAATCATCTTTTGGCGGTGATTGAACAGGTTTTTCTGGTTGAATGTTCGTCTGTGCTATTGGGTGTGTCGACACTGACACTACTATAGTTGAGGGTTTAACTGGTTGCAACACACTCAGCGAAATACCTTTTTGAGACGGATCACCCAAAACCACTTGATTGCCCGCAACAAAATTTTGATTGTTTTTATTTTTATTTCTTCGACGACGTTTTTTGACAGATTTCGAAAGTGTTTGAGGAGGATTAGTAGATTGCAGATTGCCTTGAAGCTGAGAATTTTGTCTAAAATTATTGTTTGGTATTACTTCAGCTGGCTGATTTTTTTCAATTGCCTCAATATTTACTCTATTTTCTACAACTACTGGAAATGGCACCATAGGTGAAGTTTTCTCCACCACCGGTTCTGGCTCAACTTTTCCCTTCGGAACATCTGTGAACATCGCCTCTTCTTCATCTACATCCATTTCAGCCGCTTCGTCCCCTGGAATGATTACCATACCACTCCATCTGGCAATTTTATCTTCAATTTTATCTCGACTTTGAGCATATCGTTCGCGAGAAACTTTTATTACTTTTTCCAAACTACCAGTAGCTATAGCAATCGGTGGCATAGTTAGAGCACTAAAAGGACGACTGGCTACACCATCAATCATCAGCTTGAGATAAATATGAAACTTCGGTAAATTAATCAAATCTTCTTCTACAAATGTCGGAATAAATTCTTTGGCCAAAATTTCAGCGTCAGTAGAACCAACACGGAAAGTAATAATACTGCCAATGTTGCCAATCACAGCCGCCAAAACTTCCTCCTCGAGCTGTTCCATATATTGATGCGCCATAATCAGATCCAAACGATATTTACGAGCTTCAGACAAAATATTGGCAAAACTTTCAGTCGCAAAATTTTGAAACTCATCAACATAAAGAAAGAAATCGGGTCGTTTTGTTTCAGGAGTATCTACACGTTCCATCGCCGATAATTGAATTTTGGTGATCAACATACCACCCAACAAACGTGAATTGTCTTCACCAATTCTTCCTTTACTCAAGTTCATTATAAAAATCTTTTTCTCATCCATGATTTCGCGAATATTGATACGAGATTTTACCTGTGCCACGATGTTGCGGATAACTGAGGCAGACAAAAACTGACCAATCTTGTTTTGGATAGGAGCAACTGCCTCTTGCTTGTATTTATCATTATAGTTGGCAAATTCAGTCTGCCAAAAAGCTTTGATTACTGGATCCTTGGTATTATTCACTACGCGACGACGATAATCCGCATCGGCCAGTAAACGATTGATTCCCAACAAAGTTGTACCAGGAAAATCTAGCAATGCCAAAATGGTGTTGTTCAAAATGTATTCCATACGAGAACTCCAAACATCTGGCCAAATCTTTTTGAACACACCCATCAAACCAGAAGCCACTAGATGTTTTTGATCAGGACGAATTGTTTCTAAAATATTAAAACCAATCGGATAATCCAAATCAGCTGGATTGAAATACACCACGTCATTGATACGATTGGCGGGAATATAATTTAAAATCTTCTCGGCAGTATCACCATGCGGATCCACATATCCCAAACCATGTCCGGCATAAATATCGTTGAGTACCATATTTTCGAGCAAAGTAGTTTTGCCCATACCAGTCTTCCCCACTATATACATGTGGCGGCGGCGGTCGTCCAATTTGATACCAAATTTTCTGTTTTGATTACGATAATTAGCCAAACCAAAATAATTGACCTCAGGATCGGCAATTAACGCTGGTTTGATTGGTTCACCACTAGTGATGTCTATTTCGTTCTCCATGAAAATATTATACCACTTTTTTTAAAAATTGTCATTTACAATATTTAACTATTTTTTGGCCACCAAATTTATTGGGTCATCTGGAGCTACACCTTCTGGATTTGGTATATTTCTTCCAGCCTCGGCTTGTTTTTGTGCGAGAAGCATTGCCCAAACTTTATATGCATATACCATATTTGCCGGGTTCTTCGATTCTTCATTCCACGGTTCAGGATTAAGCAACAATAAAAGAGTGGGGTTTAGAGAACCCGCTTCAAGCATTTCATGATAGGCTTTCCATCCATTTTCATCAAAACTATCTTCGGCATCATTCAATGTCAAATTTTTAAATAAAGCATTTAGCTTTTTCATTAATCCAGCTTTACCATCTTTAAATGATTGCACTGCAAAAAACCAATCATCAAAAACTTCATATCGTTCTCCCAACATATTCATGGCGGCTTCAGCATTCTTTTTTGGATCAAATCTATCATCTATTTTCCCTCCTTTTTTATCATAACCAACCGTTAAACCATTTTCTTTGGCCGCTCTCTGTTGTAACATAAACAACCCGGTGGCCCGTGGATTGTTTTTTCCTTTTTCCGTCAAATCTTTTCGTACTTGTGCGTTCGGTAAATAACCGCTTTCAACGCCAGCCATTGCTTCCGCAATACTTTCGGGAATACCATACTCAACTGCGGTTTCGTCGATAATTTTACGAAGATTAGACCCTGGTGCAATTCGCTTAAAAAATGCATCTCTATTTTTTTCACTACTTTTAAAATGAGACTCAAAAATATGATTATACACTGTTTGTCCAGTGAGTCGGTATTGTTCTAATAATTTAACCTTCATTTCTGGTGTTTGTGTCTGAATATTTGTCAAGAAACCAATCTCAAAATCATCCTGTCCATATTCGGGAGATAAATTTTCAAAAGCAGATTCTACTTTTGGTTTATCAAAAATTTCTTTATCCGTTTGTTCAATGATTGATGGTATCTGTCGTTCAGAAGCGTTACTATTACCAGTCGTATCTGCTATTAAAGTTGTTAGAATAGGTATTATTTTATTACCACCAAATTTTCTCATTTTATCCAACATACTTAATTCTCCACCAAAATGTCCTTCTTTCATATTATTTTTTATTAACATTGATCATGTCACGCACTAATGTCCAAGCCGCTAATGTTTGCCCATTTAAAAATTCACCGCGCCGAACCATCTCATTTATTTCTTCGGGGCGACGCAAAATAATTTCTATATCCTCAGTTGTATCCAATTGCTGATCACCTTGACTGGAAATTTCATTTGCCAAAAACACGTGACTCGTATCTCTAACTAGACCAATATCCGGCTCGAATTCCGATACTTTTAAAAAATTCGTCGATTGCAAACCAGTTTCTTCACGCAATTCGCGAATAGCAGACTGCAGAGACGTTTCTCCTATTTTTATACCTCCCCCAGGGAACTCTACACTATGGCGATCATGAAGATATCTATACTGGCGTATCATCAATATTCTCCCATCATCCAAAACCGGCACTACAATTACATTACCATTTGTCTCACAATAATAATGACTACACTGCTTGTCATCACACTGATAAACATCATGTTTGTATTTCCACCAATGATTTTCATGAATTATTTCCTCTGATAATTTTTTATATTTTTTTTGCATAATTTATTTTGTAAATAATTCAAACACATCTTTGACTGCTTGACCTCCTGGGTTATTTATAATCGAATGCATATTCCCGCCACCATCGCCTTCATATCTAGGGAAAATATGAACATGAAGATGCGGTACCACCTGTCCTCCCACCTCGTCTTGATTCCAACCAACATTATATCCAGCTGGCTTGAGCACGGCTTCGATTTTGTCTTGTGCTTTTTTTATGCCAACACTAAAATTTTTAAATTCATCTTCGCTCATTTCCAATGGATTGTGAAAATGTTTTTTTGGTATGACTACTGTATGTCCAAGTGCATGAGGAAAAATATCTAAAAATGCCAACACATTTTCATCTTCATAAATAGTAAAATTGGGAATCTCCTTGTTTATAATTTTACAAAATAGACAATCCATAAAATTTAATTAATTATTATATATTTTTATATTATCAAACTGAAAGACAGGATACGATAAATTATATTCCCCTATCAAAAAACAATTATTTGCATTCAAAAGATTTTTTGCTTGAGTAATAGCTAATTGAGGCTCTGTTTGTGCTGTCTTTAATAATTGTTCGCGTTCTGGCTGAGTGAAATATAAATTTATTGGAAATCCTCCGCCTACTATTTTTTGGGCTGATAATCCTTCTAAAGCCAAAAGTGTGTACGTATCTGACAATACACAAGCTGGTCCACTATTTTGGGAATTTTCCCAAACATAATTCGCCGCTTGATATTGAGACACTCCTACCGCTTGAGTATCGGGACCAAGAGTGTACGATGCTGTAATAGCCATCGAACAAAATAATATTACTAAAAATAAAACTATTCTCTGATAAAAAATATTTTTTTGAGAAACAATAATTTCAAATAAATAATATGCAACTGGCAATATTATCAAAATTGACAAAACTGCATCCAACCTTCGAGACAAAATATTTTCGCCAATTAAAAAATATCGCGAGATCACATACCCACCCAACAAACCGATAGTCGTCGTCGACCAAACCAAATACTCATTCGATTTTTGTTTAGAAAATATTTTATACCAACCAACAATAAAGATTATCCAAAATAACAACATAAAACCACAAATCCAAAAACGATTAATAGTAAATATGTTTGTCACTAGAACATTCAAGGGGGGTTGATTAAAAATAATATTACCAGCGGTAATGTCGGATACACGCAGACCGGTGGCCAAATACCACGCGCTAAAACTACTCAGTACTGCTTTTGTTTGTGCCCACCAATTTATATGTGTGCTTAATTTTGAAAAATTAGAAATTAGTTCCATGCTGGGGATCAACAATACTGAAAATACTATTGCTAGCAAAATTTTAAATTTATTAAACATTTTTCTGGTTTCTGTAATATCAAGAAATCTGATTAAAACGAAAGTCAAACAAAATAAAATGAAATATAAAGAATGTCCAAACAACATTAATGCCCCCAACCCAAGAATTGCAATATTCCCCACTGTAGAAATTTTTTGTCTATACTTAAATTGTAGAAGTAACACAAATAACCAGAATAGAAAGCTTAGATTGGATGGCAAACTAAAACTACCACTTACCTGCAGAGCAAATGGTAAAGTGGAAAACCAAACTAGCAAAAGTGCTCTTTTCTTTTCCCAATCAAATGTGCGAGCAATTTCTAATAATATTATGGGCAAAGTTACAGACCAAATAATCGGAATAAAATATTTTAAAAATACGATAAAATCTAACTGACAAAGTGACTTGAACAATATAGCGAGCGAACTAAATTGAGCATAAGCTAGAGTACCAAAATTAAATCTTTGCCAAAAACTAAATTGCGCTGTGCTATATGACAAAGTTTTTTCTATCGTCCCAGACAACATACTATTTTCGATAGCCAAATGTCGCCACCCATCAGCTCCATAAAATAACACATGACTAAGTGGAAGATAAGCATGCAAAAGCAGAGAATGTAAAATTAATAAAAATAATAACGTACTAGATTTTAACCTAGAAAAAATCAAACAGCCCAACACGATAGTGGCCACAAAGAAAACATAAACATACGAAACTGAGATAGTTTGCCATGGTGTAAAAATAATTGCTTCTGATTTACTAGCATTTAAAATGTAAAAACCAATAAAAACTAAAAATAAATATAAAACCAACCCAATTTTGGCGGACGGCATTTCCTCAATCACCTGCTTGTGCCCATCTTCAATCTCTGGCACTACTTCGTCTGCTTCACCCGCTAAAATTTTTAAATAGGTCGATAATACGCCAACAATAAAAAATGAAAGAGACAATATAACTGGGGTTATTTGATAAACCCAAGCCAGTATTCCGGCAATAAAACCCAACAAAGCTAGAGTTAAAAATAGAGCGAGCACTCTAACCCGCAAAGCTTCTGATAAATTAAAGAATTTGGTTAAAAAAACATGGGCGGATTTGGATGCCCACCATAAAAAGAGGAACAAAATAACCCAGCCAAAAAATGCATTTTGTAGAGAAACTACATTAAAATATACTAATCCCGCAAAAATAGCTGACGCCAGCACATTTTTGAATAAAGGTTTTATCCACATACTCCCAATATTATAGCAGAATAGCCAAAAAGAGCAAAAGTATACACACTTTAATCACATTACGTCCCCAAATTTGCTTGCTCAAAAAAAGGCTTTGATATAACATATACAAACCTGCCAAACAATATGGATACAGTCGAAGAATTAAATAAAGTACCGCCCCAAAGTCTAGAGGCAGAAATGTCACTTCTAGGGTCTATTCTTTTGGATAAAGATGCGATGTTAAAAATCGCCGATATTATTCGTACTGAAGATTTTTATAAAAATGCTCACGCCCGAATTTTTGAAACTATTTCTGATCTTTATTCGCGCAATGAAGCGGCCGATTTACTCACCCTTAGTACTCGCTTGGATGAAAAAGGAATATTGGAAATGTGTGGCGGCCGCACTTATTTAGCTTCGTTAATAAATGCCGTTCCAACTGCGGCTAATGTTGCCAACTACGCCCAAATTGTTCACCGTAAAGCTGTCCGACGTCGTCTTTTACTAGCCGCACATGAAATCTCTCGTTTGGGTTATCAAGAAGAAAACGACATCGAAAAAATTCTGGATGAGGCTCAGCAAAGTCTATTCGCAGTTTCATCAATCCATTTCAAACAAACTTTTATTCCGATTCGTAATGTATTGTCTGATGCTTTTGATCGTATCGATGAACTGCACAAACACAAAGGCCAACTACGCGG
>JBAYIZ010000017.1:0-15238 GCA_041665405.1 Candidatus Magasanikiibacteriota bacterium
AAATCCCGGACCAAAAAACTTAATTACCGCTGGCACCTGGGTTATTTGCGGTAAAGGAATTTCTCTAACTGTCGCTGGTTGTAAAGCAGACCCGCGAATGGCTGCTCCATGTTCCCCAACCAGCACAACAATTGTTTTTCTATTAGTTTTTTTAATTTTATCAAAAATTTCTTTTACATCATTTGTTAGATTGTTTAAAGCTAAGTTGTATTGGTTATTATTTGATAAATAAGGGCTATCAAAATGTTGAATGCCAGTATGTAAAGTGATACTGTTATAAAACAAGGCAGAATTATTATGACCATCGGCTTCGCGGGCTGTAAACCAAAGAGGAAACGCATCCTTGTCTAAATAAATAGGTGTACCATCAAAACTTGTCTCAGTTGGGATTAATTTTGAATTATCTAACGGAACATCAGCTTTACCATATTTAACAATGGCATCATTAAAACTGGAATAATTACCATCATGATTTAAAACTGTATATGTAGAATAACCCAACTTTCTTAGATTATCCATTAAATAACACTGCCCATTGGAATTTTCAAACAATTTTTCCTCTGTTGTTTGTCCACAAGTAGACTTTAAAATTCTCAAAGCTGCCGTATTACTATAAGAAGTGGCCGAATTGAAATTTGTAAATATGTAGTCAAAATTTTTAAAGAATGGTTTCATGTCATAATTTAAATAAACGAGGTCATCCCAAGAAAATGAGCATACTTGAAAAATAACAACATCGAAATCATTATTTGAATTATTAGAAAAATTAACAACTCTCTTTGCCTCATCATCATAAAAGTTGCCAGCAAAATCAGAATCTAAAGAAGTTTTTTCAGTAAGGCCAATAATAAAAAAACAGCAAATAAAAAAAATCCCAAAATATTTTCTAAATTTAGTATGTGAAATAAAATATGCAAAAATAGCTGTTACAAATACCGCTGCCAATAACTCGAGATTAATTGCCGAAAAAATAAATCTAACAACAAAGCTAGAACTTGGTCTCAATTCCGGGTTTGTCAAAAATTGCCAAAAAATGCCCACTGACGGCAGATATGACTCATGCCAAAGCAACAATAAACCCACGATTAATCCTACCACATACCTAATTCTTTCAATCAATTTTTTTCTCGCAAATCGCTCAGAAATTGGGAAAAAAACAAAAACGCAAAGCAGTAAATTATTAAATGCATGGGCCACTATAGAATTAAACAACTGTAGATATGTAACGACTATAAAATATATTATCCAAAACATCATAGAATTTTAACCTTTTAAATGTATTTTTTCATATTTATGGGCAAGGCGCAAATTCACAATTCGGGCCAGTGCGTCCCACAGCCGAACCATCTGGGCATAGTTTTGCCATCATATCACAGGTGACTGGAGCAGCAGCGTTGGTATTAAACAATAGTCGAGAAACTTTATAAATTAGGTAAACCCCCAAACCAACAAACAATAAAATGGCTATCAACAAAGCAAATTGCAATTTCTTATTCATATTTCATTAATATTAGTAGAGTAAAGAGTTTGTGTCCTTATTATAGCACTAATTGAGGAAGACCAGAATAGTATTTTTTGTACTTAATAGATTAATAAAAAAATAGATTTGTTAAGCTATTATTTCGGGGCTCACCTTGTGAAATGAGGTTGGGAGGTGTTTGGTTAAAATATGATAAATCGGCTTTAAATTATAAAATCCAGATTTCTATTAATAAATCGGCCAAACCACCGTATATATTATTTTAATCTCATTACAAAAACAACGCGAGTTTCAATAACATCGTTTACTTCCTTCGGAGACATCTTCAATCGTTTGGGAGATGTTAAATTATTCAAAACTTCGGTAAATGGATAAGATTCTATAGTAAATCCTAAATCTTGAAAAAATATTTTTGCTGTTTGTACGCTTGCAAATTTATTTTCTTCTATATTGATTCCAGTAAGTTTGGCAACTCGATTGTTATTCTCTACAAATTTAGGTTTCAAATTTCCCTTATAAATTATATCAGGAGTTATCCAAACTCCTCCAAACTTTTTAAGTAATGCTTTCACATTCTCTGCAACTGTCTTTTTTTCTGGAAAATTCAAATATCTTAAAAGTCCTTCTGTAATTATTGTTAAGGATTTATTTTTATTCAAATCAACCACTGCTCTTTTTAAACTTTTCAAATTCAAAGCGTCACCCACTTTAATCTGTAATTTTTCTCTACCATGGATTGTGTCTCTTTTAAAAATTTCCTTAACAATCAAACGCTTCTGTCTAATGATCTCAGGAAGATCAACTTCTAAATATGTAATATTTTTATTTATAGTCATCTCTAATCCACGAGGGGTCAAACCAGCAGCTATGTCCAATATTTGAAAATTTTCCTCAGCTACTACTAATTTGTTTATCAATTTATGTCTCGCCTCAAAAAGTGGAGCCATTGCTAAAAATTTGTACTCGTCAGGTAAATCCGGAGCGTTATTTTTGATTAGATTTTTTTCTAATTCTTGGTAAATTTCTTTTGAGTATGGGATATCTGAAAAAGTGCGCCTATACGCAACCGTCCAGGCAGTTGGAGAAATCATTTCATAAGAACCTTTACTTTTTCCTTTTGATATATATTTATTAAATTCAACAACTGAAAGTGTTTTCATATGAATACATATTATCAAAAGTTCCAACATCCTACAATGGTATAAAAAAATAATAGCTTGGTTAAGCTATTATTAATCGGAGCTCACCTTGTGGGATGAGGTTGGGGAATGGTTGGCTAAATAAACTACTTTCTCAGTAGTTGCAAAACTAATTTTATTACTTTCTCCTTATTCTTTGGTTCACTTTCTGCTACCAAAAGAGTTATAACCGTTAGGGTGCTCGGAGCGATTATAGATAAATTGAGTATCCCCGCCTTTTTAAGAAACCAAACAAAAGCATAGGCACCACTTCTTTTGTTACCATCAGAAAAAGGATGATTCTTTACTACAAAATACAACAAGTGTGCGGCCTTTTCTTCAATGGTTGGATAAAGTGGTTTACCTCCAAAAGATTGCATGATATTTCCGACTATACCATCAATACTATTTGGCTGTCTTTCTCGTCCAAATAACTCCCCCGCCTCACCTCTTTTTGTTATTTCAAATTTAAAATTCGTCAAAGCTTCCGATAATTCTTGAGCTGTGAGCATGACAGAGCGTTTGGTAGTACCAGAAGTGGCCAGTTTATCTTTGTCGTATGCATCAATGGACAGCCAAGTGGCAGTAAAAGCAGAAACTAATTCGAGAACACTTTTTTGATCAACAAGTGAACCAACGGGTAGTAATGATTTTAAATTTTCTACCGCTTGTGTAAATTCGGAGTAGTTGTTTTTTATTTGTGAGCGGTTGATGGTATATCCTTTTGTGATGTGTTTATGTAATATTTTTGTTGCCCATTGGCGAAATTTTGTGCCAATAACTGAATTAATTCTATATCCTACAGCAATCAAAATATCGAGATTATATATATCCACTTCACGAGTGACACTTCTTCCTGACTCATTTTGAACTAGTTCCATTTTGGAACTAGTTCGTATTTTTTGTAACTCTTTTTCTCTATAGATATTTTGAATGTGCTTTGAAATTGCCTGCGGATTAACACCGAATATTTTGGCCATTTGCATGCGATTTGCCCAAATAGTTTCGGATGTAAAATCACCTTGAAGTTCGATTGCACCAGTTTTGGCTTGATATATAATAAGTTGTTTGTTTTCTTTCATATTATATTTTAGTAATTACAATTATATCATTTAATCTTTTACTATACAAACAAAAAAATAACAGCTTTGTTAGGATATTATTATTCTGAACTCACCTTATGGGATGAGGTTGGGAGGTGTTAGGCTAATTTGATATGAATTTAAATGATTGCAAAGCCCGCTGTATTTCAGGTATTTGATATTTATGTGTAAAGAAGGAAATTACTTTTCCATTGTGCTCCAAAAGAATTTTCCTAGTAATAAGTGACGGTTCCTTTTCATATTCATTCGTTGGATAATCTGTGTGAGAATAAAAATATGCAGTTTGACCAGCAAAAGTTATCTCTGACTCAACCATATCATTGCCTCCAACTTGCGTTGAATATACTTTTCTAACTGTTGCCAGCGATTCGCTTTCTAAACGAATATGTATATAATCCACTGGCATACCACTTAGATATTCGGGGTTTGAGGGTTGGATACGAATATCATTATTTAAAATATTTGGTTTAAATTCCGAGATAATCCATGTAGACGGATAATTAATTGAATATCCCAATTCTTTGTTTGCATAAGTCAAATATTCCGTCGTTGTTGATTCCTTACTAACCAAATTACCACTATTGTTATTATTGACATTCATTAAATTTACAACTACAAACAGTATCGCTGTAATTGATATCAAACCAACTAATATAATTAGATTTTTTCTATTTATCATATATTATTTTTAGATTTAAGCCATATTTTTTTACTTCTTATTTTAATTTTTTTGTCACTTGTTTTATAATATTTTAACAATAAATCCAAAAATTCCTCGCCGAATCTCCAAATTCTTGAAAATTCATAAGTGGGATCAGCGATTTGTAAATCTCCAAAGTCAATAATGCCAACAACCTTTTTAGTTTTTATATTTATCAAAATATGTTCGTCTATCAAATCCTGGTGTGTAAGAACTAGCTTTGAAATATTAGTTTTCGAGTTATTTCGAACAGAAACATTGTTTTTCTCGGCAACCTTTATTGGAAAAGAGTGAAGTTCATTAACAAATTGCGCTAATTGTTTTGCTAATGATTCTTTTTCACTAGCACTCAATTTATTAAGTATTTTTTTCGATAAAGGTATGCCTGTTATATATTTATAACCACCAAAAGACTTGTCTTTGGAGATGTATATGAAATTCGGAATAGATAATGATATTTTTTTATTGAGAAGAGGAAGAATCATCAGCTCTTTCTGAAATTTTTCAAAACAATCAAGTTTATGTTTCGGAAAAGAAAATACTATCCTTTTGTCTAAAATTACAACATCATCGTCGTAGCCAGTAGTTATGAACTCGATTTTTTTGAATTTTAATTTTGGGAAATTATCCTTTATTTTTTTTAAGTACTCTTTTTTTGTCATAATAGATAAAAAATCAATTACATGGAAATTCAGTTTTAGAATAAACATCATAATAAGTATAGAACTAATCTTATCAAATGTTCCGACATCATACAATGGTATAAAAAAATAATAGCTTGGTTAAGCTATTATTAATCTGAGCTCCGGGGGTGGGATTCGGACCCACGACCAATTGATTAACAGTCAACTGCGCTACCACTGCGCTACCCCGGAATATAGTTCAAATCGAACTAGTGAATAGTATACAAAAAAACACCTCTGCTGTCAACAGTTAAAATATCTACAATAACTGATAATTTTTAGCAGGCTCTTTCACCCCATGGAATACCACATCTGTAATATTTTGCACCCCAAACTGACGGCCATCCAAAAACCCTGACATGGCCGCTTCCGCTAGCCAACCGCTGTTTATCCAATCAAAAAGCCATTCATGGGTATATTTTGGATCTTCTTGACTAATCCCCGCTCCGATAGTTTTTAACCAAATCTTGTTAAACTTTTCCTGTGAACCTAATGGAGGGGCAATAATAATCGGAATCCCCAAAGCAGTATAAAAAACCAATTCACTAGGTTTGGTCCACAGCACGTCGGTTGTTCTGAGACTATTATTAAATTGAACGAAGTATTCTTCTTTATCAACTGCAAAAATAATGTGTAAATTTTTATTCAAAATTTTGGCCAAACCTAACTCGTCTATATACTTTTTGAAATATAAATAAACATCATTGCGAGTACCAGCAACTAGATTAAAATTAATTTCATTTTTTAATAATTTATCTTTTAGACTGAAAAGTATCTCTTTACCAATCTTTCGTTGTGCACCAGCCCCTCCAACTGCAAATGTTAGTGTTAATGGATGCTGATGGTGTTCGGCAAGTTTTACTCCTTTTAAAAATTTACTTACGGTGTGAATATATTTTTGACGATAATGATGTTCTGGATCCAGGTTAATAATTCTCTCAGCCAAATCTTTCTTTAAAATATTTAAATTTTGACCACCCAAATTCGCATCTGGTAACGGAAAGCCAGTAAGAAAAATACTTTCATCTTTTACACCATACTGTTTTAATCTTTCTACCACTCGTCTACATGGAGCCAAATACTTTATCCGACTTTTTTGTGGATGGAGTGGTGCCCATGCTCGACTGATATCACTATCGCACACTACTATGTAAATATCATTTTTGAATCCATGTTCCTCGGCAAAAAATGCTACAGTGAAAAATGTTGTAATCAAAGGAATATCTTTGGTGTTTAGAAATTTCACTAAATCCTTTCCCCAACCACCTTTGATACTTCCATAATTTATACGTGTTTGCAGACTAGGTTTTGAAAGATCGGTGATTGGATAAAATGGATGAATTCTCTGCATGCGATCAATAAACAAATCAAATAAAAAATGTCCAATTACTGGAATGCTTTCTGAACGTGAAAAAAGTTCGTAAAAATATTGAGAACTATTCCAGTATTTATAATCCCCTTTTGAAATCCCCTCATAGTTGTTCGCTAAAATCACTTTTTCATTTGGTGACAAGAAACGCAAAGGATGGGCGGCACGTTGATGTCCATAACCCATACCGACAGACACTACCCAGGCTTCATGTTCTTTTTTCATATACGTTTATTTTTTGCAAAAATAAAACCCATTTTTTTTTCAAATTTTGATGGAAATATTTGCACGCCAAAACCGTTTTCTCGCAACTGGCTCTCAATCTCTTTGTAATTTTGACTACCATAATTATGATACTCCATTACTATCGCTCCGATGCGAGCAAAATCAGCTGGCATACACGCAGAAAAAACATCATACTCCCCTCCTTCGATATCCATTTTTAATAACGATATTTTTTTAATTTTGTTTATATCCAAAAAATCACGTAGTGAATATATTTGAATAGTTTGGTTGTTTTGCACTACTTCACCAATATCACTCTGTACAGGGCTTGGGGTGCCCTCTAGGCGATGATTATGGCTGTCTGATGAAATAAGTAGATTGCTATGCTCGGATCTACCGCCTAAGGCAATTTTTAGAGTTTTAATATTTGTCAATTTGTTTTCTTTCAGATTTTGTTCAAGCAAACCAAAATTCGTATCTTCTGGTTCGAGCGCAAAAATGGGAACGACATGATTGAGGGCACGAACATATAAGGAAAAAAGCCCGACGTGTGCACCAACATCTACTATCGCATTAGCTGCTTCCTCAATAGTTTTATCAGCGGCCTTGTATTCGCGCTCCTTAAAAATTTCAACCCAAACACTTTCCGCGGCCTGATCTGGCAAAATAGCGGAAAATTTGTGTTGATTAAATTCAAACTGCTTTTTTATCATGTTTTTATTATATCACAAAACTAATATTTGATAAATAAAAAAAGCCTTCTTAAAAGGCTCTTTTTGACTTTTCTGTTATTTTTTTGGAGTCGAGGTAGTAATCACTGGAACTAATTGAAGCGATTTTGCGGTAATGCTACCATCTGAATTCACATCACCAGTCACCATTAAATTTTCACCAACTTTGATATCATCTAGTGATCCGTTTACAGTTTTATTCACCAATGTTGAAGTGGAATATAATAAGACTTTTGATCCACCGTCAATTAATTTTAATGTGATGGTGTTGGCATCTTTAGTGACAACTTCCCCTCTAGTCAAACCACCAGCTCCCACACCCGCACGAGCTCCGTTGCGATTGACAGGAATTTGTCCACCAGGTCCTTTTGCTCCAAATTGAGCGCCCGCTCGCAAATTATTTGCACCAAATGTTGTTTTTCCTTTTTTAGATCCATACCAATTGCCTACAAAAAATGAAGCAACGACCAAAACCACTACCAAAATAATGTACAGATATTGTTTTTTCATAAGAAAAAATATTTTAATTAATAAAATTATTCATAACGCAACGCCTCTATTGGATTAAGTTTGGCAGCCCTCGACGCTGGATAATATCCAAATACAATTCCAATTAATGCTGAAACACCAAATGCCAACAATACGGACGAAAATGATATTTGTGTTGTTAGACCGGAAAATTGAGCAATCAATTTGGCTAACACCCACCCTAGCATAACTCCAAAAATTCCACCCGCAAATGTTAGAGTGACTGCTTCCAATAAAAATTGGGCGCTAATGTCACGTCTATCTGCTCCTATGGCTTTTCGTAACCCGATTTCTCTAGTGCGTTCAGTCACAGTAGTCAACATCATGTTCATAATACCAATTCCACCTACCAACAAAGAGATACCAGCAATCGCAGCCAGCAACATAGTGAAAGTATCAGTAATACTCGAAGCTGTTGCTACGATATCCGCTTGATTCATTACCGTAAAATCAGCTTGCAATGGATCCGAAATTTTATGACGCATTAACAGTAAACTCGTTATTTGATCTTGTACTGCAGCCATAGAATCCTGGTCTGTAGCCTCCACACTAATAGTAGACAGATATTTATCACCAGCCAAATATCTTTGAGCGGTGGAAAGTGGAATATAGATATTGGTATCCGGACTAGAAAATCCACTTCCTCCCTTGGCGGTCGTAATTCCAACTATTTTAAATTGTATGCCGTTTATTTTTATTGCTTGACCAATCGCTTGAAAATCTACTCCAAACAAATCATCACGGGTGGTAGGACCAATGACGGCGACTTTATCAAAAGAACTGACTTGTGATGCAGAAATAAAATTACCATTACTTATTTCAACTTTTCTAACATCCATATATGCCGGTACTGTGCCAATCACTTGAGTGTTAGTGTTTTTTCCTTTGGCGGTAACTTGATAACGGCGACTCAGTTCTGGAGCAACAGATTTTATAAGCGAAACTGATTTTGAAATTTCATCTGCATCTGTTTGTAGTAATGTTTGAGCGGAGCCTCTGCCGGCGCTTACGTTCATACCAACACCACGTTGAGCCCCAGGAGAGATTATGATTAGGTTGGAACCAGCTGAAGCAATACTGTCTTCAATATTGGATTTTGCTCCCTGACCTATAGCCACCATAGAAATCACCGAACCAATGCCAATAACAATACCAAGGATAGTCAAAAATGACCGCACTTTATTTGCAGACAGAGACCAATAAATTTCTTCAAAAACATCAATTGCTTTCATAAATAATTAGTGGTTTATTATTTCTTCATTTGAAACTACTCCATCACGGATATGAATAATGCGTTTGGCATGTTCAGCAACATCGCGTTCATGAGTGATCAAAATAACGGTATGGCCCTTGTCGTTTAGGCGCTTAAATGTTTCTAACACAACCTCGCCAGTTTTGGTATCCAAATTTCCAGTCGGTTCATCGGCCAAAATTAGTGACGGATCATTTACTAAAGCGCGGGCGATTGCGACGCGTTGCATTTGACCTCCAGAAAGTTGATTGGATAGATGATAAAAATGTACATCTTCAAAACCAACATTTTTTAATGCTTCTATGGCTTTTTCGGTACGTTGTTCTTTTGGTACTTCTGCATACATCAATGGTAAGGCCACATTTCGCACGACAGTGGTACGAGGTAACAAATTGAAGGATTGAAACACAAAACCTATTTTCTTTTTTCGAATTGCCGCTAGTTCATCTTCAGATAGTGTTGACATGTCATGTTTATCCAAAAAATATTCTCCTGAGGTGGGAGTGTCTAGAGCACCAAGAATATGCATTAAGGTAGATTTGCCAGAACCAGATGGCCCCATGATGGCCACAAATTCACCATCCGCAATAGTGAACGACACACCTTTCAGCGCTTGAAATTCAACAGCACCAGTATTATAGGTTTTTGTGATATTTTTTATTTCAATCATATCTTTATCTACTCATTCCACCGCCTCCGGAGATTCCAGGAATTCTAATATTTCCACTAGTGGCGGTAGTTGCTTTTGTCGCGGATGTAATAGTCTGAGAAACAATTGTGTCCCCTTCGCTCAAACCAGAAATTATTTCAATATTAGTGTCGTTGGATGCTCCGACCTCAACAACCTGCTGACGAGGTGGATTTTTTGCGGTTACTGGACCATTGGCAGTAGCTGAAGGAATAATGTCTGCGGTGTCAATAATTTCAACGTATGATTCGTTGTCACTAGTTTTCACTGCTGAACTCGGTACCATCAATACATCTTGTTTTGCATCGGTGATAATGGCGGCCGAAACACTCATGCCAGGTTTTGCGCGTGGATCTTGGGTGTCAAAAACTATTTTCACATTATATGTAACCACACCCTGAGAAACTGTTCCAAGTGTATCTATTTCAGCAACTGTACCAGATAAACTCAAATCTTCAATTGCATCAAAAGTCAATGTGGCTTTTTGTCCAACTTTAATTTTCGACACATCTACTTCGTTTAATGATATTACTGATGCTCCTTGTGCGGACATCAAAGTAAAGGCAGTGGCACCGCTTGATGCTGAGTCGCCTTTTTTCAAAGCTATATCAGCTACCACACCACCAAATGGCGCGCGAATTGAATAATCAGATAATTTTTCCTGGGCATCGAGAAGCGCATTTTCTTTTTGTTTGAGCGATAACTCTTGGGTTTTAACATCCAACTTATCTGCTCCAGCTTTTAAATTTTTTAGTGAAATTGTTTTTTCTACTATCGTGCGTTCATTACTGGTGATAGAATCGGCATTATCTTTTATGGTGCGCTGAATTGACAATAGAGTTGACAGATGACCGTTAATTGTCCCAATGTCAGTTGAAATCCTATTTTGATAGGTGACCACCTGAGCATAAATAGATTGATTATAAAGAGTACGAAGATCTACCCATGTATCATAAAAATTATTTTGACTTTTAATCGACTGGGACATTAATTTCAATGTTTCAATTGTTTCGTTAAGCAATTTACCAACCGTTTCTTGATTAGAATAACGATTAGTAACCTTATAATTAGAAAAATTAGTATCAAAATTTGTACGCGCGATAATATAATCGCTTGACGCACCGTCTCTAAAAGAAATTAATTTGTCTATATCTTTAATACTTGCACTATTTAATGCACTTATTAATACATTTACGTTTGATTGTCCACCACTAGCAGTCTTTTCACTATAACCAATTGTATAACCATACAAATTATCATACAGATTGGACATCACTGTCGGAAGATCTAAAAAGGCATTCGATATATCAGTAAATCCATCCTCAAATGCCTTTTTTAAACTATCGATTGATTTTGCTTTCGATTCTTGAGCAGAAATAATCGCGTTTTCTGCTTGTAATATGGTGAGCTCATCAGCTGGTTGGACAAATTTTTCAAATGATAGTTTAGCACTTTCTAGACTCGCTTGGGCATCCCGCACTGATTTTAACACATCTCGTGCGTTTAAGTATGCCAAAACGGCACCAGCTTTTACAGTCTGTCCTTCAATAACATTTACACTTAACACATCTCCCGAAGCTTTTGGTTTCAAATCTACTTGATTAGATGCAGAAATTTGTCCGGTGCCAGAAACTGTATTGATAAGAGTACCTCTTTGTACTGTTGATAAAGAATATTTTACGATTGACGCTGGCGAATTGTACTTTTGAAAAATAAAGTACCCTGCACCAATTATCACAACTATGGTAATTCCGACAATTAGTTTGTGTTCTTTCGAATATTTTTTTATTACATTTACATTCATAAACAGATATTAGCGATTAATAAAATTACCAAATCGACGATGAACACCATGTCGCACCATTTGATTTTCTTGTTCACTAACAATGCGAATTTGACGAACTTCAAAACCGTCTTTGGTATTTTGACCTATCGCCATAATGAACATGCCTGGTTGTAGTTTTTTTCTGAATGATTCATCGATTTTTGTTGTAAATAATTTTATAAGATTGTTTGGAGTTTGTATCAAAATATAGTCATCTTGAATTTTCACCACACGTCCAGCCACACCGCCAGCTCTTTCTCCTAATCCCCCTCTTAAAAATGGTTTCATAAATCTACCCGTCATGCGAGGATTGTATGACTCCATCTCGATTCTTTCCGCAATATTTGTAAAAGTTAAAATTCCACCACACAACAACACAAAGCTCACTAACCCAACCGCTACATAACCAAATGGTTTTTTGTATGCAAAATCAGTCATCTTAATTATAAATCCAGCTATAAATATCAATATAATAAAAGAGATTACTAATAAATATGGGAATGATTGAAGAAAAGCGAAAATTCCACCGTTGCCAAAACTTAAATATCCTAAATTATCCGAGGATTTCAAATAAAATAAAACTAGATTAAAAAATAAAATAGCCAAAAGTACTGTGAGAATTAAAGCGCTTCCCAAACCAAATTTTTCTACCAAAAATAAATATTTTGATCGTAATTTTACACGACCGCTTTTTATTTCCCCCATTACTATTTTTTCAGTTTGATTTTGGATTGTCATATTATTTATTTTCTAAAAATTCCTTTAGAGCTTCTTTGCCACGTTTGATGAGCGTTCCTACTGTGCTTGTTGGCACCCGTAAAATATCGCTAATTTCGTCGTAAGATTTTTGTTCGAAAAAGTATAAAATTAGTGGCTCTCGATACTTATCTTTTAAAGAAGCAATCCCCTTTCCAACTCGAATCTTGGCCAACCCAACATCTACCTCTTTTTTTAAATCCATTTTCTCGTCCACTATTTCCCATTCATGTTCATCAAGTGATATCGAGCCCTTGTTATTTTTCTTGATATGATTGATGGCCTGATTGTGTGCAATGCGGTAAATCCAGGCTGAAAATTTCTTATTCACATCAAAGGCATACAAATTGCGATATGTTCGAATAAAAACCTCCTGAAGCACGTCTTCAAGCTCATCTGAATTTTTTATAAATTTACGTAAATAGTGAGATAGTTTTAGTTGATAACGACGGATTATCTCTGCATATTTTTCCTTGTCGTTTTCTCGAACCTCGACTATCAACTGTTCGTCAGTAAATTGATCAAGAGTCATATATTATTAATACAACTGAACTGGAGAAATATTTCAAAAACATACTAATACTAGCACAAATACAGAAAATGACAATAAAAAAATAACGCTATTAAACGCTATATTTTGTTCTGGAGCTTTGTTCCGAGGCTTGGAATCGAACCAAGATAGACAGCTTCAAAGGCTGTTGTCCTACCTTTAGACGACCTCGGATTATATACGCAACTGGCGGCGCATTGCCAAACCACTGGATAATATGGTCAGAGCCAAGACACAAACAAACTGGACCCCAAACACATACAGAATATTCGAATTATAGTAATTTGTCAAGGAGAAACCACTTGGGAAAACTACAGACAAATATGGGTCGATAAATCTCAAAGCAAAGTAGAGTAAGCCGATAGAAGCCGCCAGACTCAGTATTGAAAACATAAATGACTCAACCAAATACGGTCCGCGGATAAACCAATTACTAGCACCCACCAAACGTTTAATTCCAATCTCTATTCTTTGGGTGTGAATGGCACTACGTACAGTATTGAAAACAATCAAAAATGATATACAAGCAAACAGCAAAACCAAACCGGCTACCACTTTTTCGGTACGACTCGTAATGTTCTGAATTTTTTCAATCGCGCTTTCGTGTTCATCAAAACTCTTCGCCTCAATCAAATTTTCATATTCTGGCACACTCAACGCCTTGATTATCTTTTTATAATCACCCGGTTCTTTGGTTTTGATTATCATAGTCGGACCAAAAGGATTGCTGTTCAATTCAGACAATGCCCCCAATATATCTTTACTTTGACTATGCCTTTGTTTAAAAGAAGTCAAAACATCTTCGGCGCTTTGTAAATCTACTTTCACTACCTCAGGAAAAGCGCTAACATATTTGTTTATTTCAGATACATTTTTGTCACCTGCTTCTGCACTAAAATAAACACTAACATTAACCTGATCCTTAATAAGGTTTACAGCTTCATTAGTTATCACTCTCACACTCCATAAAGCATTAACAGACAACAACATTAAAACCAAAATCAAAACAGTCATAAACGAAAGACCGAAATTTCTCGCGATATCCTGCAGGGCGAATTTTAATATTCTTCCGATGTATACCATATTACAAAATATATTTACCGGCCTCTTGATCTAAAGTCATATGACCGTCATGCAAAGTGATAACGCGGCGACGCAATGCGTTTACTACTTCACGGTTGTGGGTTAGCAATAAAATTGTCGTACCAAATTCATTAATCTTTTTCAAAATTTGAATAATCTCTTCGGCATTTATTGTATCCAAATTTCCAGTTGGTTCATCTGCTACAATAATTTTCGGTCGATGCGCTAGTGAACGCGCAATAGCCACACGTTGTTGTTCACCACCAGATAATTGTTGTGGATAACGATTGTGTCGGTCAGACAGTCCCACAATTTCCAATAACTGTGGAACTACTTGGGAAATACGATGACTTTTTTCACCAGCAACTTCTAGAGCAAAAGAAACATTTTCATAAACCGTTTTTTGTGGCAAAAGCTTATAATCTTGAAAAATCATACCAATCTGACGACGCAAAAACGGAATATCATTAGTCTTGATATTGGTGATATCCCAATCACCTATTTTGATTCGTCCCTTGGTAGGAGCTTCTTCAGCAATCAAAAGCTTGGTAAAGGTGGTTTTTCCACTACCGCTTTGACCAATGATTGAAACAAATTCACCAGCTTTGATATGGAGATTGATATCTCGTAAAGCAACCGAATTTGCAGAATATATTTTTGATACACCTTCGATAGTAATCATAAGATGAATTTATTATAACATATAATTAAAATAAACAAAAATCCCGACTGGTTCGGGATGTTGATAACACAAGGAATAATCTGAGCCGTCTCGGGGAATCGGACCCCGGGCCTTCTCGTTACGAGTGAGATGCTCTGCCAACTGAGCTAAGACGGCGACTTTTGAACAAAAAAATTATAGCTCAGCATAGGTCAAAAGTCAAATTTGTTTATCTGCAAAAACAACTAGCCTTTTTGAGTATTTTTTTGTAATTTTATTCCATGTACCTCCACAAGTAATCAAATTTAGGTGGGACAATCCATCTTCAGAAATAAATACCTCGGTAGCATCATCTGTATTACCAAATAAACGAGTGCCACTTACAATAAAAATTGTGTCCTTTTTATTTTTATCTTGTACTATAAT
>JBAYIZ010000018.1:0-13501 GCA_041665405.1 Candidatus Magasanikiibacteriota bacterium
ATCAATTTATCATTATCACGAGAATGCAAACCAACCGATGGTTCATCCAAAATATATACTACACCAGTCAAACCAGAAGACAGCTGAGTAGCCAAACGCACGCGCGTCACTTCACCACCAGACAGTGTATTCATCGAACGATCCAAACTCAAATAATCCAAACCTACTTGAGATAAATTTTGCAATCGCGGCTTCAGTTCTTTCAAAATTGTATCGACTACTCTTGCTTTTACATCTTTGGATGTTTTTTCTACCACTGAATCAATTTTCTTAAAAAATACTAGATTTTCTTCCACACTCATACCAGCGATATCCGCTACATTGTGATCATTGAGCTTCACCCAAAGAGATTCCTGACGCAAACGTTTTCCCAAACAAACTGGGCAGGTTTTTTCCCGCATGTATTGTTCTATCTCTTTGCGAATATACTCTGAATTAGTTTCCAAATGACGCTTCAACAAATCAGAGACTACACCGCTAAAATTGACTTTCTTATTTTCTACTTCATATGTATCACTACCCGTGCCATATAAAACTAAGTCCAAAACACGTGATGGTAAATCCGCTACTGGAATATCCAAAGAAAAATTGTTGCGTTCGGCTACTGCTTGCAACAATTTTTGATACCAAGCCTGGTTGCCAGTTATGCGCATCCATGGCTGAATCGCACCTTCAGACAAAGACAAGCGAGTATTAGGCATCACCAAATCCGCGTCTACCTCCATCGTAACCCCAAGACCAGTACAACGAGGACATGCTCCAAACGGACTGTTGAAACTAAAACTTCGTACATCCAATTCTGGCATCTTGCGACCGCAATTTTTACAATAAGAAAAAGTAGTTAAATAAAAATCTTCGTTTTTGGAAGCAATCACACAAGCACCATTACTCAAATCCAAAGCGACACTCACCATTTTGAATGGATCATCTTTTTTAATATCATTTATTTTTCCAATCAATATTTCGAGATCATGTTTTTCACAAGGTTCAAAATGACATTTTACCAAATCGTGAATTTTCATGAGTTTGGTGTCCAGACGAATAGTATCATATCCACTTCGCTCGATCTTTTCCAAAATATCTTTTAAACAAATAACATCTTGATGAACAATCGGAGACAAAACCAAAACTGGAGTACTTTTGCGAGCCAACTTGCGAGCCTGTTCCACTATCTCACCAGCCGTACTAGAGAATGCTGGAATATGACAATCTGGACAATACTGTGTACCCACGCGTGCGAAAAGCAAACGCAGATAATCATAAATTTCTGTGACTGTACCAACCGTCGAACGAGGATTTTGTGTAGAAATTTTTTGATCAATCGCAATAGTCGGAGACAATCCTTCGATAGCATCCACATCTGGTTTGTCTTGCACATCCATAAATTGACGTGCATAAGCAGACAATGACTCCGCATAGCGACGTTGTCCTTCAGCATAAATGGTATCAAAAGCCAGAGAAGATTTCCCTGAACCAGATAGACCAGTGATAACCACCAATTTATTTTTGGGAATTTCTAGACTGACATTCTTTAGGTTGTGGACGCGCGCGCCACGGATTTTTAGTTTTTCATTCATAATATTCATTTACAAATATCACATTGGTCCCCCGCCAGCTTTCAACTTTTTTAAATCTGATTGTATTTGTTTATCAAGTTCTTTTTGAATCTGTTCTGCGCTTTGTACTTCATCAGGTAATACTATATTTCCTTGCAAAGTACCATCAATTCTTTTCATTATTGGCCCATTTTTTGGAGTTTTGGCCAACGCTTCAACCGCAGTATTGTCCATAGGTGTGTCAACTAAAACACCTTCTAACAATGAACTAACACTTATAAAACCATTCTTTGTAATCGAATACCATGGACCCGTATATTTCGAACTGGAATAAAAATTAGCATCATTACCTCCCCACCAAGAAGCTGTGTCCAATTCACTTTTAATTATATAACCAACGATACTATCTGTTTTAAAACATCCCCAATGATCAATAGAATAATTTGGAGTACCAGTCGGAGCTAAATTATTAAAAGTAACATAATACTCATAAAATGAGGATTTTTTTATTGGAAATATCTTAAAACTGTTACTACCCTCATTGCTCCATTCTTCTTGGGTGTCACCGATATAGTATGCCCCTTGTCTTTGACATACCGGACGTACTACAAAAACATTATTATCAAGCCAATCTTGATCTCCAACCGTAGCAGAAAACCACGTCATATTTTTTACCATTCCCTCAATACTAGCCCCTATACTATAATGAATTGCCAACTGAGCTGTTTCGCAATTTGGCATATTGCTTGTTATAGTATTACCACTTGTAGTAAATGGCAAACAAGATGTGCCTTTTATACCACAATAAGACCCCATACAAGTCGCATCCGCCGCACCACCCAAGAAATATTTATCACCACATTCCATTTTCTCTGGTGCCAAAACTTCCAATTTTGATGTTGGATCAGATAATTTGTTCACATCAGGTTTTTGCCCTTTTTTGGCGGCTAATAAAAATTGTGTTCCGGCCGGAGCATCGCGACAATATTCTGGAGTAACATTTGACGGCCTCAATAAAAAAGTGCGGGGCAACTGTAAATTTATCAACGCTGGATTTATAGTATTTAAAATCGTATAAGATAAATAAGCAATCAATAATCCAATCAACGCTCCGCTAATTCTTTTTTTGGCGCTAGTAATCATTTCGCTGTTTCCGCCAGATGTTGTCCACTGCACACCAGCGACAATAATCATAATTACCGCCAAAATACCGGCAATAACCAAAGCTAAATTATAATTGGTTTTTAAAAATTCACCAATATTAGCAAATTCTTGTTTTCCTCCAAAAGCAATCTCCGTCTTAGTAGTGCCAGCCGGCAAACATTTTCCCCAGCCCGCTTTATTACATGGGTCTTCATTTTCTATCCAACCCCCGTCATCCATGTTGATTTCCTTTACGTCCTTATTCAAAATTTCTGCTCGTACAGCATTACATTCATCTTTTTGCCAACAAAACGGATTAAACTCCGGCAAGGTATCTACCGCCAAAGTCGCTGTTGGTATTAGCAAAGAAAAAAACATTAAACCTGCTAAAATTTTTGCCCTCATAAAATTTTATTACTAAAGATGAAACTAAAAAATTATTTTACATTATTTAAAAATAGTTCCCAGGCACTAAATGGAATAACCCCTTCTACTTTTTCACCATTGATAAAAAATGTGGGTGTGCCCCCTACTCCAAAACGATATCCATCTGCAAAATCTTTATTCACTGTTACTTTGACATTTGGCCCAGCCAAACATGTTTTCATTTTATTTACATCCCAACCAAATTGAACAGCGAGTGCGTCTATTTCTTCACTGCTTAAGTTTGCCCTCAAGGAACCTTGCTGTTCATACAACCAAGTTTCTAATGACCAATAATATCCCTGCTCATATGCACACATTGCCAGATTGGCAAGCTGGCCAGCACCAGGATGAACTTCATCAGAGGGTGGAAAATTACGAATAATCAGTTTCACTTTATTCCCATATTTCTGCATCACTTGTCGCATAATCGGTGCCGCCGCCTTTGAATTGGGACATTTGAAATCTACAAATTCCACAATGGTAACTTTCGGATTATTACTACCCAAAAATGGAGCGCTCACTATTTCCAGTTCAGCGCGATTGATTTTCCCAATCACATTGCTATTTTTTACATCAGGAGTAAAATCACTATATATTTTGTTGAAAAGAATTTGTCCATTCCCTTTTCTTATTTGCCAATAATAATATCCGGTAGTACCAATTATCAGTAAAACAAAAACCACCACCGCCACTGCAATACCCACCAACATAATACCACTAAAACGCTGATACCAACGCAAGGGCTGCCCCAAATTGTCATTTGACATAAAAAATTATTAGGTAGCCATATTATACCATAAGTTAATAAAAATCAATACCGCCATTGACATTTTTGACGTTTTAATGGTACAATGAATCATATTTCTGTAAATTACTACCAAAAATTTGTTATGAAAGAACTTATTTTAAACTCAATTCAGCTAATCTTAGCCATTATATTGATTGTCGTTATTCTCTTACAGCAAAAGGGTACTGGTCTTAGTGGAGTCTTTGGTGGTTCTGGCAATGTATTTAGCACCAAACGCGGCCTAGACAAAATTTTACATTATATTACTATTGGAGCAGTTGTCGTATTCTTCGTCGTATCTCTAGTACGATTAGTTATCTAAAACCACAAAACTTCACAACCAAATTTTAATCTTTTCTTCATGAGCTGGAATATTTCCTCTTTGTTTGCGCGTTTTAAACGTTCAAAAAAATCCGGCCCGAGCAGTCATCTGGATCTCAAACTTCTCAGGCAGATAAAACCACACTCTATTCCTAGTTGGTCCCAATTCAAATATTTGGGAAGTTTTTTAAACACCAATGAAAAAAAGGCTGTTTGGTCTGCTACTGGAATTTTATTTTTGACCTTAATCTGTTGGACTATTTACGCTATTGCCACTCACTCCTTACTTACACCCAAAGCTGGTGGGGAATATTCTGAAGCTCTAATAGGGCAACCAAAATACATTAACCCTCTATTCGCATCAACCAATGACGTGGATGCAGATCTATCTACTCTGATGTACTCTGGCCTATTCAAGTATGATAATAACAAAAAAATCATTCCGGATTTAGCTGAAAAATATACTATCGCCGCTGACCAAAAAACCTACGACATTGAATTAAAGAAAGATCTAAAATGGTCTGACGGAGAACCTATCACTGTTGATGATATTTTATACACTTTTGAAACATTACAAAACGCCGAAACTGGCAGTCCGTTGATAACCTCATTCCAGGGAGTGCGAGTTAATAAGACTAGCGAAAATTCCGTTCGTTTTACTCTAAAAACAGCCTACGCGCCATTCTTGGATGCCTTAACACTGGGGATTTTGCCAGAACATATTTGGGCAGAAATTCCACCGGCCAATATTAGATTGGCCAAATTCAACATTCAACCAATTGGCTCGGGTGCTTGGAAATTTGAAAAAATGGTCAAAGATAACACTGGCAATATCCAAAGTTATAATCTAATAAATAACGAAAATTATTACGGGAAAAAACCGTATTTAAAAAATATAACCTTTAAATTTTTTAGTAATCAAACCGAAGCGGTAGCCTCATTACGCAGCCAAAATGTTTTGGCTTTGAGTTTTGTCCCTCACAATCTAAAAGACAAAGTGAGTGGAAAAAATTTAAATATTTTCAATTTACAATTACCACAATATACTGCTTTGTTTTTTAATGAAAGCGCAATGACTGAGTTAAAGGATAGTGATTTAAGATTGGCCCTAGCACAAGCTGTTGATAAAAATGCTTTGATACAATCAGCACTTGATGGTGATGGCGCCGCGATTGATGCCCCGATTTTGCCAGGCAACTTGGGCTATAACAAAGATATCAAAAAAATTCCATTCAATCTGGCTAGTGCCAACCAACTATTAGATAAAAAATGGCCGCGTATTCAACCGGAAGAATATTTCAAAATTCGCCACGACCAAATTTTGAAAAATTTAATTTTAAGCAAACAACCAGCCAAAGATGCGACTGTCGATGCAGACAAAAAAACTGCCAGCGAAAGTACCACTGCCACTCCTGAAGAAGAACAAAAAATCGGTGAAATGATTCGGGCAGAAATGACTTCTGGACAAAGTTTCTATCGCAAGTTAGGAAAGACTGATATTTTGAGATTATCTATCACTACAGCCGACACCCCAGAATATGTGAAGACTTCTGAAGAAATCGCCAAAATGTGGCAAGCAGTTGGTATTCAAACAAACTTAGTGACTGTGAGCAGTCGTCAAATCGTGCGCGATACACTCAAAGACCGAACTTACCAAGTTTTAATTTATGGTGAAATGATGGGATCGGATTCGGATCTTTATTCCTTCTGGCATTCATCCCAAAGTGAATACCCAGGGTTAAATTTGGCCAAATTTTCTGACCGAGATGCCGACAAATTATTAGAAGACGCTCGCACCACTTTGGACACTGATTTACGAGCAAAACTTTATCAAAAATTTCAAGATATTTTAGCCAAAGATATACCAGCGGTTTTTCTTTATTCCCCAACCTATATAATGGCTGTCAGTAAAGACATCCGCGGTATCAATCTCACCAACATTATAAATCCAGCCGATCGTTTTGGCACACTCAATGAGTGGTATACCAAAACTAAAAGACAAATCAAATAAAACTCCTTGGGCGAGTGGCGGAACTGGTAGACGCACAGGTCTCAGAAGCCTGTGGGAGCAATCCTGTGGAGGTTCGAGTCCTCTCTCGCCCACATTTAATTCAACTCTTATTTTATTTCTGCATCACTGCAGAACAATCTTCTTTTTTATTTATATTATTCAATCATTAAATTATGATTTCACAACAAAAACAAAATACGATGTCCAGTAATCAAAGAACTCAACAACCACGCGTTTTTCGCGCTCCAAACCCACCTACGAAGGTTCAACCAATAAATAGAACTTTCAGCCAGCTTCGTCCACTTGGTAACAACAATATCCGCCCTTCATTTTCTCGTATCCGTGAAACTAACCTCGGAAATAAATTACGTGTAATGGTCGTAGGTGGTCTCGAAGAAGTCGGTCGCAACTGTACTTTTATCGAATATGGTAATGATATTATTATTATCGACATGGGCCTACAGTTTCCAGAAGAAGACATGCCGGGTATCGATTATATTATTCCTAATATTGGATATCTCAAAGGCAAAGAAAAAAATATTCGCGGGGTAATTATTACTCACGCCCATTATGATCATATTGGCGGCATCCCCCATTTGATTCCTGTACTCGGATATCCTCCAATGTATGGTTTGCCATTAACAAATGCAATTATCAAAAAACGCCAGGAAGATTATAAAAATCTTTCTCCCCTTAATATTCACAATGTCAGTTTAACCGATAAATTAAAATTAGGTGTGTTCGAATTGGAATTTTTCCATTTGAACCACAATATCCCAGATTCTATGGGTGTGGTGGTACGAACTCCAGAAGGTGTCATCGTTCACACTGGCGATTGGAAATTCGATTATCAACCGGTATCTGGCGACCAACCAGCCGATTTACAAAAAATTGCTCGTATCGGCAGTGAAGGTGTGTTGGCTCTTTTGACCGACTCTACCAATGCCTCTCAACATGGACACCAAATTTCTGAATCAGAAATCGGTACCAACTTAGATGATATTATTGGTAAAGCCAAAGGTCGCTTGATTGTTGGCACCTTTGCTTCACTATTATCTCGTATCAAACAAATCGTTGAAATCGCTGAACGCACCGGCAAAGTTATTGCTGTCGACGGTTTTTCTATGAAAAGCAACATCGAGATCGCCAAAGAATTGGGATATATCAAATTTAATCCAAAAACAATTATCGATATTAAGCATGTTGAAAATTATCCGCCTAACAAAGTGATGATTATCTGCACTGGCGCTCAGGGAGAAAAAAATGCATCCCTAATGCGTATCGCCAATGGTGAACATCGTTCGGTGCATCTAATGGCTGGTGACACCGTTTTGTTTTCATCTTCAGTAATTCCTGGCAACGAGCGCACAGTGCAACGTCTCAAAGATACTCTCTTTAGAAAAGGTGCCGAAGTTATTCATTATCAAATGATGGATGTTCATGCTGGCGGTCACGCCAAAGCTGACGATGTCAAATTGATGATCCGTCTTATCAACCCAAAATATTTTGTACCGATCGAAGGTAATCACTTTTTGTTGCATTACAATGCCAAGGTAGCCGAATCAACCGGTTTCGACAAGGAACACATTTTCATCGCCGATAATGGTCAAGTAATGGAATTCCAAAACGGGATAGGTACTTTAACCAAAGAAAAGATTCCTGCTGACTATGTGTTCGTTGATGGTCTAGGAGTATCGGATGAAACCAATGTGGTAATGCGCGATAGACAATTACTCGCCGAAGATGGTATGGTGGTAATTATTGCCACTGTCGATTCCAAGACTGGAAAACTAATTCAAAATCCAGACATTATTTCTCGTGGCTTTGTTTTCCTAAAAGAACACAAAGAGCTTATCGAAGATTTGCGTCATCGCGTAAAAAAAGTAGTCATCGAAAGTGATCCTCTCTCTTGGGCTGATACCAATAATATTCGTAATAAAATCCGCGACTATGTTGGACAATTTTTGTATACAAAGACAGAAAAACGTCCAATGGTGTTGCCGGTGATTATCGAAGTATAAATTATACTGTAAATTATCAAAACAAAAAGACAGGTACAAACGACTTTTTCGCTTTTTTTGCCCGCGAGGGCAAAAGGATGAGCCTCGGCTCATAACCCGCTCAAAAGTAATTTGTACCTGTCTTTTTGTTTTTCAAAATTTTATAAATACTTTTTAATCTCCTTAGCAGACTTTTGTAAACGCTTTTTTTCTGAACTACTTAATTTTACTGGCCAGACTTTTTCTACTCCTTGACGACCGAGTACTACGGGAGCGCTTAGACAAACTCCGCTTATTCCATTCCAGCCATCGAGATGAACTGAAAGAGGCATAATTCTATGTTGGTTTAGTAATATTGCCTCCACAATATCGGCGACTGTCATCGCAATGCCGTAGAAAGTCGCACCTTTGCGATTGATAATTTCATAAGCGGCATTTTTTACTTTCTCTTCAATTTCTTTTAATTTTGCTTTTGGTAATTTCAAATCTTTCATCGCAATTCCACCTACTGATACGGTACTAAATGCATCGAATTCGGTGTCCCCATGTTCACCCAAAACATAACCGTCAACATTTTTTGCCGATACTCCCAACGCCTTGCCAACTTCGGTACGTAATCTGGCTGTATCCAGTCCAGTGCCAGTACCAAACACATGACTTCTGTCCAAGCCGGAAAGATTCTGCACCAAAGAAGTAATAATATCTACCGGATTTGCCACCACTACAATTATCGCAGTTGATTTTATTTTTCCAATGCCTTTAAAAATCGACTGACAGATTGCTTTATTTTTATTCACTAGATCTAATCTGGTCTCACCAGGTTTTTGCGCCGCACCAGCGGTCAGCACAATAATATCTGCGTTAGCTGCATCTTTGAAATCTCCACCCTTTATACAACCCGTCTCGACAAAACTTAGAATATCATCTATATCCATCACTTCTCCTTCTTCTTTTGCTTCATTCACATCGATCAACATGATTTCAGCTGCTAAATTTTTTAACATTAAAGTATAAGCAGTGGTAGCACCAACAGCGCCAGCACCAATAATAGCGATTTTTTGAGTAGGACAAATTGGACAACTTTCCATATAAATATGATTAATATTATAAATTAAGTATACCATAAAATCAAAAGACCGACAAAATTACTTTTGCCGGTCTTTTTTGTTAATAGCTATAAGCCGAATTCTGTATGCCGTCCGCAAGTGCGAACAAACACGATGATCATTTATCTAGTTTTGACATCACTGTCAAAATCATGCCCTCCGTCGTATCAAATTTTTTGATACTATGGCGGGCAAAGCGAGCGAACTTTTCCATGAAGTCTCTCACTTCAAGGCTGCTCTTGCGCCAGACAGGGCTTGGCACCTCACCGTTTCACAACGATGGGTATATGGTAGCTCTGTTTCTAGAGTCAGAACCTCCATATTCTTTTCACCTTTCCCCCGACTGAGTCGGGGTAGTATTGTCTCTGTGCCGCTTTCCCTCGTTTGATGTCGCCACCAAACTGGTGGGTGTTACCCACTATCCTTTTTCCTTTTTCAAGGAAGGACGTTCGGACTTTCCTCTTTCACCCGCCATAGCTTTAGCGAAGGTGGGTAAAAGCAATCATCCGCTATTAACACGTATAATATAGCACAATTTAGCTATTTTGTCAATATAAAAACAAAAAACTCTCCAAACGGAAAGTTTTTTATTCCCTTCTCATATCGTTTTGAACCATATGAAAATCGGAGCCTGCTTTTTGTACCGTGAGCGCAGGCGTGAATCTCACATTTCTCCTTGTGGCGACCAGACATGTATATAAATCATACAACGTCTTATCAAGCCGATAGTACTACTACGGTTGAGGGGTGTGCTTCTTCGCATGCCCCGTTCCAGTCTTCGCCCTTTCGGACTCTTGAGATGCCAGATCGGCTTCTCTTTGCTCGTATTGCCTGAGCATCCGAAAGAGCACCGAATCCGCCTCGGTATCGTAGACAAGATGCCGAGCATGATCTTCCAGATCTTGGGAGACACCCCGAGCGTCTTCCTTGGAGAGCGTCTTCCTGGGCGGAGCCAATCGGAAGGAATACTCCAACATATGGCAGCCGATGGCATACACTCTCGCACTATTGTCTTCCAATGTGCGTTGGTGCGCTTCACACTGCCGCTTCAGATCTCGTTCTACGGCGCCACGACGAAGTTCCTCCATCGCAAGTCGCCCAAGTGCCTGGTTCGTGTCGTCCACGGCTTCGGTCAGGGCGTCTTCAGCACACCTCCTCCGCTCGACCTCACGCTCGAACCGATATCTCGCGTGAACCGCGAAAACGACAGCGTAGACGACCGTCACCATCATCATGACGAACTCAATGTTCAAGTTCGCCACGGCATGGTGCAGGACAATCATCGCCATCCACACAAGTGCGAGGTACGAGATGATCACCCAGGTCTCGGGGATCTGGAAATTGCGCCACCACGAAGGGTTCCGCAACCACTTGATCGCCCGTTGAACGGCCGTTTTCACTTTGAGAGGTACAAGTACCATGACGCCACCTTCGCTCTCCTGTCTATACACGGATTTGATCCGTATCATTACAGGGGAACACACGAGCTCTCTGACCGGTTGAGTAAAATACCCAACACTCCGTCGAGCCGCCGATTTACACCCCTTTATACTATTAGGGAAGTAAATTCGCGACTAGACGAATAATTGTAAAGAACACGCTAGTATGGAACATTTGGACTGTTTTGTCAATGCTAAGATTTGCATTTGAATAATAAAATGATATAATCAAAAGGCATTAAATTCATATGGAAAAGTTTCTATTTTCACAAATCACTATTCCGACCAATGCTACTATCGAACAACTGGTCGAAAATCTGAAGAAATATTGTCAACCAACTGACATTGATACTGTACAGCTTGCTTATGATTTTGCTTATAAAGCCCACACTGGCCAATTCCGTAAATCTGGCGAACCATACATCGTGCACCCACTTTGCGTCGCCCATATATTGTCGCAGATTCAAGCAGAACCAAACATTATTACCGCCGCCCTCATGCACGATGTACCGGAAGACACTGAAATTACATTAGAAGAAATTGAAAAAAACTTTGGTACCGACATTGCTAATATGATCAGGGGGATTACCAAACTTGGTAAATTAAAATATCGCGGTGTCGAAAGATATATCGAAAATCTACGAAAACTATTCGTCGCTATGGCTGAGGACATCCGAGTAATGATTATTAAATTTGCCGATCGTGTTCACAACCTTAGTACTTTAGAATCACTGCCAGACAAAAAACGCGAACGTATCGCTCTAGAGAGTTTGGAAATTTACGCACCGATTGCTAACCGTTTGGGTATGGGTGAGTTCAAGGGTATGCTTGAAGATCTGTCGTTTAAATATGTTGATCCAAAAGAATATCAAAAAGTAAAAGCTATCCGTGATCAGAATATTACTGAAAAAAATGTTTATCTTGGAAAGATAATAAAAACTGTTGAAGAAGAATTAAAAGCGGCTGATATCAATTATATTGATATTCACGGTCGTGAGAAACAACTATATAGTCTCTACCAAAAATTACTAAAGAAAAATTGGGAAGTCAATAATATCTATGATATTGTAGCGGTTCGCGTGATTGTAAAAGATGTCGGAGATTGTTATGCCACTTTGGGTATTATTCATAAACTTTGGCGTCCATTAAAAGGGCGCATCAAAGATTATATCGCCCAACCAAAACCAAACGGCTATCAATCTTTACACACCACCGTATTTTGTGATGATGGAAAAATTGTAGAATTCCAAATCCGTACCCCAGAGATGCATCAAGAGGCGGAATTTGGTATCACTACCGCCCACTGGAGTTATGATGAAAAAGGCCCACGTCCATCCAAAAAAGATTTGAATTGGGCGAAAGAACTAGCCAAGATGCAACAAGAGATTTTAAACAACATCAAAGATTTAGAAGAGATGAAAGTAGATTTTTTCCGCAATCATATTTTTGTATTCACTCCAAAAGGTGACGTGATAGATTTACCAGAGGATGCTACCCCGATAGATTTTGCGTATCATATTCATACTGAAGTCGGAAACAAATGTAATGGAGCGAAAGTAAATGACCAGATGGTGAGTTTGGATTCATCTCTAAAAAGTGGTGACGTAGTGGAAATTGTCACCGACAAAAATCGTAAAGGCCCGAGTCCAGATTGGCTAAAATTTGTGAAAACTCATGCGGCCAAAAATCATATCAAAAACCAACTCAATACATCCAAAATCGCGTGGATCAAAAATCTATTCGAAAAGAAGGAAAAATAAAAAATCGAAAAAAAACGTGTCGGTAATAATTACTTTTTTGCGGGTTATGAGGCCGAGGCCGATTCCCTGAGCCTCTCGCGAGGCGAGGAAAGCAAAAAAATCATTATTACCGACACGTTTTTTAGTTTATCAGTAATTCATTGAGTTTCTCCTTGAAACTATCCGTTGGATTGACCTTGAATGATGTTTTTATTTTCTTATTATCTACCAGTAAATAGACTAATGCATCACCTGGATATAGTGCCAAGAAACTCTTTATCGCATCGGCTTTGGCTTTCACTTGGGCGGCGGTCAGGGTGATTTCAAATGACATACTATCTACCATGTCGTTAGACATATACTGGCTAATAGACTTCTTGTTTTGGCCCGTGCTAAGTTGAGCGGCCAATTGACGACAATTTTCTTTGTTCAAGGCGTAGGCTTTTTCTACAAACAATTTATTATCCCCTTCTTCCTCTGAAGTTTTTCCTACTACCACTGCCATCTGTCCCTCTACCCAAATATCTTTGGTAGTTTCAAAAACTTTTGGAAATACCAATAGTTCCATTTTGTCAGTGGTATCTTCGAGGGTCACAAAACTCATCTGTTTTCCACTACGAGTAATTTTCTTTTTTACACTATCCATAATACCAGCTACAATCACCCACTCACTTCTACCGGTACCTTGTAACTCATTAATTGGTGTTAAACAATCGCGCAACACCTCTTGAAAATCAGAAAAAGGATGAGCAGTAATATAAAGGCCAAGCAATTCTTTTTCCCAAATTAATTTCTCATCCAAAGTAGCTGGCGGCGCTGGCACAATATTTAATTTGGAAATAAAATCAATTTTGGATCCGGCAAACAACGAATTTTGCAAAGAGTTTTTTTGTTCACCAAAATTCTTGGAAAAAGATAGCAAATTTTCAGTGTTAGATAATAATACTCCACGATCATACCCAAAACTATCCAT
>JBAYIZ010000019.1:0-9009 GCA_041665405.1 Candidatus Magasanikiibacteriota bacterium
ATTGGCGAAAAAATAATTTGGTGAATCCGAAACCCGCCCGCATTCCTCCCCAGACCCCTCCTGCGGGCGGGAAATCAGCCGAGGCAGGGCGAATCCAAAACCCCAGACAAATTGCTTCGCCCTGCCGAGTCCTTTTTAGTAGTTTTAATCATTTAGATTTTGCTCGAAATAGTTTCGAACTTTGTCCAACAAACACCGCATATTATTAACGTGTAACATATGAAATTGATTTCACTGAATATTTTTGGTGGAAGAGTTGGTAATTCTTTGGTTGATTTTGTAAAAAGTAAGGCTGATGAGGTGGATATTTTTTGTTTTCAAGAAGTTTATAACGGTGACAAAGTGTTAAAAGCAGAAGATTCAACAGTTTTTAATATTCACTCTATTTTATCAAGTGTTTTGCCTAATCATACGGATTTCTACGCCTGCGCTTATGAAGTAATAAAAAATGAAAAATGCATTCCATATGGGCTAGCCATGTTTGTTAGAAAAGGCATCGAAGTGAAAGCCGAAGGTAGCTACGAAATTTTTAAAATAACCGATGACTTAGGTCTTCCAGAAGATATTAAAATTTGGAATAGGCTTTTACAATATATTACTGTCCCATACAAAAATTCTGAGATAACTATTTTTAATCTTCACGGCCTTTATACTGGCGGGGGTAAAGGCGATGGAATTGCACGGCTTGAACAATCAAGGAAGGTGTCAAATTTTATGCGAAATCATCGCGGTAGCAAAATCCTTTGTGGTGATTTTAATTTGAACCCTGAAACCGAGAGTATAAAAATTTTTGAAGAAGGAATGGTAAATTTAATAAAAGAAAAAGGAATTGTTTCTACTCGTAGCCATATTTATAGTGGTGACAATAAATATGCTGATTATATTTTTACAAGTCCCGATGTGGCGGTGTTGCACTTTGAAGTTTTGCAGGATACTGTTTCTGATCATTTGCCACTCTATATAGAGTTTTAATTAATTTAGTAGTGTACAATATAAAATTTTGTTGATATTTTAATATGACCTGGATTTTTTTAGTTTTGGCCGCGCATTTTTCTTGGGCGATTGAAAATGTTTATACCAAAATAGTCATCGGATCAAAAGTAAAGAATCCGTATGTCTTTTTGATTTTAATAACGGTTTTGAGCGTCTTAGTTTTACCTTTTGTCGGTTTTCAATATATTGTCATTCCTCCTGGCAATGCCATTTGGTGGTTGTTATTAGCTGGTTTGTTTTATAACTTTGCTGGTTTTCCTTATGTGAAGGCAATGGAAATTGAGGAAGTTACCCGCATCAATATTTTGTGGAATGCTATTCCGGTTTTTAGTTTAGTTCTGGGTTGGACAATGATTGGAGATAAAATTTCCGTGACAGAATTTATTGCGATGATTTTTTTATTAACTGGCGCAGTGGTTGCCTCATTAAAGAAAAGCAATTCATCATTTAAAATTTCTGCCGCTTTCTGGCTAATGTTATTGTCGTGTGGCCTATATTCTGTTTATGCTTTGGTGGTTCGATATTTGTCGGCTACCGTCGCATTTCCAACTATCTTTTTTTGGACAATTTTATTTGACGCTGTTACTGTCACAGCAGTTTTTATTTTTAAAAAAATTAGGCAAGATTTTGTTCAGACGATTAGATCAAACAGCCCAAGTTTCTTTCTATTATTTTTTGTGGTGGTGGCGGTTGGTAATATTGGAACACTGTTTACACAATGGGCACTGTCTTTGAAACCGGCGGCATTGGTTTATTCCCTAGAGGGCTTCCAGGTACTTATTGTCTTTTGTTTGGCCATTTTAGCGACCAAATTTTTCCCCAAACTTATTGCGGAATCAACTGATAAAAAGAATTTAATGATTAAATTTCTGGCCTTTATAATCATTATGATTGGCGTGTTTTTGTTATCGCTCTAATTTGATGAAAAAAATAATAATATTAAAAGATAAAGAGATAGAATACGAGCACCGTCATTTGCGTCGCTCTCGTCGTGTTCGTTTGGCTATTTCTCATGGTGGAAAAATTTCTATTACTACGCCAATATTTTTTCCGGAGTCAAGAATAAAAGAATTTTTATTACAACATGAGGATTGGATTTTGGGAAAAGTTGCTCACTATAAAGAAAAAGAATCAAAAAGTATTTTTCCTGTTGGTCGTAAAGATTTTTTAATTAACAAAAGTCGCGCCCTGCACTTAGTACGCGAAAAACTTTCCCAGTTGAATAATATCTACAACTTCAGGTATAATAAGGTAGCGATAAAAAACAGTAGTAGTCGTTGGGGCAGTTGTTCCAAAAGTGGCAATCTGAATTTCAATTATAAATTATTGTACATACCAGATGAACTAGCGACATATGTGGTGGCTCATGAACTATCGCATCTGCAAGAAATGAATCACGGCAAAAAATTTTGGCAGTTGGTTGCCAAAACTACACCAAATTGGCAGGTGTTAAGAAAACAATTAAAAAATATTTATTGAAATTAAATATGATAAGCAAAAATATTGCCGTGATAACATTATTTATACTATTTACGCCTTTTTTGTCTGGATGTTCACTGGTTGACCAAAATCAGTCAAGTAACTTGGACGCCTACAAACAAAAAGAAGAAGTGACGGAAATAGTTTCTAACACCGAAGAATCTACCAATGAAATTGTGAGCGGAGACGAGTTAAATATTGAAACCATTGAAAATACCACCACCACAGAAAAAACTAATAATAATTTAATTAAGAACAACTCTATGGACAAATTTGACGCCAGCAAACAATATGTCGCAGTATTAAGCACTTCATTAGGAGACATTACTATCAATTTTAATAAAAATCAGACACCAAAAACAGTGGAAAACTTCGTTACTTTAGCTCAAAAAGGCTTTTATGATAGCACAATTTTTCATCGTATAATCAAAGGGTTCATGATTCAAGGTGGTGATCCAGTTGGCAATGGTACTGGTGATCCTGGGTACAAATTTGCTGACGAACCGTTTAATGATGAGTATGTGCGCGGTGCGGTCGCGATGGCCAACTCTGGTCCAAACACCAACGGTAGTCAATTCTTTATTTTGCACGCAGACTATCCACTACCAAAAAACTACACCATTTTTGGGCATGTAGTCAATGGTATGGAAACTGTAGATAAAATTGCGGAAAGCAAGGTAGAAGAGGGTGGATTTGGTGAAAGATCTACACCAGTTGTTCCAACAGTAATAAAATCTATTGAAATTATTACAAAATAAAAAAAATGACACGTGAGCACGTGTCATTAGAATAATTTATCTAAGCTATTCTTCTAAATCGGGTTTCTCTATCAAGAGAGACTCTATTTTTTTCTCACTTCCTACAATCTTTATTACATCTTTGTCAATTTTTATAAATTCCTTATTGACTGCGTTGTAACTGTTTACCGTAGTAGATAAATTATTGCCTAGCTTTTTCAAATATTCATCGTAAGCCAACAAGTGCTTGCCCAACTCCTCGACGCGCTGTCGAATTTCCTTCGCAGATTCTTCTATTTGTAAAGCGCGTAGTCCCTGCAAAACAGTCTGGAGATAAGCTAGAAAAGAAGTTGGCGAAACAATAATGACATGTTTTTCCTTGAAGGCATATTCAATCAAATCATGAGTGTTTGTTTTTAAAGACCCAACTTGATTAATTAGTAAATCATAGTATATCCCCTCAGAAGGAATAAACATAAAAGCAAAATCCATAGTCCCCTCTTTTGGTTTGATGTATTTGCTGGTTTCATTGATGCGATTTTTTAAATCATTCTTAAATATGACTCCCAACTCTGCTTTGCGCAAAGGGTCTTTTTCGCTAACCGCTCGATTATAGTTTTCCAAACTAAACTTGGAGTCAATTGGTATGACTTTGTCTTTTACAAACACAGCGGCATCCACGATATCACCGTCGCTAAATTTGTATTGCATTTGAAAAGTCCCTGGAGGCAAAACATTTAATAAAACATTTTCCAAATAGTACTCCCCCAATATTCCTCGCTGTTTCGGATTTTGTAAAATATCTTCTAGGTCTTGAAGCTGATCCGCGAAATTCATTACCTGTCGGTTTGTTTCGTCGAGCTTAGTTAGCTTCTCAGTCACGTCAGATATTATTTTTGCGCTTTGTCCAAACTGACTTTGAATAGCGGTATGCATTGAAGTTTGGTTTTCCGTCATCGCTTTGTGTGTCTCGCCTATTTTTTGTTCAAACTGTCTGCCCAAGTCTTGTATCTGAGATTGTAGCATGGTGAATAGGTCTCCATTTTCTTTAGGTTTGCTCAAATCCTTTAGCTTGTTATAAAATGTCAGCAAAATGATTGCAAGAATGGCTATTACTATTATTAAAACAACATTGTCCATATATTTTTAATTAGATAGGGCTATATTATCATTATTATGTTGTATCGGCAATGTGCACTCTTGCAAATAGCCCAAATTTATTGTAATATAGCGTTAATCTATTCTTTGCCCCCATAGTTCAATGGATAGAACAGGCCCGTCCTAAGGGCAAAATGTGTGTTCGATTCATGCTGGGGGCACACTCGAGGGCTTGTAGCTCATTTGGTAGAGCGCAGCATTCGCATTGCTGAGGTAAGGGGTTCGATTCCCCTCAGGTCCACTGAAATATATAAAAAGTTTGTAGTGGTAGAGAACAGGCGGTATGCCTGTTTTTTGTTTATTAAAATGTGGATAACTTTGGGTATAAGTACGCTCGAAAGTGTATATTTGTATAGACTAGTGTATACAAACGTTATTTAACTTAACTAATTATACACTATTTTTACTTTTTTATAATGTTTCACGTGAAACAAAAACCTCGCCTTGCTACATAATTAGCCAAGATTTAGCTATTTATGTAGTGGCAAGGCGAGGTTTTATCCCGCAAAACCACCACATTCTCGGTGATCACCCGCTGTTGTGTCGCCCATTCTTTAAACGACGGGCTACTAAGGTCACGCTAATCCAGGATAAAACAGCAAAGAAACCAGCGGGGATAGGATGACTTGTCACAAGGCAGACAATCGTGGCGGTCACACAAGGAGCAAATGAGTTGCTAACGATGGTTGCCGTAATCGACATGGTCCTCATGATTTTCGGGGCTTGTCGGAGATTTTTCATCTTCGTCATCCTTTGCTCCCGAATCTATTTTGGGGTATTTCTATTATAGCACGAGGGAAAATTCGTTGGTAGTTCTTTTAGCCGCATGGATGCATCTATAATATTATACAAAATGTTTCACGTGAAACATTTTTTTAAATCAGAACGATAGGTAGAAACTTCATGAATTATGATGAATCACGTTTATCAAAACTGTCACCAAATAGTCGTCCACAGCACCCATATTTATGTTTGTTATGAACATCTTTTTGTGATATAATATTGATACTAATAATATTTTTTAAAAATAGATTTTTTATGTTTAATCAACTTCGAAATGGAAAAGTAATAGACATACTTTCGTATATATTTTTAATTTTAAATATCATATTGGTTCCTTTGTTTTTAGATAAGAATCTGAATAATTTCTATATCATACCAAAACAGTATGTATTTGGTGGCTTGGTTTTGATAAATATTTTATTATGGGTAATAAAATTTGTCTTAACGAAGAAAATTCAGGTTACCAAAACCATGATTGACATACCAATATTAGTCCTTGGCATCGTAGGATTATTTTCGTCAATATTTTCTGTGAACAAATACGACAGTTTTTTCGGACGAGCTGAATTTTTTGGATTAAATTTTATTTTGTTACTTTTGTTTTTCGGTTTCTATTATGTAATAACCAATTTTGTAAAAACAGAAAAAATGTGGAGAGGCCTGCTGGATACATTGCTGTCTGTTGGTTTAGTTTCGCTCGTATTATTTGTTTTAAAAATTGTCTTTAAAATTGAATTTCTGACGAAGTTGATGGGGCAGTCCTGGAACACTGTCGATTCTGCAAATAGTATGTTTGGTGTTTGGGCCATCATGTTATTGATATTATCCTTTGGCCAATTGATGAAAAGGAATTTGAGCTTCGGCAGAATTATTTGGTCATTTGTTATCGGAGCATTGTCGTTTGGTGTGTTGGTGATGTTGAGTTTTAAAATATTGTGGATAATTTTGTTGGTGGCATTGGTTTTATTATTAATGTTTGGAATTAGTTTTATACAGGAGGTTCATCTTGGTTGGGTCTCGGCATTATTTGCGCTGTTAATATTTACAATATTATTTATTGTTTTTGGGACGCCAAAATTTGTACAGATGCCAGTGCCGACAGAAGTGTCTCTAGGTCTTAATCCTTCTTGGTCAGTTGCCTATGACACAGTTTCATCTGGTGTAAGACAATTTTTTGTAGGAAGCGGTCTGGGTACATTTGGTGTTGATTTTTCTCAGTTTAGAAATATCGCTTTCAACGCAGATCCGACCGCGTGGTCGCTTCGTTTTAATCAGCCTTTTAATTCTTTACTAAGTTTATTGTCAGAGGGTGGAGTGTTATTGGTAGGTGCATTTATATTTTTAGTACTTCTTACTCTTGGGCATGTATTTAATTTGTGGAATAAAGTTCGTGCAATTTCTTCAACTCAAACTAATTTTATTAATGAAAATATTTTGTTTGAAGCATTTTTAGTGGCGATTGTCTTTATTATTTTGACAATTGGCTTAGGGTTAGTTTTTTATAGTCAGGTGTTATGGTTTGTGTGGTGGTTGATGCTGGCATTGTTAGTAGCCGGTTTTTCCTTCTATAGCCAGTATTTTACTTTCAATAAAGAATGGACAATGGAGGACACCCCTCAGTATAGTTTGTCTGTCTCGTTTGGTTTGATTGTGGTCATTACTGGGTTGGTGATGGTTTCAATTTGGGGAGGTAGACTTTATTTAGGTGAAATAGCTTATACTAAAGCCATTTCGAGTGCCGATAGTAAAACAGCTGAAATATATATCAACGACGCCTTGAGTAAGAAACCCAATTCCGACGTATACCATTCTGCGATGGCCCAAATATATTTGAATCAGGCAGTTGAGGCAAGTAAACAAGCGAATCCAGATGTACAATCTATCAGTGCTATCATGGCCAAGGCTGTTAATGAAGCAAAATATGCGGCTGACTTGTCACCAAAATCTGTTGCTTTGTGGGAAAACTTGGCAACTATGTATGAAAATGCGGCTGCTTTGGTACCTGAAGCAAGAGATTGGGCGTTGAAATCATTGGAACAGGCAAGAGATTTGGAACCAACCAATCCGACTCACTGGTGGCGTTTGGGAAATAATTATGCGGCCATGACAAAGTGGGATGAGGCGATAAAAAATTATGAAAAGGCGATTGAATTGAAAGCAGATTATTTCGGCGCGTATATTGGTTTGTCCAACGCCTACGAACAAACTCAAAAGATTGACAAAGCAATTGCAACCTATGAAAAGATTGTAGCCCAAAATCAATCTGATCCAGAAACCTTATATAATTATGGCCGTCTGTTATATAATCGAAATGAAAAAGGCGACAGAGATTTGGCGGAAAAAATTTGGTTACAGGTAGTTAGCGTACAACCAAATTATTCCAACGCCCTATATAGTCTTGGGTTGTTATATGAAACAAGTGGTGACAAAACTACCGCCCTGCAATATTATTATAAAGTAAACGAGTTAAATCCTGACAATAAAAGTATTACGGATAAAATAAGAAAAATGGTAGGTTCGTCTCAAGGCAGCGTACCAGCTAATGTAACTGTTCCAGCCAAAACGCAAATTAAAAAGCAATAAACTATGTATCACAGGAAAGTTATCACTATGGTAGTTGTTGGCATACTGGCTGTGCCTAGTTTGGTTTTTTCCGCCATGTCATCTACAAATTATTATTTATATGCTGATAGTGTAGATTTTGGTGGTGGTGTTGGAACGAGCACAAATTATAGTTTGCAGGAATCGATGGGTGGATATGCAGTGGGAATAAGCACGAGTACCAATTTTGAAGTGCGAGCTGGTTTTCAATCGGCTGAGATCGGTAGTTTGAGTTTGTCATTGGGTGGCATTAGTTTGTTAAATCTTGGTTCGCTCACAAATGCAGGCGATGTAGCTAGTGGAAATGTGGTGGCAACTGTGGGAACAAATTCTGGGACAGGATATACTTTGTCAGTCACGGGAGTGAGCGGAACATCACTCGCGGACGTTTTGGATACTGCGGTTGATGGTGCTGGTGGTATAGAAGAATATGGTTTGGCAGTAAGCGGTTCGCACGCGGATTATGCCATTGATAAAGCGATAGTCAATAATTTAGTTTTGTCTTCTGTCGCCGCGCCAGTTTCTTCTGATAACACAACTTTAACATTTAAAGTAGTAAGATCAGCCACCAGTGCTGTAGCCACATATTCACAACTAATTACCTTAACAGCGGCGGCCAATATATAATTATGTTAGTAAAAAATAAAATTTTAATAAGCTCGCTACTTTTATTTTTCTGTTTGTTGGCGTCATCGGCCAGCGCATTTTCTATTAGTCCTTTAAAATACACCATTAGTATTGATCCAGGCAAAAACAAAGAACTAGTAGTAAGTGTAACCAATGATTCCAATATAGAAAAAGAATATCAAGCGACAGTAATTGGTGTACAGCAGGATGAAAAGGGTCGGCCAGTATTTAAATCCAACAGTGATATTGCAGAAAGTTGGGTAAAATTTAATTCAGAAAAAATAGTTTTAAAAAGTAACGAAGAAAAAGATTTTGTTTTTACCATCACTATTCCAAAGAACACTCCACCAGGGGCACATTATGTGGGGTTGGGTGTAAAAGAAATTACTGAACAAAATATTGGTAGTCAGTTGGTGACTATTTTAGTTTTACAAGTTGCTGGCACCGCGAACGAATCTTTGATTTTAGAAAAGTTTTATTCAATTAGTAATTATTTTTTTAATAAAAACCTTTTATATTTTTTAGAAGTTAAAAATAGTGGCAACATTGATTTGTCTATGACGGCACAAATGGAAACTTATAATTTTCAAAACCAAATGATAGATTCTCAGTCGGTAAATTTGGGGAACAG
>JBAYIZ010000020.1:0-8621 GCA_041665405.1 Candidatus Magasanikiibacteriota bacterium
ATACAAAGAAATAAACAAAACTGCTGAGCAAGTAGCCAAAGAATCCGAGCATTTAAAACTGGAAAAAAGAAAGCTGTTTGATATGCTTGGTAGAGGTCTAATTGATGAAAACGATTTTAAAGAACAGTTGGAGGTTATAAAATCGGCTATTGAAGAAAAGGAAATACATTTGAACGAAGCACCAAAGGAAAACTACAATTTCGAGGAAGCCCTTGATTTGTGTTTTAATTTCTTTTTGACAGTGCCGGATTATTGGAAACAAGCAACTTATAATCAAAAAATAAAATTACAGGGTTCGATTTTTTCTAAAAAACCTTCTTACCAATATCCGTCATTTGAAACCCCGAATTTTTCGCTTATCTTTCAACAAAAAAGAGGGTCTGCACATGCAAACCCCCCAGTTGTAGCCCCAACGAGAATCGAACTCGTATTACTACATTGAAAGCGTAGTGTCCTAACCATTAGACGATGAGGCCATCTATCTAAATACTTACGAACCATATTATATAACATTTTAACAAAAAGTCAATAGAAGCCCTTGAAATTTAGCTACATATTGGCTATAGTATACCCCTATGATTATTCTAGGAATCGAATCATCTTGTGATGACACCTCAGTTTCCCTGTTGGACTGTTCCCCAGCGGGCTGTGTTGTGTTGTCTGAAAAAACCGCATCCCAAATAGAAATTCACAAAAAATACGGTGGAGTGGTGCCAGAGATTGCGGGGCGTTTACATGCTGAAAAAATCATTCCGCTCATAGAGGAAATTTTGAAAGACCAACCAAAACCCGAAGCTATTGCTGTGACTGCCGGTCCAGGCTTAATCACTGGCTTAATTGTCGGGGTAGAGGCCGCCCGTACTTTGTCATTTGCCTGGAATATTCCTCTGGTGAGAGTGAATCATTTAGAGGGGCATATCTATTCTGTAGAATTAACTCCCAATCAAAAAATTGAATACCCAGCAATTGCGCTGGTAGCCAGTGGCGGACACACTGAAATCACCATGCTAAATAATCCGAGTGAATATAAAATACTAGGCCACACCAAAGATGATGCGGCCGGCGAATGTTTTGATAAAGTTGCGAAACTACTAGACCTCCCCTATCCAGGTGGTCCACAAATTTCGAGACTAGCCGAGACTGGCAAAACCAATGCTATCGATTTTCCTCGTCCAATGATAAATGAAAAAAGTTTTGATTTTTCTTTTTCAGGGTTAAAAACCTCTGCACTTTATTGGCTGCAAAAAAATAAATTATCTGCAACGGATATACTTCCATACGAGCTACCAACTGGGGTTTACGGACAATCTACCAACCCACCCACTCGCGAAGATTTCTGTGCCAGTTTTGAACAAGCAATTATTGATGTATTAGTCCATAAAACTATCCGAGCTGTAAAAGAAACCAATCCAAAAACATTAATACTAGCCGGCGGAGTAAGTGCCAATAAAAAATTACGTGAAACACTCAAAGAAATAATCTCCAAGGAATTCCCAGAAACAAATTTTGTCTACCCAGAATTAAAATATTGCATGGATAACGCCGCCATGATTGCTGTCGCCGGATACTATCATGCAATGAAAAATGACTTCACCAATTGGAAAGGAATTCAAGCCGACCCAAACTGGCACATTGCAGTATAATTAAAAACAGACATTTACTTTTGAGCAGGTTATGAGCCGAGGCTCATCCTTTCGCCCTCGCGGGCGAAAAAAGCTCAAAAGTCAATGTCTGTTTTGTTTATTGGCTGTATTTTGTTTTGCAGAACTTATTCGTTTAACAATTTCTTCACCAACCTCTTCAAATCCTCATCCGAATAATAATCTATCACAATCGTCCCACGCACCCCTTTTTGAGAAATATTTACTTTTGTACCCAGCTCAGCACGTAATTTATCTTCCAAGTATAAAATATTCGGGTCCTTACGAATCGGCCGATTGCCCAAAACTTTTTGTTTATTTGCTTCACGTTCGAGATCACGGACAGTTATTTTTTCTCCCAACATCGAAGACAGCATGTTCAATTGTTCCTTCGCGGTAGACAATGACAACAATGCACGAGCCTGACCAGTGTTTATTTTTCCATCCACCAAAGCCGCCTGCACCTGTGTGGGTAAATCGAGCATACGTACCGCATTGGCGATAGCTGGGCGGCTTCTTCCTACCTTTTCAGCCACTTGTTGTTGGGTGAGATTGAATTCCTCCATCAAACGTTTATAGGCAAATGCTTCTTCTAGCGGATTTAAATTTTCACGCTGAATATTTTCAATCAAAGATATTTCCAATTTTTCTTGATCTGCCCATTGTTTTATTAAAACTGGAACGGTTGTCAGACCGGCAAGTTGTGACGCACGTAAACGACGTTCACCTGCCACCAAATCATAACCACCATCAGTTTTTTCTACCACCAACAAAGGTTGTAAAACTCCATGCTCTTTTATCGAGGCCGCCAGTTGATCCAACTCTTCTGGCTTGAATTGCTTGCGTGGTTGTTTCGGATCTGGAGTAATTTTACTAATCGGAATAAACCAAATTTTTCCTTCAGTGTCCGAACTATGTGATGAATTATTCTTATTTGTTGGCGTAATCAAAGCGCCTAGTCCACGTCCTAATGACATAATATAATTAATTAGTTTTTATCAAAAAAATCTAAAATTTCCCGCGATAATCTTTCGTAGGCTTTGGCTCCTTTACCTTTTGGTTCATAATGAAAAATACTTTTACCAAAACTAGGGGCCTCTGCCAAACGCACTGTGCGTGGAATTACCGAACGAAAAATATTATTTGGGAAAAATTTGTAAAGATCGTTCATTACTTCTTCGGACAACTTGTTGCGTCCGTCAAACATTGTGACTACTGCTCCCAGTACACTGAGTTCTGGTTTGATATTTTCCTTTACCAGTTCTACGGTTTTTAATAATTGTCCCAATCCTTCTAGCGCATAATATTCTGCTTGTACTGGTATCAAAATATGATCCGCCGCTACTAGCCCATTCAGAGTTAAAATACCTAATGATGGTGGACAATCAATCAAAACATAGTCGTAAGCATGTTTCACCTCATCCAATAAGTCAGATAATTTTCGTTCACGTCCATCCACACTTACCAATTCAACATTGGCACCGGCCAAATCTGGTGTAGCCGGCACTACCCTGAGTCCAGGATGAGAAGTGTTGGTCACCACGTCATGAATACGAGATTGACCCATGAGAGCGTGATAAAGCCCGGTTTGTAATTCACGATATTTTATACCCAAGCCAGAAGTGGCATTCCCTTGAGGGTCCAAATCCACTAATAACACAAATTTCCCCGCTTCCGAAAGGCCAGCGGCAAGGTTCACAGCGGTCGTAGTTTTGCCCACACCACCCTTTTGATTGACTACTGAAATGATAACTGACATAGTTTATTTTTACATCGGATATTATATCATAAGGTTGACAAAAATCCAAAGAATCGGTATAATTTTGGTATATTTTTAGCCGATGTGATGAAATGGTAAACATGCGTGACTCAAAATCACGTGCCTTCGGGTTTGTGGGTTCAAGTCCCACCATCGGCACCAAAAAAGGTCAATAACATTGACTTTTTTTATTTTTTATGATAATATCTCTAGTTCACATTACCACGGGGACATGTATGGTTTTTGAATGTACACCAACAATGTCGGCTTAATCCCCGAAAGTCGGCTACAAATTTGAGGAGCAAGACATGAAGAAGCACGAAATTTCCACCGGTTTGCTGATTGCAAGATTGTTCGCCACCTTCGCGGATGTCAACGGCATCCGCGTCTTCCTGGCGGCCCTGATCGGCCTCATCCTGGGTGGATGCGGCTATCAGGTCCAGGACGAAGCGGTTCTGGCCTGCAACAAGACCTTGATCGTTGGCGTTCGTGCCAACGACAACATCCAGATGGTGGTCGACGAGACCGCATACGTCACCGTGAAAAACACGGATGACGACGATATGGTCCGACGACTGCGAGCGCGCAGCGTGTGCGTACCACAAGGCGCGGTCGTCTGGTTTGAGATCAGGCCAGCCCATGCCGAGTACGGCTGTGACCCTGACATCGCCATCTTGGTGGCCAGGGAAAATGGCGCGTACAAGCGTGCGCTAACCTGGAGTTCGCCCAAACTAGACGGGCGCGAACTTGTCTGTACGCTCCGGTTCTCCCAATGAACCGCGAGCAACCAGGTGAATCAGATGGGTCGTAGGTTCCGTTCTTCGCTCCTCCCCATCGCTTAACATTAAAATTATTTAATTTTGAGCGATGGACTTTCTTCTTTTTTATTGGTAAAATAAATTATCACTTATGAATTTTTTTACCATCATAATAATTGAAATAATTTTTGTATCCGCCTTATTGGTGTATTTTTTTGTGCGTGATATTAAAACTAACAATTCTTTTTTAAACAAAAACAAAAAACTCGGATATAGTTTTATTATAATACTTTCTATAATTATTATCTGCGGAATTGATCTTTTTATTGAACCAAATATTATAGTGAAAAATGAATTTGTTTTTTCAACCCAAAATATCCAAGCTCCGATAAAAATTATTTTTATTTCCGATATTCAAGTTGGTAACCACAAAAAATCTGCGTGGACAGAAAAAATAGTAAAAGAAATAGAAAAAATACACCCGGATTTAATCTTGTTAGGCGGTGATTTGATCGATAACGAAAGGACGTTCGAAGATGAAAGCCAATATCTGGAGCCACTAAGAAAAATTAGCGAAAATTATCCAATTTACTATGTTTTAGGCAATCACGAATATGGCGTGGGAAGCAAGTCTAAAGAAGATAAAAACAAACAAACTGGCGATCGGTCACAGCTTTTGATTGCTAAAATGAAAGATTTAAACATAAAATTATTACGCAATAATCTAGACTGTCCAACTATAAAAAATCAAAAACTCTGTTTATTCGGTATAGACGATATTTGGGTCAACAATGTTAATTTTGAAGAATTAAATAATTTGGATTTAAATGTACCGTTGGTATTTTTGACCCACAATCCAGACGGCGTGAAACTTTATCCTACTGACAAGAAACAACCTATTCTAACCCTAGCTGGGCACACTCACGGTGGACAAATTCGTTTACCGTTTATTGGTCCACTTGGAAACGGACAACTCCAATTACCAAAAAAATATTATGCAGGGCTCAACGATTACCAGGGAATGAAAATATTTACTTCTGTCGGTATCGGCGAGTCTGGAGGTCCAATTCGTTTCTTTGACCCACCAGAAATGGTAGTAATAAACTTAAAACCACAGATTTAAATCTGTGGTTTTTTGTTACTCTTTTTTTTCTTAGTTCGAATTTTATGGTTTCAAACGACCAATCGTACGTGGAAAAGGAATACATTCACGAATATGTTCCACTCCACAAATCCAGCGCACTGTACGCTCCAATCCAATACCAAAACCAGAATGTGGCACACTGCCATAACGACGAATATCCAAATACCATTGATAGTCTTCAAGATTTAATCCCTCGGCTTTGATTCTCTCAAGTAATACATCTACATCTTCTTCACGCTGACTACCGCCGATCAATTCTCCGCCGCCTTCAGTGGCAATCAAATCATCATTATAAACCAAATCAGGATTCTCCAGCGCGCGTTTCATATAAAATGGCTTGATACTTTTTGGCCATTTTTCAATAAACACTGGCACTTCGCTGTCCTTGGTCAAAATACCTTCATCATCATTACCAAGATCTTCTCCATATTTGATATCACTACCCAATTCGTTTAATTTTTTAATCGCTTCATCATAACTATAGCGAGTAAATGGTGCATCGGCTTTTTTCAACAATTCAACATTGCGTTCCAAAATTAACAATTCTTCCTGACAATGCTCCAAACAATAACGCACCACATGGCGCACCAATCCTTCTTGAATTTTTAAATTTTCTTCATGTTCCACAAAAGCCGCTTCCGCATCCATCATCCAAAATTCTGTCAGGTGGCGTTTGGTTTTACTTTTTTCAGCACGAAATACTGGACCAAAATCGTAACAACGACCGACAGATCCGATCGCCGCCTCGATATATAGCTGACCAGATTGAGATAAATAGGCCTCGCCGAGATCAAAATATGGCACCGCAAATAAAGTAGTAGTTCCCTCACAAGCATTCGGAGTAAAAATTGGTGAATCTACTTTAATGAAATTTTGTTGGTGCAAATATTCGTTGATGGCCATAATTATGGCGTCACGCACGCGCAAAATTGCCCATTGTTTTTTACTACGCAACCACAGATGACGATTCTCCATCAAAAAATCCGGACCATGTTCTTTGTGAGCGATTGGATAATCTATCGCCTTTTGAGTAATCTTGAAATCTTTTATCTGCAACTCAAAAACATTTTCCTTTTTTGGATGTTTGGACACTTCGCCAGTAACTTCGATAGAAGATTCTTGAGTGACATCTTCACAGGCCTGCCACACAACTTCCGACAACCATTTTTTGACTGCCACACCCTGCACAAAACCATAGCCATCGCGAATTTCCAAAAACGAAATCGGGCCACTACTGCGTTTGTTGTATAACCACCCTTTGATAATTACTTCCTCTCCCACATGCTGAGCCAAATCTTTGATAAGAATATACATAATATATTATTGTCATTCCCATGAAAATGGGAATCTAAAACACATAAATCTTAACAAATCTAGCCAAAAAAGGCAAATTACATCTTTTCTCCCAATCTTTCCGCTACATAATCTATATCTTTGTCCCCTCGTCCAGACAAATTCACCAAAATAATATCTTGTTTGGATAATGTTGGTGCCATTTTAAATGCATGAGCCAAAGCATGGGAACTTTCTAAGGCGGGAATTATTCCTTCTACTTTTGATAATGTTACAAATGCATCTAATGCTTCTTGATCATTGGCCGTCACATATTCTACTCGTTTGGTATCTTTGAAATATGAATGCTGTGGACCAACTCCAGGATAATCCAAACCAGAGGCAATAGAATGAACCGGCAATGGTTGTCCGCTTTCATCTTGCAACAAATAGGTAAACATTCCGTGAATTGCTCCGGGTTTCCCCAAAGTCAAAGTGGCAGCATGATCACCAGGTTTGAAACTTTTTCCTGCTGGCTCCACACCAATCATCTGAACTGCATCATCCAAAAATGCATGAAACAATCCCATAGCATTTGACCCACCGCCCACACAAGCTACCAAATAATCTGGTAATCGTCCCGCCTGTTCCAATATTTGCTCGCGCGCTTCTTTACCAACAATAGATTGAAAATCTCGCACCATCATTGGATAAGGATGTGGACCAACTACTGAGCCAATTCCAAAAAATACATCCTGATAATTTTTCATATACTCACCAAACGCACTATCCACTGCATCTTTGAGACATCGTCCACCGGTTTCGACAGACACCACTTTGGCACCCAACATTTTCATACGCAGAACATTCGGATATTGTTTGGTAATATCTATCGCTCCCATATGTATTTCACATTCCAACCCGACGAGTGCCGCCGCCGTTGCCAATGCTACTCCATGTTGACCCGCTCCAGTTTCGGCTAATAATTTTTTCTTACCCATTCGTTTGGCAAGCAATGCTTCGCCTAATGTGTGATTTATTTTGTGCGCTCCAGTATGATTGAGATCCTCACGCTTGAGATAAATTTGTGCGCCTCCCAATTTGTCTGAAATATTCTTGGCAAAATAAATTGGCGATGGCCGACCCACATAATTTTTCAACAAATCCGTGTATTCTTTCATGAACACAGGATCATTTTTGGCTTCAGCATATGCCCGAGCCACTTCGTCCAAAGCTGGTTTCAATTCTGGTGGAACGAGCTGTCCACCGTATTCTCCAAAATATCCTTTGTTATCTGGTAGATTTTTTAATGATTGATTATTGTTCATATAATTAAGATATAAAATAAATAAAACTAAACTGCCAATATTTTATATCGCCATGCAAACAAACAATAATTGTGATAAAGTGACTTTTCTTTTTTCATAATAGAATAATAAAAAAACTGCCCAGATAGGCAGTTTAAAATTATTTTTAGATAATCAAACTACTGCCTATCAAAGGCAGTCCACCATGAATTTAATTGTAAAGTTTGCTTGATCATATTTATAATTTAACACAGGTATATTTTTTAGTCAAATTTGGCTATTTTAACTAATTTTTTTTCGCTATGGTATTGCACATACAAAAACACTAACCGATTGGCAATTTCAGTATTTTGTTCTGTCACTTTATCCCATTGTTTTGAAAACAACCATTTTATGGCTTGTAAATCTACCAATCTAATCGGATAAACTTTGGCTCCTTCCTGTTTTTTTATAATTAAACATTTTTTGCATACTACCCCACCACCCGCAGGATAAAATCCAACTAAATTATTTTTTTCATTACACACCGCACAACTATTTAAACTAGGTGCAAATCCTAAAAACGACACTAGATTTGCTAAAAAACCATACCCCAAAGCCGCTGATACACCAGCCGATGAATCCAAAAATTCCAACCAATTTTTAATCAATAAAAATATTTTATTATCTGGTTCGTTGTTGCGAATCAAAACCGACAACCAACTAAATACTGTTTTTACCAACATCATTTTATTAAAATCA
>JBAYIZ010000021.1:0-7269 GCA_041665405.1 Candidatus Magasanikiibacteriota bacterium
GCAAAGTCTATTCGCAGTTTCATCAATCCATTTCAAACAAACTTTTATTCCGATTCGTAATGTATTGTCTGATGCTTTTGATCGTATCGATGAACTGCACAAACACAAAGGCCAACTACGCGGGTTACCTACCGGCTTTACCCAATTAGACAATCTATTGGCTGGTTTGCAAAAATCTGACCTGATTATTTTGGCCGCTCGTCCTAGTGTAGGAAAAACTTCATTGGCTTTGGACATTGTACGTCATGTGGCTACGAAACAAAAATTGCCGGTTGGTTTATTTTCATTGGAAATGGGCAAAGAACAACTGGTGGATAGAATGTTGTGTTCAGAAGCAGGGATTGATTTATGGCGTATGCGTACTGGCCGTTTGTCCGATCGCCCTGAAGATGATGATTTCCCTCGTATCGGTCATGCTATCGGTGTACTTTCTGAAACGCCTATATATATCGACGATTCTGGTAGTTTAAATATTTTACAATTACGCACCAAAGCTCGTCGTTTGCAAAGTGAACACGGTTTAGGATTAATTGTAATCGATTATTTACAGTTAATGGAATCCAACAGCGGCAAAACCGACAATCGCGTACAAGAAGTTGCAGAGATTACTCGTGGTTTAAAAGCCTTGGCACGTGAACTTAATATTCCTATTTTGGCTCTCTCCCAGTTATCACGTACGGTAGAACAAAGTAAACCGGCTATTCCAAAACTATCTCACTTGCGTGAATCTGGTTCTATCGAACAGGACGCCGATGTGGTATTATTTATCTATCGAAAAGCGGCCGATCGTAATTATCGCCTAGAAGAAATACCGCCTGATGAACGTAACATTGCTGAAATTCATATTGCCAAACACAGAAATGGTCCAACTGGTTTAGTAAAAACTACGTTTATCGAACATATGGCTTCATTCAAAAATCTAGATACTACCTACTCTGCACCGAGTGCTAATAGTAGCGCGCCGCAAGCTTTAAAACCAAAATCCGCTTTTACTAAACCAAATTCTGGCGGTGGTGGCTATAAGGCACCGGAACAACCCGAATACTAATTTTATTTATTTTTATAGACACAACATATGTCCATGTTTTCCAAATTAAAACAGTTCAAAGATTTACGTAATCAGGGTAAAAAATTACAAGATTTAATTGGTGGAGAAACTGTAACAGTAGATAAAGCTGGCGGAAAAGTAGTAGTAACTATGAATGGCAATCTAGAGTTGACTGGACTAGCCATCGATAATAGTTTGCTTTCTCCAGACAAAAAATCTGAACTAGAAAAAGCCGTCAAAGACGCTCACGGTGATGCATTGAAAAAAATGCAACGCACTATCGCTACCAAAATGCAACAATCTGGAGACTTTAACATTCCAGGCTTGAAATAAAAAATGTATTCACCAACCATAAACAAACTAATCGGCATTTTGAAAAAACTTCCGTCGGTTGGACAACATACCGCCGAACGGTATGTTTTTCATTGGTTGAAATCTGGCAAAGTGGAAGTAAACGAATTTAAAACCGCATTAGACAACCTATTAAAAAATATCAAAAGCTGTGAAACATGTTGGAACTTTTCCGACACTAATCCCTGCGAAATTTGTTCGAACACTAAACGTGTACACGATCAAATTTGCGTAGTAGACGAAGCCCAAGCAGTCGCCGCCCTGGAAAAAACTGGAGCCTATGCTGGAGTTTATCACATACTGCGTGGCACTATCGATGTCAGCGATGAAGAAGGATTAGAAAACCTAAAAATTCGAGAACTTATCAAACGAATCAAGACCACAGAAAATATTCAAGAAGTAATTTTAGCTCTTAATCCCGACATGCAAGGTGAGACAACAATGTTATATCTAGAAAAAGAAATAAAACAAATTAACCCTGAAATCAAAGTCACCAGACTAGCACGTGGCCTACCTATGGGCTCGGACCTGCAATACAGCGACGAAATCACGTTAGGCAGTGCATTGAAAAATCGTTTTTCAAATTAAATAAATATTGAATAAACAAAAACACCGGTAATAATTACTTTTAAGCGGGTTATGAGCCGAGGCTCATCCTTTCACCCTCGCGGGTGAAAAAAGCGCAAAAGTCATTATTACCGGTGTTTTTGTTTAAACCTTATTTTATATTTTTATACAATTTGCACTTCAGTAAATCTCTGTCTTTGTCCGTGCACTTTGTGGAAACGTACTTTACTCTTGAATCTCTCAACGCGTACAGTACGATGTTTTCCTTGCTTCAACACTTTAGCATCTACAGTCACACCTGCTAAATATGGTTTGCCAATTTCTACAGAAGTCCCATCTTCATCGGCTTTCAAAAGCACTTTGTCGAATTTGAAATCTGTGTCGGCCAATACATCAATGCCATTTACTTTTAATTTTTCGAATTTGAATTTTTCTCCGGATTTAACAATATATTGTTTTCCGCCAGTTGCAATAATAGAAATCATAATTTACTTAAAATACCCTTTTCTAGTCCATCGAAGGTGCACTAGCTGGGCTTAGTTTAGATATAAAACGTGTTAATTATAACAAAAATAAACAAAATGTCAAGGGACGCAAACCCTTTGCGCTGAATCTAGTGCAAAACCTCCAGTTTATCCCCTATTTTGAAGTTATATTTCTCCACCGAACCAGCCGGCATTTCTAATACTCGGTCGGAAACATCTCTAGCTGGGTATATGGTCAAATTTTCTTCCAACACACCTGGTTCAATCGGCACATTTGGAGCAATATCTACAATAGCACTTTTATTAAACCAAATAATATCAATGGGAAATTTCATGTCTCGCATTACAAATACATGCTGTTTTATTTCTGGGAAAACAAAAAACATACCGTCAAATTTCCCAAGATCATTGCGTCCTCCCAGCCCCTTTTGCCAATGTTTAAGATTGTTGGCAACCAAAACATCCAGAGTTTTGTCATTTACTTTTATCGAAACTTTTGGATAATAAAAGGCATAATATAATTTCAAACCAACAGCAAAAACTATTATCAGCCCGATTACAACTAATTGCCAATTTTTTATTTCTGATTTTTCATTTTCTGACATATATTTGACGTTTGGATACACAAACCTCTATCACAATGATAGCTACGACTAACAATATTAATGAAATAATTTTAAATATACTACTCATATACAAAGCAGACAATCCAAACAAGGCAGAAAATCCGTAAAAAACCAAAACTGCTTGCCATTGTTTGAGACCAATATCTACCAATCTAAAATGCAAATGCCGACGATCCCCTTTGGCGACAGATTGACCACTAAATAGTCGAGAGACAATCACCCACATCAAATCCACAATCGGCACAGCCATCACGAGCAGTGCAGTAGCGATTTTACTCCCAGCCAAAATACCCAAAACTCCCAACATCAATCCCAAAAATTGTCCGCCACCTTCTCCCAAAAATATTTTTGCAGGATAAAAATTTAATATTAAAAAACCTAAACAAGTCGCCGCAAAAATAATCGCGACCATCGATACATCTGGTTGAAAAAATTTCGTCGCTCCTCCAGCCAACGCCGCGATAGACAACGCTCCGATTGCTGTCACTCCTGTAGCCAGCCCGTCTAGCCCATCCAATATTTTTATTGTATACATCATCCCCATCAACCAAAGAAAAGCCAAAATATCCACCCCGACTAAAACCGTGCCAAAATATTTTGTATTTATTTTCCAAAAATCCAAACCTATCGTGCCACCAAATGGATTGGTAATGCCATCAAAATTCAAACCGCCACCAAGAATCAACAGTACCGCCACAACTGAAGCCAACAAACGCCACTGATATTTCAATCGCATCGCATCATCTATATATCCGACAACCATCAAAATCAATCCCGCCAAAAATATCAACCACAGTTGGCTTATTTTAAAATGAGTAAAATTTATAACATTACGAAACAAATAAATCGCCAACCAAAAACTTAAAAAAATCCCTAGACCGCCAAGCAACGGAATGGGATTCTTATGCAATTTGCGATCTTGATCGGGATAATCAAAAACTTTCAATTTCGTCGCTATTTTTTTTATCAAAAAAGCAAACAAAAAAGATAACAAAAATGGTAAAACAAATATCATACAACTTTAATCTCTCCCCCCTGACCAATCACTACGGTATCTCGGCGTTTTAGCTTACCAGATAATAATAATTCTGCCAACTGATTTTCTACTTTTTCTTGCAGAGCTCTACGCATCGGACGAGCACCAAACTCAGGATCAAAACCAACGTCAGCCAAAAATTCCATCGCCGCCGGTTCTACTCTTATTTCTATCCCCTTGGCCTCAAGATCCTTCGCCACACGTTTCAACATCAGACCAGCTATCTTGATTATATCTTCACGATTCAAAGCTTTAAACAAGACGATACCATCAAAACGATTCAAAAATTCTGGACGGAAGTACTGTTTAAGTTCGCCATGTAATAATTTATCTTTGATAACTTCCGAAGTCACTCCCGCTCGCAACTGTTCTTGTACATAGGCTGTACCAGCGTTAGCGGTGGCAATTAAAATTACATTGGTAAAATCTACTACTCGGCCCACACTATCAGTTAGACGACCATCATCCATCACCTGCAAAAATAAATTTAAAATATCTTTGTCTGCTTTTTCCATTTCATCCAATAACAATAATGAGAATGGATTGCGACGAATAGCTTCAGTCAACATACCGCTACCTTTTTCTCCTGGCGTACCAATCAAACGATAAATACTACTTTTATCTTGGTATTCACTCATATCGAGACGTACCATGCGTTCTTCACCACCAAAATATACTTCGGCGATAGTCTTGGCAAGTTCTGTTTTACCCACACCGGTCGGACCCAAAAATAAAAAGTTGGCAATCGGACGTTTGGACGATCGAATCTCCGCACGGGCACGACGCAAAGCGTTGGCCACCAAATCCACTGCCTCTACCTGGCCAATAACACGTTTGTGCATTTCTTCTTCCAAATGAATCAATTTGGCACTTTCATCCGCCGAAACTGTCGTGACAGGCACACCAGTTTTTTGTGCCACTACTGCCGCCACTTCTTCACCCGTCACAAAACTATGTAAACCTTTTTTGGTATGAGCAAATGAAGCCGCTTCCGTCATCAATTCTTGGGCACTACCAGGTAAATATGATTCATGCAAAAATCTCGCGGCCAATTGTACCGACTTCGCCACTGCCTCGTACGAAAAAAATACATTTTGCTTATATTCGATAGTACCCACTTTTGATTCCAATACTTGAATCGCTTGATTCTCATCCATTTCTTTTATTTCTACTTTCGCAAATAAATTTCCTAGTGGAGAACTCACAATATGACGAGAATACTCATCTGGAGTAGTAGTAGCGAAAGTTAAAAATCGTCCACTGCCCAAATATTCATTTAATGTGCCCGCAACATCGAGACTACCAGTTTCACCACCAGCAGATACACCAGTCAACTCATGAATATTGTTTATAAATAAAATAACATTTCCCGCTCGTCCAATATCTTGCATGATACCAATCAAACGCTCAACCGCTCCCGCCGGCGTAGTACCAGCCAATAATTTTGGCACACTCAAACGCACCAGACGTTTATCTTGCAAGCGCTTTGGCACATCATCCTCTACCATCTTCTGAGCCAAACCTTCGATGATACTAGTTTTCCCCACACCATTGTCTCCAACCAAAATTACATTTTGTCCTCCCCCTTCAACTATACGAACTACTTCCTCAATTTCTTTTTCACGAGCTACACAATTTTCTAGATTTCCAAACTGAGCCAAAATAGTTAGATCGTCACTAAAATTATTTAAAAACGGGGTCTGCACCGCGGTCATGGCTTTGTCCATGCCAGTCTTGGACCGGCCACCAGCGGCTTTACGAAATTTAACATATTGACGATATAGACGTTCGCGAATTCTAGCCCACTCCACCACATTTAATAATTTTTGTTTGTCCATCGCCAGATCAAATAAAATTTCTTGTAATTTGGCAGATTCTTTTATGGTAGATAATAATAATTCAGTCACACTCACATATTCTTGGTGAGCACTATAAGCCTCTTCATAAGACACAAACAAAATCTGTTGAAAATCCGGAGAAATCAACGGCATTGAAAATTTGTCACGTTTTCCACTGGTCGCTGGTGTTGCTCCCAAAACATCCGCCAAAGTTTTTTGTAATGAACTTGCTGGGATGCCTAAACGAGTGAAAATATTGGAAATGCGATTCGAAGAAAGTAGCGCATAAAAAAGGTGTTCAGGGGTAACACTACCATGCCCGCTTTTATCTGCTACCAAATAGGCCTCACCTAACACGATTAATGCCTCATCAGTAAAGGTATCGGCAATATTAACTTTTTTCTTTGATCTGATTTTTTTGGCAATTTTCCAATCGGTCACATCCATTTCATCTTCAAAACCAGGTTTGTTTTCATACTGGCTATAATGGTAACGCTCAACATTGGATTTTTTTATTCTTTCAACAATGGCGCGATACCATAGATATAACAAAATGATAGCACCACCATAAAACAAAACACCTCTAATCCCTTGAAAATTCAAAATCGATGACTGCCAATATGACCAATTTAATAACAAACTCGTGTTACCAAAAACTCCACTGCGAATAGTGAAATAAATAGCCCATCCCCAGAAAGTCAAAAATAAAAGCAACAAAGTAAAAAATCGGACTTTATTAAAAATGCGATGCGTCTTGGCCAAATCCAAATGATAACGAGTCAGTGGATAAAACCAATACAACCAATGCCCACGCACAAAATGCCCGGCAGACATACCATGACATTCTTTGCATTTCGAAAAGCCAATAAAACCAGTTGCTCTACAAGTTTCACAGGATAATAATGAAATTGGTTCAGATTTTTCAAACAACATACTATTTTGTAAACGACATAATAAAACCACCCACCACTATAACTGGTAATAATAACCAAATCATAAATAATGCCACGCAAACCAACATCCAAAACACCAAAGCAATCGAACGAAACACAAACTGTACAAAACGCATAATCACACTAATAATGCGACCTTGCCAATCGTATTGTCCAAACATCGGCACAAACAAATTTTTCAACCATAACCCTGGCGCTAGATTTTGGTTGCCATCCAAAAAGAAACCGTAACACCATTTCAGAGAATGCCAAACACCGCCGGTATACCACCAAAGCGGGAAATAAAAAATATCTATGATTGTATCAAATAAAATCCGTTGAAATACCAATAACCACATAAGAATTTTCTATGTGAATATTATACC
>JBAYIZ010000022.1:0-5844 GCA_041665405.1 Candidatus Magasanikiibacteriota bacterium
TCATCTTTTTCTGAAGTTTGAAATTGTCCATCCAACTTCAACATCTTGCCAAATAATGGAGTATCAAATAATTCAATTTTTTGATATTTGGTTTGACCGGTATAAAGAATTTTATCAAACGCAAAACCAAAAACGTAATCATATTTTACACCTTCGCCATCCATTTTTTTGCCAACTGCGTGATACTCGTATGTATATTCTTTTGCCATATGTATATATTAAATTAATAATTATTTATAAATTAATCAATAGTAATAATCTGTGCCTGATCAAAACCATTATAATTCGTGGCACTGACATTCGTATAGGATCCCATAGATGGTACCATAAGTATATCACCAATCTCTAAGTGTGGTAAATTAATGTCCTCAGAAATAATATCAAACGAATCACAAGTTGGCCCTGCAATAACGCTTTTTACACCGTCGCCACCTTGTTCGGTCAAAATTGTATACTGACAATGATCAAATACCTTACCAGAAAAAGAGTTATAAACTCCATCATCAATATAATACCACGGTACTCCCCGACGAACATTTTTGCCGTTGATAGTAGTAACCAAAGTTTGAGACATACCAGAGATAAAACGACCCGGCTCGGCGGAAATTTTCATACCAGGAAACAGCTCGTTTAATTTGCGGCGGATCGGCAAAGCAAAATGTTCAATAGATGGCAATTTATCAGTATAAGGCACCGGAAAACCACCGCCAATATCAACATGATCCAACATTATCCCCTCGTGTTGCATTTCATCAAAAAGTTTTCGTACTGCCTTCAAAGCTTTCAAATAATTTTTGGTAGAATACGATTGAGAACCGACATGAAAACTAACACCATGAATACGGGCGCCAGTAGCAGTCGCCGCTTTTATTAAATCTTTGGCTTCTTTGATGGTAGCCCCAAATTTATAAGAAAGATCCACCTGACAATTTCTATTTGGAAAACTTAGACGAAGTAACAAATCTACATCATTAGTGTTGACAGTCAATCTTTTTAGTTGATCAATATTATCGTAGATAAACCAGCGCTGACCAGCATCATAACAATTTTGAAAATCACCTTCAGTCAAAAATGGTTGAGTGTTTAAAACATCTTTTGGATTTACCCCGATATTCATCACCATCTTCAACTCACCAAAAGAAGCCACATCAAAACTAGATCCTTCATCTTTGAGAGTTTTTAAAATTTCTGGATTTGGATTTGATTTAACGGCATAAAAAATCTGCGTATTTGGTAAAGCCCGAGTCAAAGCTTGATAACTATCTTTTACTTTACTTCTAGACAAAAGCAACAACGGACTACCATGTTTTTTGGCTAACTTATTGGCCTGTTCAAAAGAAACCGGCAATAAGCTTCTAAAATATTTCTCCTTTTGAGTGATATTTTTCGGGTTCATTTTATTTATTCTGTCTAAATAATTAATAAAAAAGAAAACCACCTGCGAGAGGAAGTTCTTGCTTTTTAATTTATCATATTATGAATCTTTGGCATCGGCGCCTTGGACATAATAGCAATTTTTTTCATTCTTTTTGGGAATTAGAAAATCAATATACTAATAATAGCATATTTTCCTGTGTTTGTCAATGGTTTTCGGGGTATTTCGAAGATTTATATTTCCTTTTCCAACAACCACATGATCATCGCTTTTTCAATATGCATTCTGTTCTCTGCCTGATCAAAAATTATAGCACTTGGATGATCCACCGCATCACGAGAAATTTCATAGCCAATGTGGCATGGCATGCAGTGCATTATTTTTGCTTTTGGAGCGTAAGTATTAATCAAATTGGCGTTTAATTGAAATGGCATAAACAAAGCTTTGCGGCGTTCATATTCATCTTGAAAAGATGGTTTGACTTTACCGTTTTCAAAAAATTCCATATCCATCCAAGTATCGGTGTGCACGTAATCCGTATCTTTGAAAGCCTCCGCCAAGTCAGTAGTACGTGTGACATTGCCAGTCGCCTCAGCCATTGTATTCAATTCAGCATCAATACTCTGTACATTAGCTTCTGGAGCACAAATAGCCACCTTTATTCCCAATTTGGCACAAGCCAACATCAAAGTGTTGGATACATTATTTTCCACTCCCAACCAAGTAATTTTTTTAATATTTTCCAAACCGCTAGAATGCTCAATCATGGTCAACAAATCCCCAAGCGCTTGAGATGGGTGGTATTTTTCACTACAAGCATCAATTACTGGAATCTGATTAAACGAAGCAGCTTTCTCTACATCAGCCGCTTTCAAGGCGCGCATCATCAACACCTGACCAAAACGCATAATCGCTTGAATCTCATCGCCGTAATCAGTCAGAGATAATTGGGAAGTACGAGAGTCCAAAAAGATACCATGCCCTCCCAGCTCAGTCATACCAGCTTCAAAAGAAAGACGAGTACGAGTGGAAGTTTTTTGAAATAACATCACCAAAGTTTGGTTTGGCAAATAATTGGTCAGTTCCCCAGCACCGCGTTTCGCTTTAATTTTTTTGGCCATTTCCAACATGTCCAAAATGTCTTCGCGTGATTGTTCTTTGAGAGAAATAAGATGTCGCATATATAATTTGATTAATTAGATCCCCTTTTACAAGGGGATGACAATAAAATAAATTTATAAAGTAATATGAGTACCACTTTCACCGTTAATCGCTTTGGACAACATTTCTGGTGAAGTGATAATTGCTTCCCTACCACCATTTTCCACAAACGCAATCGCCGCTTCAATTTTTGGTAACATTGAACCATGAGCAAATTGATTTTGAGCGATATATTCTTTCAATTCTGCCACGGTCACTTTTTCCAATTTTTTCTGTTCTGGTTTATTAAAATTTACATAGACAAAATCTACCGCAGTAGCAATAATCAAATCATCCGCTTTGAGCTCATTGGCCAACAAAGCTGAGCTGCGATCTTTGTCTATTACCGCTTCTACGCCTTTTAGATTGCCGTTTTCTTCTCTAACTACAGGCACTCCACCGCCACCGCAAGCAACCACTACAGCTTTGTTTTTCAATAATATTTCGATAATATTTTTTTCAACAGTTTCCAAAGGCAAAGGTGAAGGCACCACTCGACGCCATCCGCGCCCCGCATCTTCTTTCATTACCCAACCATATTTTTCTTGTAATTCTTTGGCTTCTTGTTCGTTAGAAAAAGCGCCGATTGGTTTATTAGGATTTTGAAAAGATGGATCATCTTTATTTACAATCATTTGTGTCACTACCGCACTCACTTCATTCACCATTTTTTTCTCTTGAAAAATATTTTTTAAATTTTGGACAAAATAATACCCAATCGCACCCTGAGTTTGAGCGCCAGCGCTATCTATTGGCATACGGTCCATTTTGTCCGCGCACAATTCTGAGCGTTGCAAAATAAAACCAACTTGTGGCCCATTACCATGAGTGATTACCACTTCGTGTCCCGCCTCCACCAATGGCGCGATATGATGACAAGTTTTATTTACCTGGTTAAATTGATCTGCCTCACTCTGGTGATTTTTATCTTCAATGAGTGCATTTCCCCCAACTGCAATTACTATTCTTTTGGACATAAAAATATTTTATTTCAACACAATACATACAATAAAACAAAAAGTGAATTATGTCAAAAAAACACCTATTTCCAAAACCAATGTTCAATTTCTAATTGTTGTTGCAACTTAACAGTATTCCCATGCGACACAAGACCAAGATAAGAACTGTAACTTTGTTCACTAACTGATGACCTTATTTTCTTCACCATTCTCTGCTTTGTTTTGGTGCGCACCACACGATGGTTTGGAAAATGTACCCACCCCAAAAAATCTACACCCGAAGCGATTGTTTTCAAAAACAACTTATCTGGGTGTAATGATAATTTGAGATTAGTTTGTAGAAAACTCCGAATATTTGAAATAATACTTTCTAAATAAATTTTATCTGGAGAAAGAAAAACAAAATCGTCGGCGTAACGTATATAGTATTTTGCTTTTAATCTGTGTTTGACCCACTGATCAAAATGATTCATATATACATTGCCTAAAAGTTGAGAGGTAAGATTACCCAACGGTAAACCAACTTTATTTTTTCCGTCAGTATTAAAACTCCCAATAATATTTTGCAACAAACCAATTATATCTTTATCTGGTATATAACCTCGTAAAATTGATAATAAAATTTCGTGATCAATACTGGCAAAGAATTTCTTAATATCACATTTTAATACCCAACAAGTACATGTACTATTTTGGCTCACTTTACGAATCAATAAGCTGAATTTAGCCAATGCCGTGTGCGTACCCTTATTAAGACGACAAGAATAAGAATCGGCAATATATGTGCGGTCAAAAAATGGATACAAAATCCTATAAACCGCATGACGCAATAATCTATCACGCACACTAGCTTTATGAATATGTCGTCTCTTAGGGTCGGTAATGTAAAAACTTTTATAACTTCCATGGGAATAAGTGCGATTGACTAATGAATCATGAAGCTCTACAATATTGTCCATTAAGTTCCGACTAAATTTTATTACATCCAATTTCTTTTTCTTACCAACAATAAACTCTTGCCAAGCTAAACATAAATTTTCTAATGAAATAATATCTTTATAAGTATGAACCAACTTTTTTCGACGACGGGTCTTCAAAGCCCCCCCCCCTCAGGAGTAATACAGAAATTCCCATTTTGTTCTTGTTGAAAGAAAGTTATTTGTTGTGGCATAATTTTTTACCATATTTACCGAGACTAACCCGATACACATTGGGAGTTAAAATAGATAATTTATTTGTTGAATTATTGGAAACCACTTTTGTTGCCAAATACGCTAAACGAGAAGATAAATTAAATTGTTTGGAACAACTGAGTCACAAACTAGACAACTTAAAATTTTTTATCACTCTACTATGGGAAGCAAAAGGATTGTCTGCAAATAAATATGGACAATTATCTCAAAAACTAACGATCGTCGGGAAAATGACCGGCAAATGGTTGCAACTTTTTCAAAAAGAAATCCCGACCTAAGTCGGGATAAAGAAGAGACTAGCTGCAGGCGACGCGGTCGTTACCGTTCCAGTTGTTGTCCAGCCAGTTGAAGTTGAGCACCCACCGATCGCCGTTCCGGTAGAGGTACGGGACATGCAGGTTGCCGTCCGGGTTGCGCAAAATATGCAATATGCCTTCCATGACACCACTCCGCGAATACTCTTGGAGTTGAATAGTTTTTGAAGAAGTTATCTCCCTAGCATACCGCACCGAGTATCTTCATTTTTCATTTCATACTTACGCTACGACAAGCCTTGGCCGATCATATTCTGAAGTATGAAATTGCAAATTTTACACGTCCAAACTTTGTCGGGACAGTGTCTGTAAAATCTGAAATTATTATAACAAAATATTATATAAACTAGAAGACCCCCGCCTCGGACATCCACCTTGTGAGGTGAACGCCGAGACGAGGGTCTAAGTGACCAAGGACCGGACAAGTGACACCGAAGTGCCAAATGTCCGAATGACCTAGGCCTACTCGCTGCAGGCGACGCGGCCGTCACTGTCCCAGTCGCCGCCCAGCCAGCAGAAGCTGAGCACCCACCGAACGCCGTACCGGTAGAGGTACGGGACACGCAGGCCGCCGCCCGGGCCGCGCAAAACCGTGCCAGTCAGCACGATGTACTGGACATCGGCGGGGATCTTGGCCTGCTGTGCCAAGAATTTCGGAACGTCGCTGAGGCCGTAATTGCCCTTGAGCACGACCGCCCGTTGGCGCATGGTCGTGCCATCAACCCAGTTCTCGGCGCCCTCGAGGAACGACTTCCAGTTGAGCTTGGACACGTCCAAGTCCAACGTGGGAGCCACGTCCTGCA
>JBAYIZ010000023.1:0-5730 GCA_041665405.1 Candidatus Magasanikiibacteriota bacterium
CGTAAATATTTGGAAATTTGTCGGCCATTTCAACCGCGCGAGTGCTAGTAGTGATTTGTGAACCGACTACATTCAAAGTCATACCTTTTTCAGTACATTTTTTTATGACTTCATCGGCATCGTCTTTGTAGGCGTTGAATTGGAGATGGCAGTGGGTGTCGATCATAATTTATTGATGTAATCGTCCACCCCATTCTACAACGGTAAATCCAGTGCGTGTTGGAGTTTCAATTTTTAATGGCGATACCTTTTGTGGGAAATCAAGTGGTTGATAATCCATAAAGACGCGAATCACTTTGTCTGGTTTTGGTGAAATGTTTAGTGGGGCCACTTTATCAAAATCTGTTTGAGAGACAAAGGTGACAAAAACATACGGCTTGACTTCTAATTTTGTTTGCCAAAATTCAAGGAAGTCGGCAGTTTCTTTTTCGTTCAATCCCAATCGCGCCAAAAGTGTTTCCATATTGGCCTTCACATTTTCTTTTCTCAACACAAAACCTTCATTTGGAATATTCATATCATAGGCGTTGCCTTCCCAAAATAGATATGGATAATTTTGTTGATCAGAAATATTTGTCAGTTCACCATTTGGTTTTGCATTTACCAACCAACCATCGGTAGGATAAAATGGATCTACTTTGGTCAATCCACCATTTGGTTTTACTTGGACATTTACTTTTGTTTCGGTGGTTGGGTAGAGGTAGATGACTGGTTTGCCACATTCGGCTGTTCTAGGATTAAATTTTGTTTTTTTGAATTGAATATAGCGTCCAAAACCATCTTTCATTATTATGATTGGATATTCCGCAAGAAAGTTTTCGTATGTAATTGGTGCGTTGTCTGACATTTTTAAATAGCCATTATAATTTGTGTATAAACTAAAATATTCTGAATCGTTACCAGTATTCACAAATTTATAAAGGTTGTTACCATCATCGCTTTTACCTATAATTTTTAAATCAGAATCTTTACTTTCTATCAAATCCAAGCCACCATTTCCCTGTCCACAACCACCTACATACATTCTGTCATAGTCCGCACTATTTTGATTTTGTCCGTCATTAAGTATAAATAATTTCGGTATGTTGATATCATAGTAAGCAAGATGAATACCGTTAACATATATAATGAACGTACTGGCTCTAGAATCTGAATTTGTTAATATTGTTTTATAATTTTTAGGATCAAACGCTGTGTAGTTTTTTTCCGTAACATACATTTCCGAACTTTGAAAAAACAAGGTCTGTCCATTTGATGCTTTAATTGTCTGTGGGTAATCAATTTTTGGTAATTCTAAATCTTTATCCACAAAAAATTTGGCTCTATTAAATTCTCCATAACTGGCATCAATATTTGAGCTTGTTTTTTCTAATAATGTAATTTTATTATCAAAAATTACAAAATAATAAGTTGATGGGCCGCCTAATTCAACCAGACCTTCAGCGTAAATTATTTGTCCAGGTTTATTTTCATATATGAAAGTGGCTATTTTGAAGTATTTTAATTCAAAATTTTTGGAAAAATCACAAAAAGTGCTGTCAGTTTTTAATGCTTCTTTATTTTCTTTTAGACATTGTTCAAATGAACTTTCATCTAAATTAATATCTTCTAATTTTTCTTGTGCTTGCCAAACAAAATTATTATCAAATAAATTATTTGGTAGTTTTATATATTGAAGTGGCAAAGTAGACACTTCAGATGGTGTAGGAATTACTGGGGTGTTTGTTGTGTTAAAATTTGTGATATCAGTCTGCGTGGGGCTAGTTGGAATTGCGGTTGTATTATTATTGTTCTTAAATGTAGATCCTAAAAATACCAAACCCAAGGACAATAACAACGCAATAAATACCAACGACACCACAATCAAAATATTCTTTGTCTTATCTGTCATACATTAAAAATTTATTTTTAAATTAAAATTACTAAATTTATAATCACCTAAACGACTTTTATCTGTCCAAGTTTCAAAATATTTTATTGCGGAATAATATTTCATTTGTTTCACCTGACTTTTGGCACCTTGTAGCGGAAAAACATAAGTAGAAATACTTTTTTGTGTGCCTTCTTCTTTTATTACTAACCCAATCCCCAACCCTTGTTGAGTTGACACAGAAAAATATTGATCAAAAACAAAATTACCTAGAGAATAAAAAATCGGATGATTTTTGTATATTTCCATTTCTTCTACCACATGCGGATGGTGGCCGATAATTACATCTACCCCACTATCTATCAGAGCGTGAGCCAATTGCCGTTGGCGAGTGTTGGAAATTTCTTTGTATTCATCGCCCCAATGAATGCTTGCCAAAATTATTTCAGCGCCTTGGTTTTTGGCTTTTTCAATTAAAGATTTTATTTCAGAAATTTTTACAAGGTTGATAGTATCATCTAACCCGAGCAAGCCAAATTTGAAATCGCCTATTTGTTTTATTAACAAATTTTCATCACTGACCTTGTATTGTTGTCCATAAAAATCTATCCCTGCTTTTTTGAGGTTGGCTTTTCCTTCTTCAAATCCAGCTTTACTCATATCCAAGCTATGGTTGTTGGCTAGAGTAAACAAATTAAAATTGTATTTTTTTAAAGTCGGAATCAATTTTGGATCAAAACGAAAAGCAATTGATTTGGTTGTTTCGCGGCGTTTGTCTGCAAACGGACCTTCCAGATTGGTATTTATCACATCCATGCCAGAAAAAAATCTTTGCTCCTCCCCTGCTAGTACTTTGAAGATATAATCCGCTCCGTTGGCGTCAATCATTTTTTTTACATTTCTATCCAGCATCATGTCGCCAAAATTCAAAATTGAGGTAATTTTTACATTTTCTTTTTCACCCTTTACAAAATAAGGAGAATAATAACTGGTGCCAGATGCCAAAGCTGGATTGTTTAATAATTTTGCGGAACTATCATGAAGTTCGTAAGCGACTTTTTGAGTGCCATAATTTTCCATTAATTTGGACAACAAGTATAAACTTGGCACAGAATCAATCTCCAATTTATTATAACGATCATAATCAAAGTTTTTTATCGTCTGTATAGTCAGCTCATCATGAAAATTGGAGGCCGACATAGTTTGGTAGTGAGAGAAATCAATTGAAGCAATAATCACTGCGTCTTTTGGTAAATTATTTTTCAAAGATTCCACAATATTGTTCAAAGTGGTGGTGTCGGTCTGATAGCGTAACATAAATGACACTACCTTGGTATTTGGTAATGATTTGGCAATAAATGGAATCAAATTAAAAATACTATGTTCATCCGCGATTGCGTTTTCATCTATTGTTATTATATTATCGGCGATTAGTTTATCCAGTAATTTTCGGTCGGTTTTTACATTGCCGGCGTATGTGCTCCAATCGTTGGCAGTCGCGATGGCTTTGTCTTTGCCAGTAAAAAAATGATTAGGTCCAAACAAAACAATCGTGGATGGTTTTTGTTTTTGAAGCGTGGAAAATAAAGTCGCTGGAAGATATCCGCCAAGTAAATGATGTGGTATTATCGCGCCTTTTATATCCCCTATTGATTCTGGCGGTTGAGTGGATTTATAAAAATTATCAAAAACATCTTGCTCAATCGGTGCAAAATGTTTGGAGTTTACAACCGCGGTGTTTGATGAAGAATACAGGTCTGAGTTTTGTTCAGTGTCGGCCTGAGAAGTTTCTACTATATTATGTATTTTTTTTGATGACAAAACAATTGCTATTGTGCCAGCAAATATAAATAATATTATTAGTGTTAAATATATTTTTTTCATTTTATTTTATTCCTGGAATTACACCTTGGATTGATTTGAGTGCATCTGGCAATAATGGCCATAAAATTGACGCCATTTTAACTACGGCTGGTATTATCTTTGAAGATGTTACCCATCCCATAAAAGTAACACCAACTGGAAATTTACCGATAAAATAAAAGATAATACCTAACATGAGAGCACCCTCTAATAATCCAAAAATCATTCCCAGTAAACGATCAATAGAATGGATGAATGGTAAATGCGTAAAAATACTTAAAAATTTGTCCACTAACCAAAACACCAAACCGACAAGACGGTTGATAACGAAGAAGACGATAATGAACATTAAAACTTTCGAAAAATTTGCTCCCCAACCAGTAGTGTTTATTAACCAGTTGGCGACTGGTTCATAATAGACTCCAGCCAAGTATACACCCGCTACAGTTCCCACTAGTGATCCGATGGTATGTACTAATCCAAACCACAGGCCGAACAGTCCAAAACTGGCAATAATTATTATTAAGGCGAAATCGAAATATGATACTGGCATAATAAATATTTTAAATTATAAGTCTTGGGAATAGTACATCCCCTTTTTTAATTTTATTACCGACTGTTAGTTCACTCCATTGTTGCAGTTCGGAAATCGGTTTGGCAAATTCGGTAGCGGCATCGAGACCCAATTGAGAAATAATTTTCTCAGCTGTTTCTGGCATTACTGGATAAATCATCACGGCAATTTGGCGAAGAGATTCGCAGAGATGATAAAGTAAATTTTGTACTTCTTCCATTTTTCCTTCTTTGGCCATAGCCCATGGTTTTTTGTCTGAGATTATTTGGTCACAATGGGTTATAAGTTTCCAGGTTGTTTCTAGAGCATGAGTGAATTCCCATTTATTCATGTATTCCAAATATGATGGCCAAATTTCTTTGTCTATAAAATTAATTAAATCATGGTTGGTTTCTTTGATAGCGGGGATATTTGAATCGGAATATTTTTCTATCATTGTTAAAACACGGCTGGTAAAATTGCCTAAACCGTTGGCGAGGTCAGCAGTATAATGTTGAATAAATTTTTCATCAGAAAAATCGCCATCATTATCAAATGGAATTTCACGCATCAAAAAATATCGTACAGCTTCTAAAGGATATTTGGCGGTTAATTCTGTGGGGTTGATTACATTGCCGATAGTTTTGCTCATCTTTTGTCCGTCTACTGTCATCCAACCATGTACTGCGATTTGTTTTGGTAATTCAATTTTGGCAGACATCAACATTGCTGGCCAAAGTAGTGAGTGGAAGCGGTTGATTTCTTTTCCAATCACATGAACGCCCGGCCAAAATTTATCAAATAATTTTTTGTCGTCACTACCATATCCCAAAGCAGTAATATAATTAGTCAAAGCATCAAACCAAACATAAAAAACTTGAGTGTCGTCTCCTGGTACTGGTATTCCCCAAGGTAATTTTTCTTTGGCACGCGAAATACTAATATCATCTAGTCCGTGTCTCAAAATATTATCCATCTCTTTGTAACGACTTTCAGGGATAACAAAATCTTTTTGTGAATCAAATAATTTTCCTAATGGTTTTTGAAATTTGGATAATTTGAAAAAATAATTTTCTTCTTCCAATAATTCTGGAGTCGTCTTGTGATCTGGACATTTTCCTTCTATTAAATCTTTTTCTGTCTTGAATGATTCACAACCGACGCAATATAACCCACTGTATTTCTTTTTGTAAATATCTCCATTTTCCAAAGAAGCATTCCAAAACTTTTGTGCTCCAGTGATATGACGTTTTTCGGTGGTGCGGATAAAGTCGTCATTGGAAATATTCCACAGGTCCGCCAACTCAGCTACTTTGGCACTTTTTTCTGCGACAAAATCTTCTGGTGTCCTGCCCTGATCTATGGCGGTTTTGTATATCTTTTGGCCATGTTCATCGGTGCCAGTCAAAAACCTCACATCATTGCCCAATAAGAGCTGATAACG
>JBAYIZ010000024.1:0-5155 GCA_041665405.1 Candidatus Magasanikiibacteriota bacterium
AAGATCCTAAACGATGGACACTGATCATGGAACAAACGACGAAATAAAAAATAATTGGCCAAATTTTTGAAGAGAGAAAAATGTACATCCGATAACAGCGTGCATACGGCTTCTCTCCGCTCCCCCCATATTGCTAACGCAACATCGCATACACGCGACCCGTTAAGTGAAATAGAAAACATTTTTAATTGATATTCGCCATTTTTTAATCGCCCACCCAAAATGGAGAGCCTTACACTAATCGGTACAATTTTGACTATACATGTTTTAGCCTGGCTGACTCCGGGTCCGCTTTTTGTGCTTATAATTAGAAATTCACTGGCTTACTCCAGAAAAACTGGAATCTGGACTGCTTTGGGATTTTCACTAGGAAATTTAGTTCATATAACACTCGCTGTTTTTGGAATTTCAATTATTATTCAAAGCTCCCCTCTCGCTTTTACTATCATAAAATTTCTCGGGGCTGGATACTTAATATATCTCGGCATTAAAACACTACTTCTAAAAATTGAAGCACAAAAAGCGGACAATCCTACTGGCCACAAAGATATTTCAGTTTTACAGGCAGTCAAAATTGGCTTTCTAACAAACATTTCAAGTACAGGCGCATATTTATTTTTTGCAAGCATATTTTCAACTGTACTATCGTCAGGCTCTCCATTTTGGGTTATACTTTCCTTGGCTGTAGCCATGCCGCTCAATACATTTGTTATGGCTTCAATTCTAACTTTTTTCTTCACTCAAAAAAATGTAAAAAATATTTATGGAAAATTTCAGCACATAATTAACAAATGTCTTGGAGCGGCATTAATTTTACTAGCTTTAATGGCTTTATTCCACAAATAGAAATGGCGAACAAATAATGGAATAAAAAATGTTTTCTACATCACTTAACAGCGTGCATACGGCTACGGTTCCCCTATCGGCGAACCTCCGCCCATATCGCTAAGGCGACATCGCATACACGCAGACGTTCGGCAAAATCGCTCGCTATGCTCGCAATTTTACCGAATGGGTCGCGGTGCCCACCAGTATCATAATATAACAGTGAAAATATTCGTTTTTTTAGAAATTTTCACGATTATCTTGACAAAATAGTAAAAATAAAAACTATGAACTACAAACACACTCAAATTGGCTATCTGATGATAGTTGTTACGCTAGCCGTGCTGGTACTTTTTGCATGGGCCCATATTACGGCCTCAGCCGAGCCCCCATCGGTCAACTCTGGTACAAATTTTGCTGTTACTTTTATAATGATTTTAATTCTGTTTATTCTTGCTTCCTTTGTGTCACTTCAAGTAATTATTGATGAAAAATATTTACAAATCAAATTTGGTTTTGGTATTTATCAAAAAAAGTTTTCGCTTAATGATATAATGTCCGCAAAAACCGTAAAGAACCATTGGTATTACGGTTGGGGAATAAGAGGATGGTTGTGGCCGAAGATGTGCATTTACAATGTATCCGGTTTTGATGCGGTTGAAATAAAATTGAAAAATGGTAAAATATACAGAATAGGCACAGACGAACCAAAAAAGTTAGAAGAAGCAATCCTACATTCAATTAAAATATGAATGATATCATCATAATCGGCGGCGGTATTTCCGGCTTAAGTGCCGCGCGTCATTTACAACAAAACAACATTGCTTTTAAACTAATTACCGAAGACATTGGTGGTAGAATACATACTTCCAAAGATGGCTCTATCCAATATGGCGCCTATTATGTCATGGATATTTATAACCACACCAAAAAATTTATCAAACTAGGCCGAAAAATCAAACCCGCTGAATTAATCTTTCACAAACGAGGACATGGCTACTCTCTGCTACAAAAATCAACCATAAAATATATCCCCCAGATTATTAAATATGTTTTAATTTTACACAAATTCAAAAAACATTACGGAAGATTCAAAAAAAACTGTTGCACAACATCACAAGCTGAAAATATTCGCAACGATTCCTATTTACTAAATTTATATAATACAAACGCCTTAAAATTTGTAAAAGATTGTGGCATTGATGGTTTCGTAAAACAATACGCCGAAGAGGTCTTGCATGGTACTACTTTTACAAAAATTGAAAAACTAAACGCTTTTACATTTCTTCAGTTTTCTTTACCTCTCATTACACCAATATACGAATTTGTATTAGATAAAAATAAAATTACCGAAAACTTTAGAGATGACATCATAATAGATTCTGTAGAAAGCATAAAAAAAGAAAACGATTTGTACAGTATTAAAACTAAAAAGGGCACATACCTAGCAAAAGATGTGATTGTGGCAATCCCGCCAAATATTTCCCAAAAACTTCTAGGATTAAAAAATATCAAAGCGCCGGCTAGCGCTCACATGTTCCATATTGTAGGAAAAGTACAAGAAAAGTGGCACAAAGGATATTGTAATTTATTTTCTGATGAAAATGAAATGTTGGCTATCGCCTTTATGCCCGACCAATCATGTTTATTTTATTCAAAAAACCCAAACCCAGATTTTGAAAAATATTTCCATAATTTTCAAATTCTAGAATCAAAATTTTGGAATCCGGCATTTAATATTGAAGGTAATGTTTTGTGGGACAGTAAAATAGCTGAAAATTTGTATTTAATCGGAGATCATAATATCTGCGGAATTGAAGATTCATTTATTACAGGAATTTATGCGGCCAACCAAATAATAAAAAAAATAATTCAAATATAATATGAAAAATAAATTTACAACTACCATACAAATAATAACTACTGTTGCTTCACTCACATTATTGACGGGCTATTCTGGATGCAACAAAGCAAATGTCCAAGTTTCCACAGCTCAACAACCAACTGTTGTAACCCCCGCAGTCGCCACTCACAACCAGCCATCAGATTGTTGGACAATATTTGAAGGACAAATTTACGATATCACTAATTATGTACTTTCTGGACAACACAACCCTTCTATTGAAAAAGCATGCGGTGTAGATTCTACTCAAATGTTTTTATCCAAACATCAAGGTGAAAAAGAAGCTACGGGAAGAAACATTCTAAAAAATCTTCCAATAATTAAAATTTAAATATGACAACTAACATCCAACTCACCACCCTGCTCTATGATTTAGGAAAATGGGCGGGATTGGTAGGTTTTTTTTGTCTTACGTTATTAATTACATCCGGAGATACCGCTCGTTTTTTTGATCGTTATTTTGGCATGGACAAAATAATCAAATTCCAAAGAAAGTTTGCTTTAATAACTACATTTTTTGTTGTCCTACATCCGATATTCTTTATTTTATCAAGCAAATCTATACTTCGATTTATCATCCCCAATTTTGCTGTGATGCCACTGGCTTTGGGAATAATCGCTTTCTATATTTTTCTTGTAGTGGGCGCCGCTTCACATTTTTACAAAAAAATATCATACAATTACTGGCAAATTATTCATGTTTTAAATTATTTATTATTTTTTGCCAGCTTATTCCATGCCTTCAACTGGGGTTCTGATAGTGAAAATATTTTAGTTAGAATATTATATATTTTATCTTTGATAGCCATCGTCATGTCAGCTATCTATCGCACCCAATACAAATTAAGAAAAAGATGGGGCGGAAAATTTATTGTTGAAAATATTATACAAGAAACCAAAGACACTTTTACTATTGTAGTGAAACCAGAAAAAAAATTAAATTTCAAAGCTGGACAATTTTGTTTCTTACGAATTAACAAAAATAAACTTCATGCACGCCATCCTTTTTCAATGTCTAGTGCCCCCCAAGACCACAACTTACAATTTACTATAAAAATGGCTGGACGATTTACAGATACTGCATCCAAAATAAATAAAGGCGATGAAATACTGACGGATGGACCGTTTGGCAGATTTATTGAAAAAGGAGATAAAAAAAATTTGGTGTTTATTGCTGGTGGAGTTGGTATCACCCCTTTCATGAGTATTATTAGAGATCATGTTATTCAAAATAATCCTCGTAAAATAACTTTGTTATACGGATCCAAAACAACAGAAGATGTTATATTTAAAAATGAATTGAACAATATAAAAAACGACTGGTTCAAAGTCGTTCATGTACTTAGCGAAGATCAAACTACTCCTGCTCCTTATGAACATGGCCGAATAGATGAAAATCTAATCAAAAAGTATATTAGCAATTTCAGTAATTCCCTTTTCTATATCTGCGGACCAGAAGAGATGAAATCCTCAGTTATTCAAACATTACTCAATAATGGCGTAGACAAAAAAGATATAATTTTTGAAGATTTCTTTTGGTAGAATTAAATAAATGGTTGTTCTTTGGTAAAGTCCGGAATCATTACTGGCGCACTATCTTTATCTTGCGCCCAACCATTTTTGAAACCAAGATCAAGCATTCGATCATAAACACCTTTCCATTCTTCATCACTTACCCCGCGCATTAGCTCGGGATATTTTTTTGCGTCGTGTAAGGGATAATACTGACGCATCAAACTAACATGGAGGCGATTGTCTATCCCCGCCAAGATATCCAAAACTTTAAAACTGTTTTCAATATTGTTTGGTAAAACTAAATGCCTCACTATCACTCCTCGCTCTCCCAACCCATTTTTGTCCATTTTAAAATTACCTACCTGCCACAACATTTCTTTGATAGCTGTTTGAGCAATTTGCGAATAATTTTTTATACCTGAATATTTAAACGCCAATTCATCATCACTATATTTAAAATCTGGGACATAAATATCAACCACGCCATTCATCTCACGCAACAATGATTGTGATTCAAATCCATTGGAATTCCACATTATAGGAATTATTAATCCTTGGGATTTAGCAACTACAATTGCCTCTTTAATTTGTTTGTACCAAATAGTCGGCGTCACTAAATCTATATTTACCGCTCCTTTGGTTTGTAAATCCAACATCAATTTTGCCAATTCAGCTACCGAATATTCTTTACCCATTCCTTGTTGAGAAATTTGCATATTCTGACAAAATACACAATGCAAATTACAGCCACTAAAAAATACACCACCCGCGCCTTGGGTTTTATCTCCCACCAACGGTGGCTCCTCACCAAAATGTTTTCCGTGCCATGCAATTTTGACCGCCATATTATTTCATCAGTCGTTTCAAATAATGTCCAGTAAAACTCGCGCCTTTGCGCGCGATTTCTTCTGG
>JBAYIZ010000025.1:0-4884 GCA_041665405.1 Candidatus Magasanikiibacteriota bacterium
ATTTAGGTGGGACAATCCATCTTCAGAAATAAATACCTCGGTAGCATCATCTGTATTACCAAATAAACGAGTGCCACTTACAATAAAAATTGTGTCCTTTTTATTTTTATCTTGTACTATAATACAATATACACTAGTGGCGCATTCGCGTCAGCGAATACGAAAAAACACCATTCGCCAAAAGAAAGCCCCCCCAATTTTTCAAATCACTATTACGGACAGGTCGACAAATGTGGACGGGCAAAAAATTCCCTCCCCCAACCCCTTCCTTTTTTTGCCCGTCCGTTGGTTCGCCGTTTCGCCCCCCCCTCGCCGTTTCGTTAATTGTCCCGAAAAAACGTCCGAACTTTTTCATAGACACAGCTCGATTCGGTAAACGGGGAATTTTCGGCGATTATCGCCCACGGTTTCCCCCACAACCACGACACTTTTTGCCCCGCGAGGCGGAAGTCCGGCACGCGAAGCGTGCGTGCCCGCAGGCACAGCCGATTTTTTGCACCGCCGTTAGGCGGCTTCCAAATTGGTGTCACGAGAAAAACGACAATTACCAAAAGCGAAACAATAAATAATTTTTCCAATATGAAATATTTTCTTTACGCGCGAAAGTCCACAGATGAAGATGATCGCCAAGTATTATCCATTGAATCGCAAATCACGGAATTGCGAGAATTTGGTGAAAAAGAAAAGTTAGAAATAGTAGACGAATTTATAGAAAGCAAGACAGCTAAAATTCCCGGGCGTCCAGTATTTAATAAAATGATGGAGAAAATAGAAAATAATGACGGATATGGAATTTTAGCGTGGCATCCCGACAGATTAGCCCGCAATTCCGTGGATGGCGGAAAAATTATTTATCTGGTAGATACTGGAAAAATTTTAGGACTAAAATTTCCTACTTTTTGGTTTGATTGCACCCCACAAGGAAAATTTATGCTCAATATCGCTTTTGGGCAATCCAAATATTACATAGATAACCTGTCAGAAAATGTAAAGCGTGGATTGCGTCAAAAATTGCGTCGTGGCGAACGCCCTGGCCCTGCACCGTTGGGCTATTTAAACGATTTAAGACGGCACATCATCGTCAAAGACCCTGAGAAGTGTCAATCAGTCGGTAAACTGTTCAAGGCGTACGCCACGGGCAATTTTACGCTTGAGGGAATACAAAAATTGGCGTTTTCTTTGGGTTTGGTTAGCCGACATGGTAAATTGCCAACATTTGGAATAATTCAAGCCATGTTTAAAAATTCCACTTACTACGGAGTATTTGTTATCAAGGGTGAAATGTACCAAGGTGTTCATGAGCCAATTATTTCTAAGCAACTTTTTGATAAGGTTCAAGAAATAATGAAACAAAAAGGCAAACCCGTAAAGCCAGAGAAAATAAAATATTTTCCATTTCTGCGTTTATTAAAATGTGGAGAATGCGGACGCACAATAACCGCAGAAAAGAAAATTAAACCAAGTGGCAAAGAATATATTTATTACCGTTGTACAAAAAAACAACGGATTTGCCGACAAAAATATTTAGAGCAAAAAGAAATTGTAAAACAATTTAATAATATTATTCAAAAAGTTGCTATACCCGACGAAGTTAAAAATGATTTTTTACGGCGGTGGGAAATGGATAATACAAAATATTCTACTAAATCCAACGCAGACAAAACTAAACTAAAAATAGAACTAAAAATGCTGGACGAAAAACAAATGAATTTGCTTGACGCCTATCTCGATCATTCTATTACAAACGAAGAATACACCGCCGTAAAACAAAAAATCATCAACCGCAAAGTTGAGATCAATGAGTGTTTGCGAGACAAGGGAAATAATTGGCTCGAACTTTTTCGCGAATGGATTTTAACGGCTAACCAAGCGGAAAAAATCGCTATCGGCGAAAATTTGGAAGAGAAGCGAAGCTTCTTGCAAAAAATCGGCTCGGACTTCCGCCTCGCGGGGCAAAAAGTGTCGTGGTTGTGGGGGAAACCGTGGGCGATAATCGCCGAAAATTCCCCGTTTACCGAATCGAGCGGGATACGAGAATCGAACTCGCATCTTAGCCTTGGGAAGGCCACATACTACCACTGTACTAATCCCGCAACAAAATGGAGGCTTACGCCCCCATTTTTTTAGTTCATTATTTTACCGCTGGTATAAATGGGTTGTTTACCTTTACATATAGATGGAAGGTAGCCGTTTTAGCCAATCCGTCTAAAAATGTTTCTGGAGTTGGAAAACGGAACAAAATATGACGTGCTTTTACTTTTTCTGTTGGAACGTTTTTGCCTTTGGCATCCTTTACATTTTCAGTCTTTTTCTCATCCAATTTGATGATGTGATATCCATATTCTGTTTCTACTAAATCTGGAGTTATCTCACCTACCTTCAGGGCATAAACTGCATTTTCAAATTCTGGCACCATGTCCCCTTTGCCAAACCAACCAAGATCACCACCGTTTACATTTGTACCATCTTCGCCATATTTTTTTGCTTCTTCAGCAAAATCTTTTCCAGCTTTTATTTCGTTTAATACAACCAAAGCTTTGTTTCGAATTTCCTCACGAGCTTTTTGGTCGCTAGAGATTTTTTCACCAATTTTTTGTTGTAAAACGAAATTCTTAATTACTTTTTCTTCATATTGAGCATAAGTCCAACCATAACGTGATTGAATTTCTTTTTCAACTTCTGCTTGATCCTTGAATTGAGTTAGTAAATTTGCTTTCAAATCTTCAACGTCTTTTGTTTCAACTTTTACATTGAATTTGGCTGCAGCTTCTTTTACTAATATATTATTGGCCAAACGCCATAATACTTGATCAGACATTTGCTGAGAAGTTAGAGCGGCCGCCGCACCCTGATTTGCTTTGTCAAAATCAACAAGTTTTTGTATCGCCTGCATATCATCCACATAGTTCGAATATAATACACTTTCACCATTTACCTTCATAATTGGCAAACGCAACGCCTTTGCAACTACTAGAGTAAAGTTATCAGTAGATGCTTTGGCATAAACACGATAAATACCAACTCCTGCTGAAATAATAATAGCCACTCCTAAAATAGCAAGTATCCCAATTGCAAACATTTTCATGTTTTTATTTTCACTAGATGTGGATACTGCAGACACTTCAGATGATATTGGTGTCGCTACTTTTGGCTGTTCCTCCTGAGGGATATTTTGTTCCATAAAATATATTAAATATTATTTTTAATAAAGAAAAATTTAAACCACTTAATCGGATTATTAATATTTGTCCATTTTACCAAATCATCTGTCGGTTGTCCAATTTTAATATTCAATGAACCACTAGGTATAATAGCCATCTTTTCCCCAGATTTTAGTAAATTTAGCTCAGTACGGGCTTTTTCTTCAACAAACGCCTGCGATTGAACGTATTTTAATGCCTCTACGGTTTGTAGTTTTTTTGATTCCAAATCATTGACCTCCTCTTGAAGAGAATCTATTTCACTGCGCACCCTATATTCCTGATAATACGCTCTGACATATGAAAAAATCAACAACATTGCCAACCCAAATAACACTAACAAAAACCAGCGTGAATAAAAAATTTGTTTCCATTTTTCGTTTTTCGATTCAGACATAACCAAATTATATCACTATTATATTATTCTTCAACCTCCTAATCGATTAATTTGAGTTGTTCATCTACCAAGTCATGTATTTCACAAAGTTGAGCTTCGTCTAAATCGGGAATAATATTTACAAAAGCTTTATAAACACTGTGTTGATCACGGAATGTTTTACTATCAACAAATAAATTTTTATTTTCAATTAAAATATCTAGAATATTTTGTGGACTACTAATATTTGTCAATTTTAATGATGATTGATCGTCTATCGTTTCAACAACGACCGAACCGTAATTGAATATACTAGACCAAACACCTTGTTTGCGAACATAAATATCAGAGATGTTGTTGAAATGGACAACCGATATATATTCATCAAACCAACCATTACAGCTAATATCCACCACCCTCTGTGATGTAATAACTGAAATATTTTTATTCTTAAAATACCACGTACGAAATATTATATAGAGACCAATCAATATCACCAATCCATACAGCACATACCCCCACGTTCCTTTCGAAAAAAGCCAAAACATAAAAAATGAAGCAGTTCCTAAAAATATAAAACCAAATAAATATAACCAAAAATATGTAAACCAAAACACTTTGGTAACATGTACAATTTCTTCATCTGGTCTTAAATTAATTTTTTTGGCTAGTGACATAATGTTCTAAAATTTCTCGAGCTACTGTACGGTCGTCCCATTTAATTTTATCGCCATTGGCGACGGCAATATATGGCTCTGTTCCCTTAGCAGTAATTACTACCACATCACCTGCAAGAGCCAAACTAAACGCTTTCTGCACCCCTTTAAAACGATCAACCACTATAAACAAATCCTGATTATCAAGCTTGCCCACCGAACGGGCGCCCTGTGCCAACATTTCCGCAATTTGCATTGGATCCTCATCATAACAATTTACATCTGAAATCACGACAGCGTCACAAAATTTACCGGCTATTTCACCCATCATAGCGCGTTTGCCGATATCTCTACCACCACCATCTGATCCTATTAGAGCAATTAATTTACCTTTGGAAATCTTTCTTAAAGCATTAAATAATTCTGTCAAACTCATCGGCTCATGAGCATAATCCACTACAACTTTGAAATTTTGTCCGGCATTAATAAATTCCATGCGCCCCTCCAATTTAGTTATTGCTTTTAGACCGACAGAAATTTTATCATCAGAAATATTTTGAGTTTTTGCGACAGCCAAGGCTGCCATTGCATTATATGCGTTAAAATCACCAACTAAATTTATATGATAATTTTTCTCTCCCACATTAAAATG
>JBAYIZ010000026.1:0-4346 GCA_041665405.1 Candidatus Magasanikiibacteriota bacterium
AGCGGCAATAATATCCGCGGCATCGGCTAATTTTTGAGAAGATAAATATTCACCTTCAGCGGCGATAATCTTGGCACGTTTTTCGCGTTCGGCCTCAGCTTGTTTGGCCATAGCACGTTGCATACTTTCTGGCAGTTCAATATCCTTTATTTCTACTACTGAAACCACCACTCCCCAACTCTCAGTATGAGAATCAAGTACGACAGCAATTTCTTTGTTGATGGTTTGACGTTCGCTCAAAATTTCGTCCAACTGAAAACGGCCGACAATATTTCGCACAGATGTTTGTGCTATTTGATTAATAGCGGCCATGACATTTTCAATCGCCACAATACTTTTTATTCCGTCTACTACTCTATAATATGCTACAGCTGATACGTCTACTGATACGTTATCTTTCGTAATAATTTTCTGTGGTGAAATTGGTAAGGTGACGGTACGAAAATCTACTTTTCGCATCTGATCAATAAATGGAATGATCCAATTTAGACCTGGCTCCTTTACTCCAATAATTTTGCCCAAACGAAATACTACTCCTTTTTCATATTGCTGAACAATACGCAAACCGGCGACGATGACAAATACCACCACTGCAAATATCGTTTGATACATACATAATATGGTTATGAATTAATACATTAAGATTAGGCCTAAATTGAGTTTTTGTCAAAAAATCAATTACTACCACAAACCCCGTTCGCACTACCTGTTTTGTTTGAAATAATTTTCAAATAGAACAGGGAGGACTACGCGAACGGGGTTTTTGTTTTCACCAAATTGACAAAAAGCCATTTTTAGGGTATAATCCGCTTTTAAAACAACACAAAAATTACTATGGAACAGCACGGAGACGTTATTGCCCGTTTTGACAAGGTGACATTTTACTATGATGAAAACAAAACGCTTTTAGAAGAAGCTAGTTTTTCTGTTCGTGAAAACGCCAAAGTGACCATTATGGGACAAAATGGCGCAGGTAAAAGTACAATTTTTAAAATGATTACTGGTGAATTAAAACCAGTAGAGGGACACGTTCACCTTGGAATTGGCGCTACTATCGCTATCGCTACTCAGGTAATGAAACAAGAGAATTTGGAAAAAACTATTGAAGAATATTTTGCCACTGCATTTGATAAAAAAATGTATGATCTGCCAAAACGCATCAAAGACGTTTTGAAAATTGTACATCTCGACACACCGCTTGATAAAAAAATTAACAAATATTCCGGTGGGCAACAAGCTCGTTTACTTTTGGCTCACGCTTTGATTCAACAACCAGACATTTTATTATTGGATGAACCAACTAACAATTTGGATGTAGATGGCATTTGTCATCTTACTCAATTTTTGATGGACTATCCAAAAACTTGTTTGGTGATTTCCCATGATGCCAATTTCTTAAACGCCTTCACTCAAGGAATTTTATATTTGGATTCTTATACAAAAAAAGTTGAACAATACGTCGGCGACTATTATGAGGCTCTCGGTGAAATTGACGCTCAAATAGAACGTGAACGTGCCAAGAACGCTCAACTACAAAGAAGCATCCAAGACAGAAAAGATAAAATAAATTTCTTTGCTCACAAAGGTGGTAAGATGCGCGCCCTCGCCAGTAAGTTACGTGACCAAGTTGAAGAAGCGGAAGAAAATATGGTGGATGAACGCCAAGAAGATAAAACTATTACTGAATTTAATATTCCTACTCAAACAGACATTGTTGGACCGATGGTTGAAATAAAATCTGTGGGCGTGATGATCAATCATGAACCGGTACGAAAAGATTTGTTATCCCCTATCTCATTACGTAAAAAACAAAAACTTTTAATTAGTGGACCAAATGGAATTGGCAAAAGTACACTCTTGAAAGCTTTGGCAAGTGTAACTGAAACTGGTGCAACGATTGGCAAGGATGTAAAAATCGGATATTATCGCCAGGATTTTTCTGGACTTGATTTTGATGAAACTGGCTATCAGGCCTTGGCGGATATGATGGACGATCCTTGGAACCAAGAAATTTACGCTACCGCCTCAAGATTTTTATTGACTTCTGAAATTTTGAAAAACAAAATCGGTTCACTGTCCGAAGGCCAAAAAGGTTTGTTGTGCTATGCGCAATTTGTTTTACAAAAACCTGGTCTTCTGATTATGGACGAACCTACCAACCATATCAATTTCCGTCATTTGCCAATTATTGCCAAAGCGTTGGATGAATTCGAGGGAGCGGTAATTTTGGTAAGTCATGCTTATGAATTTGTGGATCAGATTAAAATTGACCAAACTCTTGACTTAGCTTCAATATAAATCATCCCATCTTTTACAAAACTCAAAAAGGTGCTAAAATACAATTTGTTGTTTAGTACCTTTTTTATTTGATATTATATTTTTATGATAAATAAAATTCGCAGTTATGTTCTTCGCTCAGTACACATAAAGCAATCCTTAAAAATTGCTATTCTGATTATTGGAATTGTTGGTTTAATGGATTCTTCATATCTCACCTACTCTCATTATGAAGCAAACCCCCTTAACTGCTTTGCAAACGCCAAAGCTGTAAATTCATGCCAAGTAGTGGCCGATAGTGCCTATTCTACTATTTTGGGTGTACCGATATCTTTGATGGGCATGTGTTTTTATCTAGTGATTATTGCGATTGGATTGGCTAGTTTAAAAAAAGATTTTATATTTTTGTTAAATCTATTACTACCATTTTCGGTGATTGCAGTATTATTTAGTTTGCGACTCACCTATTTGCAAGTTTATGTGATTGGATATCTGTGTTATTACTGTATTTTGTCTGCCTTGTTGTCTTGTGCTCTACTGGGCATCTCATGGAAAGTTTATAATGAGATGAATGCGATTGAATAATATTAATGTAATACAAAAAATAAAAATAAGGTTAATGACCTTATTTTTTTAATACGTAATTAATGTTGGACAAAAAAATCAACTAATTGGCCAATAATAAATCCAGAAATCATAGCCGTTCCACCAATTAAAGCCATTTCTAATCCCGCCCTTGATATTTTCTGCTTGGTAAATTTACTCATGGCCGATCCTAGTACAAACAATCCAAGCAATGCCGTAACAACCGAAATTTTTATTGCCATATTCACTGGCAAAAATAAATATGGTATTAGTGGAAACAATCCGCCCAACATCCAAGAAAAAAACATTACGATTGATTTATGGATAGGATTGTAAAGCTTTTTAGAAAAAATTCCTAATTCGCGATAAGACATTTCCTGCAACATCAATCTATTGTCACGAGCGGCACACTCAGCCATTTTTTCCGCCACATCTTTTGGCCAACCATCTTCAACAAACAACTCTTCCACCTCCTCTTTTTCTTCAATCGGGCTCTTTTCGATTTCTTCTTTCTCTTCGTCTATAATTCTATTTTCTATTTTTCTTTCGGTTGATAATGAATTAAAGGTACCAATCGCCATAGACAATGAGGCGGTGAAAATTATCGAAAAACCAGAAAGCACAATTATAAAATGATCTTGTGACCCAACGGCTATACCAGTCAAAGCACCAAGCAATGAGACCATACCATCTTGCATACCAAATACAATCTCTCGGCCATAAATATAAGCAAAACTATGCTGGTGGTGAAAAAAATTTGGGTTGTAGTGTTCGTGTATGGGCATGTAAAATTATTATATATTTGTAATCCATTTTTTTAAAATTTCTTTTAATTCCTCAAGATGCCCCGATTCCTTATATGTATGTGGTGCACCCTTGATAATATGAATTTCTTTTTTACTAGGTAAATGAGTAAACAAAATTTGTTGATGCTTCGGCAAAGTTGACTCATCTAATTCACCAACGATCAAAATTGTTGGCATAGTTAATTTATTTGCTTTTGGTAATAAATCATATTTTAACCTATCTTCCATGTGTGACCACTTTAAACGTTTTATCAGACCAGGTTTAGAATTGCTCGGTTGAATTCTCCAACCAGTTTGCTTCCATTCTTCTAGTTCACCCTCTGCTTCTTTTTCCATGCTTAAAGCACCTGACACAACTGTGGCAATTGGAGCCAAAGCTTTTATTTTTTCAGGATAATTTTCCGCATATAATGCAACGCAAATACCACCCAAGCTATGTCCAACAAGTACAAATGGTTCTATATACCATGATTGCTGTTTTGCCCACCCGATGACATCTTCTAGATCCGCGTAATAATTTGTTACAGTAGCGTCGGCATAGTCACCGTCACTTTCACCTAGTGTATTTGTAGTGTCAAACCTAACGACCATATAGTGGCTCTCTAAAAGAGCGTCGGTGATTACTTGTATATGTGACTGTTCTTTAAAACCACCAAGTCCGTGCATAACAAAAGCAAG
>JBAYIZ010000027.1:0-3428 GCA_041665405.1 Candidatus Magasanikiibacteriota bacterium
ATTACTTGTGTAGTCAAAGAAGCCACACCTCATGGTATGGTAAAAAAGAGTGAGGTAGTACACGTAGTAGTAGTACGTCAATGTAAAGAAATCCGCCGTGCCGATGGTACTTATATTCGTTTTGATGAAAATGCTGGCGTGATTGTGGACCGCAAGACCAAAGAGCCAAAGGGTACTCGTATTTTTGGACCGATAGCTCGCGAGTTACGTACCAAAGGTTTTCAAAAAATTATTTCTTTGGCGCCGGAAGTGCTCTAAATTAAATTAATAAGTTTCTGCGGAACTTGAAATTACGTCGAGTTTCGCAAAAAGAATTAAAATTCTTTTTAACTCAACTCTAGTAATTATGAAGATTAAATCAAACGACAAAGTAAGAATTATTAAGGGCAAAGACCGCAACAAAGAAGGTAAAGTCATTCAGGTTTTTCCAGTTGCCGGTAAAGTAGTGGTCGAAGGATTGAATTTGATGAAGAAGCATTTACGTACACGTAAACAGGGTGAAAAAGGTCAAGTAATTGAACTTTCTGCTCCAGTTCGTGTAGAAAATGTTTTACTCATTTGTCCAAAATGCAATCACACCACTCGCGTTGGTTTTAAATTAGATGGCAAAGATAAGAAACGCGTTTGCCGCAAATGTAAAGAGTTTATTGACTAATTGTATGACACCTAATTTATATCAACAATACAAAAAAGAAATAGTGCCAGCTCTAAAAGCTGAACTCAAATTAAAAAATACCATGCAGGTACCGAAAATTACAAAAGTTGTGATTAATGCTGGTATTGGTCGTTTTGTAAAAGAAGCAAGTTATATTGAAAATGTAGAAAAAACTTTGGCCAAAATTACTGGTCAAAAACCAATTCGTACCAAAGCCAAAAAAGCTATTTCCAATTTCAAAATCAGACAAGGGCAGGAAATAGGTGTAGTAGTTACATTGCACGGCAAACGTATGTATCAATTTTTAGAAAAATTGATCAATGTAAGTTTTCCTCGTATTCGTGATTTCCGCGGTATTACAGACAAAGCGTTTGATCGTCAGGGTAACTATACTTTGGGCCTAAAAGAAAATACTGCTTTTCCAGAAGTAAAAACTGGTGAAATCGAAAAGATGCACGGTTTACAGATTATTATCAATACAACAGCCAAAAATCAGGCTGGCGGAAAAGCATTGTTAACTCACTTAGGATTTCCTTTTATAAAATAATATATGGCAACAGAAGCACAAATTTCTAAATCAAACAAAAAACCAAAATTTTCTACCCGCATTGTACGTCGCTGTTGGAAATGTGGACGTAAGCATGCTTTCATGCGCCACTTTGGTTTGTGCCGTATTTGTTTTCGTGAATTTGCTAACGCTGGTAAATTACCAGGCGTGAGAAAGTCAAGCTGGTAATTAATTTTATTTTATAACATTAAATAACAATTGTATTTATGATGACTGATCCAATCGCGGACATGCTCACTCGCATACGCAATGCGTACAATGTACGCAAACCGGAAGCGACATTTCAATTTTCCAAATTAAAGATGAAAATCTGTGAAATTTTGGTACGAGAAGGATTTTTGGCAAAAGCTGAAGTGAACGAAGATAAATTTCCACAAATCGTGGTTACCTTAAAGTATGCTGGACGTCAGGGTGCTTTGGAGAGTATCAAAAGAATTAGTAAACCAGGATCACGCTTCTATATTCAAGCTGATCAAATCACCAAAGTCTTGAATGGTTATGGTGTTTCGATTATGTCTACCTCAAAAGGTGTGATGACTGGTAAAGAAGCTCGTGCGGCCAAACTAGGCGGTGAGTTGATTTGCGAAGTATATTAATCAGACGAATTATATTAATTAAAACATATGTCTCGTATTGGAAAAAAAATTAGAAAAATACCACAGGGCGTAACTGTAGAAATCAAAGGTGATGAATTGGTTGTAAAAGGACCAAAAGGTGAATTGCGCCAAAAATTACATCCACGTGTTACCGTTTCCACTGCCGAAGGTAATGTGACTGTTAGTGTTATCAGTCCAGAAAATACCAAGGACAAATCATTGTGGGGAACATTTTCCAGTATTATCGAGAACATGTTGGAAGGTGTAACTACTGGTTTCAAAAAACAATTAGAAATTAATGGAGTAGGTTACAAAGCTTCCTTAAAAGGTGCAAATTTGGTGCTGGAAGTTGGTTTTTCTCATACTGTTGAGTTAGCACCGGTGGTCGGCATTAAATTTGAAGTAGACAAGAATGTGATTACCGTTAGTGGTAGTGATAAACAAGCAGTGGGTGAAATGGCCGCTCAAATACGTAGTACTAAAAAAGTAGAACCTTATAAAGGCAAAGGCATCAAATATATTGGTGAAGTCGTACGTCGCAAGGCTGGTAAGACTGCCGCTAAAGGGGCTGTATAATTTAGCTTAAAGAATATTTAAAAATATGCGAAGATTGACTCAGAAAACTAAAAATGGATTACGTCAAATACGTCACGCTCGTGTGCGCGCTCGTTTGAGTGGCACCAAAGCAAAACCTCGTTTGTCTGTTTTTCGTAGTCTCAGAAATATCACCGCTCAATTGATTGACGATCAGACTGGTAAGACTCTTGCCCAAGCTAGTGGAAAAGAAGTGGGCAAAGAAAAAGCCGAAGGTTTGTCTGGAAAAATTGCTACCGCGCACTTAGTTGGCAAAAAATTAGCTGAGAAAGCCAAGGTTGCCGGTATCACTAAAGTGGTTTTTGATCGCGGTGGTTACCAGTATCATGGGCGTGTTCAGGCTTTGGCTGATGGAGCACGTGCTGGTGGCTTGGAATTTTAATTTGTAATGTATTGATATAAATTTATGCAAAAAAATTTCAAGAAAGGTGGAAGACAACAAGAAAAATCAGAATTTGATTCCAATATTTTGGATCTAGCTCGTGTTACTCGTGTTACCGAAGGTGGTAAACATATGAGTTTTCGTGCATTGGTAGTAGTCGGTGATCGTAAGGGTCGCGTTGGTTTTGGCGTTGAAAAAGGAAAAGACGTTCAAATCGGCGTAGACAAAGCGACTCGTCAAGCTAAAAAGAATTTGATTACTGTACCGATTGTGAATGAAACTATTCCACATCCAGTTTATATGAAATTTAAAGCCGCTAAAATAATGTTGAAACCAGCTCCAAGAGGTTCTGGTATTATCGCTGGTGGTGCAGTACGTGTGGTGTTAGATTTAGCTGGTGTGCCAAATGTATCATCCAAAATTATTGGCAAAACAAAAAATAAAATTACTATTATCAAAGCTACTTTTGAAGCATTAAAAGCTTTACATGTTGCCGCTCCAAGACCTATAGTTACTAAAAAATAATTTTTATGAAATTAGCCATCCATACTTTAAAGGCCTCAAAAGGCTCACGCCATACTGCCAAAAAACTTGGTCGCGGTAATGCCTCTGGCCATGGAAACTATTCTGGAC
>JBAYIZ010000028.1:0-2900 GCA_041665405.1 Candidatus Magasanikiibacteriota bacterium
CCTTTTATATTTTTTAGAAGTTAAAAATAGTGGCAACATTGATTTGTCTATGACGGCACAAATGGAAACTTATAATTTTCAAAACCAAATGATAGATTCTCAGTCGGTAAATTTGGGGAACAGAATATTCGCTCAATCAAAACGCAGTGTCGAAATAAAATCTGCTGTTAGTGACAAAATGTTTTGGCCGGGAAAATATTATTCTATGATGATAGTAAATTACGGACTAACAAACCAACAAATAATTGGTAGTGCAAATTTTTGGTACTGGCCAGTTTGGTTTTTATTTTCGGTGGGCGTGGTTGTAGTAGGATTGTTATCGGTGCTTATATATAGAAAGAAAAAACATGAAGCAGTGGAATAAAAAAATATTGTTATTATCGGTCGTTATATTATTGAACGGATTATTTTTTTATTCTGTAAAGGCCGCAACGGATAATTCAAATATTACGGTACAGGTAACAGTGCCAAGTTCCGGTGACGGTGGTAGTGGTGGCGGAGGTGGTGGTTCTGTACCAGATACCACACAACCCACTATCACAGGTGTCGCATCTAGTACCACCCAAACTACCGCGTCTGTGACGTGGACGGCAAGTGATAATGTCGCCATACAATCAGTAAGTTTTGGGTACGGCAAGGATCTATCATATGGAACAATCGGGGTAGTTGTTGGAAACAACAATGTAAGTTTATCCACGTTGGACGCCAACACAGTATATAATTATAAAATTACCGCCATAGATTCTAGTGGGAATAGTGCAATATTTACTGGAAGTTTCAAAACATTAGATATTGGTGTTGTTCTGGATGTTGTTAAGCCAATTATCTCAGCTATTTCATCTAGTACTTCATATACAACAGCTTCAATCAGTTGGAAAACTACCGATGACAAGGGGTTGAGTTCGGTGACATTAGGCTACGGTTCACCACTTGTAATGGCTGTGCCGACAGCGCAAGGAGAAAATTATAGTGTAAATTTGTCTGGTTTAAGTACAAGCACCATTTATACGTTTATAATCTCGGCTTCAGATACGAGTGGAAATTCAGTTAGTTCTACTGGAAGTTTCAAAACCGCGACTGAAGTCCAAGCGGCCTCTGGCCCAACGATTATAAATGTAGTTGTTACTCCTGGAATAAGTTCAGCAGTAGTAACCATCAAAACAGATAAAAATACGACCGCGCAAATAAATTTTGGAAAAGTAAGTTTGGACGGAAGTGTGATTGGTGGTTTGGTTCCTAGCTCAGATTATTCAGTTACGATTCCGTCACTATCACCAAACACATTATATAATTTTCAGGTGATTGCGACCTATCTTGGTTTGTATAGTACGAGTACGGCGATATTACAATTCAATACTTTGCCGAATACAAACGTGCCAGATGTTTCAAATTTTGCAATCACACCGACAGTAGATTCTCTAATTTTGACTTGGAAAAATCCTTCACTAAATTTTAATCCTGACTTTGAAAAAGTTAGAATTTTGAGAAGAATAAATAATCCAGTAGTGGGGCCAAATGATGTTGGAAAAATATATGAAGGTGACCTTGAAACGTTTACTGATAATTCCGCGCTAACAGGTTTTGTTTATTATTATACAATTTTTTCAGCAAACACATCTCAATATTTTAGCAACGGTGTCACTAGAACAAGTACTATAACTGTGGTGCCGACGGAAATATGTAATGATAATATAGACAACAATAACGACAGCAGAATAGACTGTGCCGATCCAACTTGTGTAAGCGATGTATATTGTAAGAAAACCGAAGTGCCTACGACTACTATCCCAACTGAGACAGTTCCTGTATGTGGTGATGGAAAAGATAATGATGGTGATGGCCTGATAGATTTTCCTGCTGATAATGGGTGTGCTGGTGCTCAAGACACAGACGAATATAGTCCACCCACCGCCACAGTTCCCGAGTTTGAAAAATTAACTTTGGACAAATTAAAATTCTTTTCTGGTAGTCGCCAAATTGAATTGTTTGTAAAAGATCAAACAGTTTCTGGTTTGGCGGGCAGTAATTTAAGTGTCGGAATAAAAAAATCGTCATTAATTGGTGAACCAAAGAGTTTAATTTTAAGAGTTGGTGATACCGATCAATATAAGTTTGAGTTAGATGTTAACAATAATACATATTATGCAGATATTTTGTTCCCGCAAAATGGCACGAGTCAGGCATTCGTAGAAATAAATTATGGTGCTGATCAGTTTGATTCTATTGGTATAAATTTTCAAGCCGTAAATTTGGGGCAAGTCACTGGCGATAAAAATAGTAGTTTGGCAGGTGTTGAGGTAAGACTTCACAAGGAAAATGGGGACAGTTTTCTTGCTTCAATTTTTGGCCAAAAAAACCCTCAAATCACCAATGGCGATGCCCTGATTGGTTGGATGGTGCCAAATGGAAGATATTATATTACTGCGACAAAGGATGGTTTTTATGAATATAGCGGGCAGTTTTTTAATGTTAATAATAGTATAATAAATACATCAATTAGTCTACTGTCTATTCCGCCAAAAATTTTGGATGTTATTGACCCAAATGCCTCGGTAGCCAAAAACATTGGCAATGTTGCCAAAAATATTGCACAAAAAACTTCAGTAGTGACTGCTTTGGCCGTAAAACAGGTGGAAGATGCTACCACTGTGGTCCAAGAGATAGCCGCTAATCCAGAAGTCAAGCAAGTTGCCAACACTGTAGTGGCGCCGACCGCAGTTGGTGTGGCGGCTGTAGGGACAGTAGCGTTGATTTCATGGGTAGATATTTTACCGTTGCTTAGATTTCTATTTATACAGCCAATTTTAATGTTGGGTCGTGGTAAGCGTGAAAAGTGGGGTACGGTTTATAATTCATTGAGTAAGTTGCCGGTAGATTTGGCATTGGTTCGTTTATTCAAC
>JBAYIZ010000029.1:0-2546 GCA_041665405.1 Candidatus Magasanikiibacteriota bacterium
TAGTGATAAATTCGACACAAGTCTGAGCGCAAAAAAATTCATATTTACAATGCGCTATTAACACCCATTTTACCCCAAAATAAAACTATATACAAGCTTATATTTTTATGTTAAAATATTGACTATGGATAGACTCCTGACTTTACTAAAAAATTTCAATTAAAATCAGCAATTATGCGTCGTAATATCGATAGTATTGAAATAGTGGAGCCCCCAATAGAAGAATTGACCAAAAAGAGATCGTGGAAGGGAGCTTGTTTTACGAGCTGTCTCTTTTTAATAATTTTAGCAGTGGCGGCTGTCATTAGTATTCGCGTTTATGTTGGCCCGGGGCCACGAACCAGTAGTAGCGTTCCTAGCAATTTTCCAGCCGATATCCCTATTTACGATAAAGACAACATCGAAAGCATCTCCATGATTTCAGCCCGCTATAAAGAACGTGGATTAGGAATAGCCACCATATTGCCAAAAATAGTATTAGCGCCGATATTTTACAATTCCGATAATTCCACTGGCGGCGGATCTTTCCAATCTATCTGGAATGCTGTTTCCACGCCCAAGGGTGACTATCGCGATAGTGTTCAAATCGAGTGGCGTGGTATCAACGCCAATCCAGACTTTGTGATTGGATATTATAAAAAAGAATTAAAAAAGAAAAATTTTAAAATTGACATTGAATCTGCTGGTAAGACAGTTCAACAATTTTCATTTAGCCGTGAAGACGGCTTGGATGGATCGATTTTTGCGCAAGTAAACGAAGAAAATAAATCCGGCACCGATTATATGATTCTGACTTTGAATTTACCAAAACAATAATGTTAAAAATTTTAAACTCTCAATCCAAGACCATTACTGGAGCGGCCATTATTTTATCTGGCGCTACTTTGTTATCTCGTTTGGTGGGAATAATTCGTGACCGAGTTTTGGCCCACTACTATGGAGCTGGTCCGGTGATGGATACATATTATGCGGCTTTCAAAATTCCTGACTTGGTTTATAATTTATTGATAGTAGGCGCGCTTACCGCCGGCTTTATTCCTACTTTTACCAAATTATTAAGCGAAAAAGATAACAACAAACGTGCTTGGCATCTGACCAACAATATTATAAATATTTTGGGACTTTCGCTGATTGTGTTGTGTTCACTAGGGATAATTTTTACCCCATCATTAAATAAGATAATTGCCCATGGATTTCATGGTGAAAATTTGGCTCGAGTAATTTCTTTTACTCGCATCATGTTTTTGTCTCCACTCTTTTTAGGCATTTCTATGATCATGGGTGGAGTACTGCAATCCATGCGACGTTTTGTGCTGTATGCGATTGCGCCAATATTTTACAACTTTGGAATCATTTTTGGGGCGACTGTATTGGTCCGTCTAATGGGAGAAAATGGTTTGGCCTGGGGTGTAGTGCTTGGTGCGTTTATACATTGTATCATTCAGATATATGGCACTTGGCAGGTTGGCTGGCGTTTTCATTTTAGTTTTGACATCAAAGACAAAGATACTAATACTATCGGTAAATTAATGATACCTCGTACATTGGGTCTGGGTATTACTCAATTGAATCAAATTATTATTACAATGCTCGCTTCGTTTTTGCCGGTAGGCAGTATCGCTGTATACAATTATGCCAACAATTTGCAAGCTGTACCGGTTGGGGTTTTGGCCATTCCATTTGCGCTGGCAATTTTTCCGCTTTTGTCTTCCGCGGCGGCAGAAAATGACATGCCACAATTTGTCTCACACTTGAGTGGAGTCATTCGTCAAATATTATTTTTGATTATTCCTTCCTCTATTCTTATTTTGTTATTACGCGCGCAAATTGTCCGTGTGATTTTGGGAAGTGGCCAGTTTGATTGGAATGCAACCATAAACACTGCCAATGCTTTGGCATTTTTCTCACTTGGTTTGATTGCCCAAGCCTTGATTCCTGTCCTCTCGCGCGCATTTTTTGCTTTATCCAACACCAAGACACCTTTTATTATCGGAATATTTTCAGAATTAATTAGTATTATTGCCGCCTTATTATTAATGAAACCATTGGGAGCGCCGGGATTAGCCCTCGCCTCTTCGATTGGAGTTACTATTAATTTAATTTTATTGTGGATATATCTCAGATCTGAAACAAAAACTTTAGACGAGTCGTCAATATTACCTTTGATTTATCGAATTTCATTGGCCAGTTTGGCGATGGGTATTGTCGTTCAAGGTTTAAAATATCCGTTGGCAAAATTATTAAACCAAGATTATTTCTGGGGTATTTTTGGACAGGGTCTTATCGCCGGCATCACTGGTATTGTTGTTTACTTCTTCTTATGCTATATATTAAGGGTGCCAGAGTTTATGCAACTAAAGGAAAGCTTCTCCAAACGTTGGCTGAAACTACGCAATATCAACGCCACTGAAATTATCGAAACTAATGAATAAGCCGAAATTATTTTATGAATGATAATTTACGAAACTTCTGTATCATCGCTCATATCGACCACGGCAAATCTACTCTAGCTGATCGCTTTTTGGAATTCACTGGTACTGTTTCCA